>JBATJK010000118.1:0-6022 GCA_049668445.1 Gemmatimonadota bacterium
TCCGGTTCCTCGTTCTCCAGATAGCCATCCACTGCGTCGCTGATGTCGACGGTGCGGGTTCCGATTCCCAGGCTGTCGGCCACCAGCATCGCGTGCACGGCGCTCTCCGGGCTCGACGTCCGGTAGGGCAGCAGGAAGCCGGTCACGTTCTCGGGCCCCAGCGCCCTGGCGCACAGCGCCGCGGTGAGCGCGGAGTCCACACCGCCGGACAGGCCGATCACTGCCCGCTCGAAGCCGCGGCGTTTCAGCATCTCGTCGCGGAGAAACCGAACCAGCCACTCGCTCACGAGTTCCGGGTCGATCGCGACGAGCGCCGGATCCATGGCGCCGGACATCCCGGCCCGAGGCGGTCGTCCGACCCACTCGCCCTCGTCCTCCGAGGCCGTCGTGGCCTCCGGTCGGGTGGGGGCGAACCCGCCCTCCACCGGCGGAAGGTGCCGGCTCTGAAGCAAGCGCGGAAGGGCACGCTCGAGGTCTGCCAACAATGGCTGGTCGGTTCGTGCCGCGGTCAACTCCTCCAGATCCAACCCGGTGTCGATGACCGCCTCGTCCCACAGCGGACCCTCGGCCAGGAGCTGACCACGGGGACCGAACACGAGCGAGCCGCCCGCGAACCCCTTTCCACCCTCGAATCCGGTGAGCTGCGACACGGCCACTCCCACCCCGTGCTCCTCCGCCGCTCCCTGGGCGAGCCGCCGCCACCTTCCGAGGTTGGACGGAACGCCACTGCCCGGCTGCGCGCCGCGGGCGGGGGAGGCGCTGGGCACCAGCAGGAGTTGCGCGCCGTCCAGCGCGGCGAGCGTCGCCGAGATCGAATGAAACATGTCCTCGCAGATCAGCATAGCCGCCCGGCCCCAGCGGGTGTCGAACGCTCGCACCGAGTGGCCCGCCTCGACGAACCGCTCCTCCTGGAAGACCCCATACGTGGGGAGAAACACCTTGCGGTGGACGTGCACGATGCGCGGCTCGTCGCCACCGAGCTCGAGGTACATGGCGGAGTTGTAGAGCCGATGACCCCACACTTCGTAAAACCCGAGAACGACGTCCAGCGGGCGGCCGTCACCCCCCGCCCGCGCATACCGTTCGGCGAGGTCCGTGGCCAAACTCATCGCCGGGACGGCGTGCTCCCGGACTCCCCCTTCGAGGAAATACCCGGTGAGGGCCGTCTCCGGATACACCACCACATCCGGGACGGACTCCCTTTCCAGCAACCGGGCGAACGAATCCTCGATCCGGTCCAGGCTGGCTGCCGGGTTTCCCTTGACGGGGCGGAACTGGGCTACCGCGATCTCTATGTGCATATGACCAGGGCCCACGGATGGGGGTCTGAGTTCGGGAGTGGAACGTCAGGTTCGCGGACCCCGGTGTCAATCCGGGGACCGTTTACCGCGACGGGCGGCCGGCGTATCGTATGCCCCGGGCGGTAGCGCCCGACACCATGATCCGAGGAGATGAATCCATCTTGACCTTCACACCGCTCGTGCTTGGATACGCCATCGCCCTGGCGATAGGCCTCCCGCTGCTCGCCTTCCGGACGGGCCTGCGGGATGAGCACGTGGCGGAGATTAAGGCGGCGCGCCCCGCCGTGTACTTCTCGGCCGCCGTGTCCATCGGAGTGCTCGCCGCGGTCACCTTCGGGATCTCGGCGTGGCAGTCGATCCCGCCGGAGGACGTCGGCTGGAAGGTGGAAACGGCCGGGCCCGCGTTCGTCTGGGCGGTGGGGGTGGCGGCCGCCGGACTGGCCACGGTCTGGTTGGTGGTGCGACTCGGACAGGCCCTGAAGCTCGCCGAGAGTCCATTGTCCTTCGTGCTGATGCCCCGCACGAGTCGCGAGAAGCGGGCGTTCCTGCTCGTCGCCGCGGTGGCGGCAGTGGGCGAAGAGTACCTGTACCGCGGATTCATGCACCACGTGTTCACCGGCGCGCTGGGGGATCCGTGGACCGCCGCGGCCCTGACGAGCGTGTCCTTTGGTGTGGCGCACGGGTACCAGAAGACCATCGGGATGACGCGGGCTGCCCTGCTGGGTGCCCTCCTCTCGGTCCCGGTGATCTGGACGGGGAGCCTGTTTCCCTCCATCGTTGCGCACTTCTGGATCAATGCCGCGGTCGGACTCGGCGGTTGGAAGCGGCTGTTTCCGGACCTGGCCGCGGTGGAAACGAGTGCGACGTCAGACGAATGGAATCAAGGCACATAGGGACGGATGTAGATGAGATCACATACGATTCGCACCCACATGCTTCGCTTGCTCGGTCTCGCGATCCTGCTTGGGCCCCTGGCGCCGCGGGCGATCGCGCAGGAACTGCCGGATCTGAAGGTCGACGGCCTGCTGCGCACCGGGCTCCGCCTCGAGTCGTCCCGCTACGACGGAGTGAGCGGCTTCGAGATCTACGACGCCCGCCTCGGTGTGTCAGGAAAAATCGGCATCGTATTCGACTATGCCCTGCGGGCCGAATACCAGTTCGAGGCTGACGCGCTACGCCTTCTCGACGTGCGCCTCTCGGTGCCGCTGAGTAACGAAGCTCTGCGGTTGGACGCGGGCCTCCTGATGTCGGGTTTCGGGCGCGAGACCATGCAATCGAAGGATGCGATCCCGTTCGTCGAGCGATCGCAGGGTTCGCTCGCCCTGGCGCCCGGTCGGCAGGTCGGCGCGGCGCTTCGCGGCGTGGCGCTCGAGCAGCGACTGAGCTACTGGGGCGGTCTGTACAACGGGGAAGGCGCCACCTTCGGGAACGACGATCGCCGATTCCTGTTTGCGGGCCGAGTCGAGTACAACTCGGTAGGCGAGGTGGAGTTCTTCGAAGACTTCGTATACGAAATCGGGGCGGACCTGGCGGTGGCCAGTGACAGCGCGAACCCGGTCTTGCCGGTGAGCCGGCCGTCGGGTGACGCGGAAGGTGTTGGAATCCCGGGCTATACGGAATTCACGGGAAACCGGTTCGCCTGGAGCGCAGACCTGGGTATTCGCTACCGCGCGTGGTCCTTCGCCGGCGAGTACGCGCGGGTGGAGTACGACCCGCAGGGCGGCACGGACAAGGTCGCGTCGGATGCCTGGTACGCGCAGGGCGGGTACAGCCTGTGGGGTGCCTTCGACCTCCTGGCCCGCTACGATTCGTTCAAGCCCGCCGTGGGTCTCGGCACCGAGCCGGATCGCACCCAGTTCCTGGTGTTCGGGTTCATGGTGAACCCGGGTTTCAACGCGAAGTTCGGCCTGCAGTATTCGATCGGGATCGACGGAAGCCTGGTGGGCGTGTCACAGGCCATCGACCGGACCAACACCGGGCCGGGCCTGGCGGACAACCAGTTTCTGCTGAACCTGCAGCTGGCCTTCTAGTCTTCGCTGGCGGCCACCTCGGCTCCTCCGTGCCGCACGGTGGTTCCGCGCACCATGAAGATCACGTCCTCGCAGATGTTTGTGGCGAGGTCTGCGATGCGTTCGATGTTCCGGCTGATCAGGATCACCTGCAGACACGCGGTCAGGCTGCCCTCGAGCATGTGTGTCAGCATGACCCGGAACACGGATTCGTGCAGGCCGTCCACCCGGTCGTCCTCGGCCATCACGGCGACGGCCTCTTCAGCGTTGCGGTGGACCAGGGCGTCGAGGGCCCGCCGCAGCATCGAGCGGGCGATGCGGCTCATCTCTTCGAGTTCGGGCGGTCGTGGAGGCCGTTCGGTGGATTCGCGCAACCGCACCGCGGCCTCGGCGATGTTTACGGCATGGTCCCCGATGCGCTCCAGGTCGCTGTTCACCTTGAGGATGGCGACGATCAGCCTGAGGTCGCCGGCCATCGGCTGGTGCAGGGCCAGTAGTTCGATGCAGCCTTCCTCTATGCTGACCTCTTCCGCGTCGATCTTGTTGTCCGCCGCATAGATCTCTTCGATCGCGGCGTCGCCCGAGCCCATGACCATGGCGACCGACTCGGCGACCTGTCCCTCGACCTCGTGCGACATGGCGAGAAGGCGACCCTCGAGGTCCGCCAGACGCTCGTCAAAGTGCTTGTGTGGCATGCTTCTCCTTCGCTCGTCTAGCCGAATCGGCCTGTGATGTATTGCTCGGTGCGCTCTTCGCTGGGATTCGTGAACAGGCGTTCCGTGTCTCCGTATTCGACCAACTCGCCAATGTAAAGAAACGCCGTGTAGTCACTGACACGGGCCGCCTGCTGCATGTTGTGCGTCACGATGACGATCGTGTAGTCCCTCTTCAAGTCGCCGATCAGGTCTTCGATCTTGCCCGTTGCGATCGGATCGAGGGCACTCGCCGGCTCGTCCATGAGGAGGATCTCCGGTTCGACCGCCAGGGCCCGGGCGATGCACAACCGTTGTTGCTGTCCGCCGGACAGGCCGAGGGCGCTCTGCTGCAGTCGATCCTTGACCTCATCCCACAGGGCGGCCGATCGGAGGGAGCGCTCCACCTGCTCGGCCATGTCTCCCTGAAAACCGTTGATCTTCAGACCGAAAGCGACGTTGTCGTAGATGGACTTCGGAAAGGGATTCGGTTTCTGGAAGACCATGCCGATGCGGCGTCGCACCTCTACGGCATCCACATCGGGAGAATACAGGTCCGTTCCCCGGAAGAGCACTTCGCCCTCGACGCGGGCCACCGGGATGAGATCGTTCATGCGGTTGAAACAGCGCAGAAACGTGCTCTTCCCGCAGCCGGACGGGCCGATGAACGCGACGACCCGATTGCGCGGTATCGTGAGCGAGATCTCCTTCACGGCCTGTGATGCGCCGTAGAACACACTGAGACCCCTGGTCTCCAATGCAATGTCGGCATCTTCGCCGATCGGACTGACGACACTCGTTGTGACCATCTTCTAGAACCGTTTCTGGAACTTGTTGCGGAGTATGATCGCCCCCGCGTTCATGACGAGCAGCACGAACAGCAGCACGACGATCGCGCCAGCCGCCAGCTCATGGAATTCCGCTTGAGGCTTCGCAGTCCAGTTGAAGATCTGAATCGGGAGGACCGTGAAAGGGTCCATCGGACTGGTGGGCGAGAACGCGATGAACGTGAGGGCCCCGATCATGATGAGCGGTGCGGTTTCGCCAATGGCCCTCGACAGTGACAGAATCGTTCCGGTCAGAATTCCGGGCAAAGCCACGGGAAAGACCTGGTGACGGATCGTCTGCCACTTGGTGGCTCCCACCCCGTAGGATGCCTCGCGCAGGGAGTTGGGTACGGCCTTCAGTGCTTCCTGCGCCGCGATGATCACCACGGGAAGGACCAGCAGCGCGAGGGTCGCGGCCCCCGCGAGCACGCTCCGCCCGAATCCGAAGAAGCGCACGAATATGGCGAGGCCGAGAATCCCATACACGATGGACGGCACTCCAGCCAGGTTCGAGATGTTGGTCTGCAGGAGCCGGGTGATCCAGTTGCGGGGCGAATACTCCTCCAGGTAGATGGCGGCCCCCACACCGAGCGGAAAACTGATCCCGGCCGTGAGTCCCATCATCCAGAGCGAGCCGAGGATGGCCGACTTGATGCCTGCCCTCTCCGGAATGCGCGAGGGGAAATGCGTCAGGAAATCCCAGGACACCCAGCGCAGCCCGTCCCGTGCCACGTCCACCAGGAGAATGGCGAGCACAGCGATGCTGAAGCCGATCGATGCCAGGCAGGCAACCTGGAATATCCTGCCCGCACGTCGCCGCCGCGCCTGCGCCGGGCGGAACCGCTCGCCGCTCACTCGTATACCTCGCGGAACCGGCGCGTGATGCGCTGGCTCATGAGGTTCATGGCGAGTGTGAGCAGGAACAGCACCAGCCCCACGGCGAAGATCGTCCGATACTCCAACGTGCCGTGCGGCGTCTCACCGAGGCTCACCTGGACTATGTAGGCCGTCATCGTCTGGATGCTCTCGAGGAAATTGAGCGTCATCTTCGGTGTCGCGCCCGCGGCCAGCGTCACCGCCATCGTCTCCCCGATGGCGCGTGAGATCGCGAGGATGAACGATGCCACGATCCCTGACAGGGCAGACGGAACCACCACGCGTGTAGAGACCTCGAACTTCGTGGCCCCGAGTCC
>JBATJK010000119.1:0-12655 GCA_049668445.1 Gemmatimonadota bacterium
TCGGGCACCCCCAGCGAGAGGTCGCCGGCAGCACGATCGGAATCGTCGGCTACGGCGGAATCGGCCGCTCCATAGGCCGACGGGCCAAAGCACTCGGAATGCGGGTCCTCGCGGTCCGCTCCCGGTCTCCCGACGGAGCCGTGGAGGGAGCGGACGAGAGCTTCGGCCCGGAGGGACTCGTCGAGGTGCTGGAGCGCAGCCACTACGTCGTCCTGAGCCTCCCCGAGACGTCGGTGACCACCGGTTTGATCGGGGCTTCCGAACTCGCCCGAATGCGTCCCGACAGCGTCTTGTTGAACCTGTCCCGAGGTGGCATAGTGGACGAGGACGCGCTCGTCGACGCGCTCGGTTCAAAACGAATCCGTGGCGCGGCTCTGGACGTGTTCCGGGAGGAGCCGCTTCCGGCCGACAGTCCGCTCTGGATCCTCGAACACGTGCTGATCACGCCGCACGCGGGAGCGATCTCGCCCCGGTTCTGGCAGCGGGAGACGGATCTGATGGTGCGCAACATCGGGCACTATCTGGCGGGTGGCCGGATGGAGAACGTGGTAGACAAGACACGGGGCTACTAAGTGCAGAGACTGATCCAGGCGGCGGTCGACCGCGGAGCCAGCGTCATCCACATCAAGGCGGGTGACGTACTTCGGGCTCGGATCGAGGGCAAGATCGTCAAGCTCTCGAACCAGGTGTTCACCGAGGAAGAGACGCTGAAGATCGCGCTGAAGCTGATCTCCAGCGAGAAGGACCGCGAGCGCTTCGACGAGATCCGCGACTACGATACCTCCTGGGGCCTCAAGGGCGTGGGGCGATTCCGGATCAACATCTCTCGGCAGCGCGGTTCGGTCATGGTCGTCATGCGGGTCATCCCCCTGAAGGTCCCGACCCTGGAGGAGCTTTCCCTGCCGATGACGCTGGGCGAGATCGCGGAGACCGAGCACGGCCTGGTGCTGGTCACCGGGGCGGTGGGCACCGGCAAGAGCACCACGCAGGCGGCGATGATCCAGTGGATCAACGAGCGCCACAAGAAGCACATCATCACGCTCGAGGATCCGATCGAGTTTCTGCACTCGGAGGACGTCAGCACCGTGACCCAGCGCGAGGTAGGCGTGGACACCGCGTCCTTCCACTCCGGCCTGCGCGCGGCGCTCCGGCAGGACCCCGACGTCATCTTGATCGGCGAGATGAGAGATCGAGCCACGATCGGCACCGCCTTGCGGGCCGCCGAGCTGGGGCAGCTCGTGATCTCCACCCTTCCCACACCGAGCGCCATAGGGGCAATCAACTACGTTCTCGCAGCGTTTCCCGAGGAAGAGCGTGAAATGGCCCGCATACGGCTGGCTGACGCGCTCCAGGCCGTCATCGCGCAGCGGTTGCTGCCCCGGCGGGACAACGACCGCCAGATTCCCGCGGTCGAGATCCTCAGGGTCACAGGCGCGGTCCGCGACTGTATTCTCAACCTCAGTGACGTCGAACAGATCATGGGCCTCATGGAGAGCGGCCGCGAAGCGTACGGAATGCAGTCGTTCCAGCAGCACCTGCAGGAGTTGGTGCAGTCGGGCCTGGTCGACTACGAGGTGGCCCGCACGGCGGCGCCCAGTCCGAGTGACTTCGAATTGTCCATGCAGACACTGGGTGGGGCCGCCCCGGATCCGACGCGTGGAGATGTCGTCCTGTGAACCTGGACGGGATCTTCCTTCCGGTCACCACACCGTTCGACGCTGCGACCGGGGATCCTGACCTCGACGCTTTCGCGGCGAACATCCGGGGCTGGTGCGAACACCCCATCGCTGGCCTTGTGGTAGGGGGGTCCACCGGCGAGCAGGCCCTTCTGGACGAGGACGAACTCCTGGCGCTGGTGGCCAGCGGTGCCCGCTCGCGCCGTGATGGAATGGCTCTGATCGCGGGGACCGGAGCCGAGTCCACGCGAGCCACGATTCGACTGTGCGACCTGGCGGCCCGCGAGGGGGCGGATGCGGTACTGGTGAAGCCGCCCTCGTACTATCGCGGCCGCATGTCGCCTGAGGCGATCCGCACCTATTTCCTGGCCGTGGCGGACGCGTCCCCCGTTCCGGTGATCCTGTACCACGTGCCCAAGTTCGTACCGGTGGACGTGGTGCCGGAGCTCGCGGGAGAGCTGACCCGTCACGACAACGTAGCCGGTATCAAGGACTCGTCCGGTGACATGCACAACCTCGGGGCGGTGTGCGAGGCGGTGGGTGAGCGAGGCGCGGTGGTCGTGGGTGCCGGGACGCTGCTGTATTCAGGACTGGAGATCGGGGCGCGTGGCGGAATCATAGCCGTCGGCCTGCTCGCCACCGGTGCCGCCTGCGAATTGTACCGCACGTTCGTGGCGGGTCGCTCGGTGGAAGCCGGACGTCTGCAGGAGCGTATCGGACCGCTGCACAAGAGAGTGGTAGCCGGCACCGGTGTGCCGGGTGTGAAATATGGCCTCGATCTGCTCGGAATGGTGGGCGGTCCTCCCCGCCCCCCGCTCCTCCCCGCGACGGACCGAGAGCGGGAAGAAGTGGTCGAAGCCCTGGAACGCGCGGGCCTTGCGCCCGGACGACCCCATAGCATCTGACCAACCAGCCCTACGGGCGGGAGCCACAATTGTTCGACGACAAAACGCGGTGTGTTGTGCTGGTGGGCGTCCAGTGGGGCGACGAGGGGAAGGGCAAGATCACCGACGTGCTGGCCGAACAGGCCACGCTGGTGGCCCGGTACCAGGGCGGCGCGAACGCGGGTCACACCGTGCTGGTGGAAAAGGACGAGTTCATCCTGCACCTGATTCCAAGCGGTGCCCTGTACCCCGACGTGCGGTGCGTCCTGGGGAATGGTGTGGTCCTCGACCCGAAGACGCTGGTCGATGAAATCGAGATGCTGCAGTCCCGTGGCGTCGACATCGAGGGCCGCCTGGGGGTGTCGAGACGCGCTCACCTGGTGCTTCCGTATCACAAGCTGCTCGACGGCGCGAAAGAAGCGGCCAAGGGTGACGCCCGTATCGGGACCACCAGGCGAGGGATCGGCCCGGCGTACAGGGACAAGATATCCCGGAACGGACTTCGCGTCTGCGACCTGGCGGATCAGGACTACTGCTGGAGAGTGGTACGTGAAGGGGCCGCTGCGGCCAACGCGATTCTGGACTACTACGGGGTCGAAGAACGGGCCGACTCCGAAGCGGTCATGTCCAGCCTCACCGCACTCACGCCGCGCATCCTGGCCCTCGGCACCGATTCGGGTGCCGAAATCCGGGATGAACTCGCCCGCGGCGGCAACGTCCTGCTGGAGGGGGCGCAGGGATCGCTGCTCGACGTGGACCACGGCACCTATCCGTTCGTCACCTCCTCCACGACGACGGCGGGCGGGGCGGCGGCAGGGGTCGGAATTGGCCCCACCCTGATCGACGAGGTCCTGGGAGTGGTCAAGGCGTACACGACCCGCGTGGGCGCCGGTCCGTTTCCCACCGAGCTCGAGGGCGACGAAGCGGACCGGCTCCGCAACCTGGGCGCCGAGTTCGGCGCGACCACGGGAAGGCCTCGGCGACCGGGCTGGTTCGACGGCGTCGTCGTGCGCCACGCCGCGGGCGTGAACGGCCTCACGGGACTCGCGGTGACCAAGCTGGACGTCCTGGACTCGTTCGACGAGGTGTTGCTCGGCGTGGGGTACCAGCTGGATGGGGTCGCCACGGCGAACTTCCCGGAGCGTGCCGCTGACATCGAACGGGTACGCCCGGTCTACGAGAAGGAAGCCGGGTGGAAGGCAAATACTGGCTCCTGCCGATCCTGGGACGAACTCCCGGAAGCCGCGCGTCACTATCTGCGACGCATCGAGACGGTGGCCGAGGTGCCGATTCGCCTGGTCTCCGTGGGCTCGGCCCGGAGCCAGATCATCCGGGTCGGCTGACGGACAGGAAGGGGGCGCGGTTGGCTCGACGCTTCCATGGAAGGCGGTTTGTCAGTCTTTCAGCCGTCCTGTTGGCGTCGCTGGCATCACCGGATGCTCAGTATCTGCGAGCTCAACAGGCAGCCGACGTCAGCCTCTCCGTCCCGATCTCGGGCATCGACGGCCAGCTCAAACGGAACGTCGAGGCCCTGACGGGGATCGTCACGGCCGCGCGCTCGAAGACCGTGCGCCCGGGTCACGTGTATCGGTTGTTCGAGAACGCCCCCCAGGAGATCGAACGGGCCCTCCAGCCGTTCGGCTACTACCACCCGACGATCGAGTCTTCGCTCGATGTGGAGTCCACTCCCTGGATCGCCACCTTCGTGGTCGACTCCGGGCCGCCCACCCTGATCGACCGCCTGGACATTCGAGTGAGCGGTGAGGCCGAAGGAGACAGCGCGTTCCAGGCGGCCCTGGCGCGCCTTCCCCTGGCCGAGGGTGACACCCTGAACCACCCGGCCTACGAGCGCGCCAAGACCTCCCTCGGACTCCTGGCCGCCGACCGGGGCTACCTGGACGCCGTCTGGGATTCCAGTTTCATCCGCGTGGACCTGGAGCAGAATCGCTCGGAAATCGTGCTCCACATGACGACGGGCCCCCGCTTCCGATTCGGAGCCGTGTCCATCGACCAGGAATGGGTCGATATGGACATCCTGGAACCGCACATCGACTTCCAGCCGGGCGACCCGTTCGACACTTCCTATCTGCGCGATCTCCAGTCCGCTCTGTCGGGAACCACGTACTTTGCCAACGTCGAGATCGTGCCCCGACGGGACCTCGCGGACGAGGATCTCCGCGTGCCCATCGAGATCCGGGCCACCGCCAGGAAGACGCAGCGCTGGGAGGTCGGAGTCGGCTACGGCACGGATACCGGGCCGCGGATTCGGCTGGCGACCGAATTTCGACGCCTGAACCGCCGTGGTCACTACGCGGATGGAGACGCGCGTCTCTCGACCACCGAGCAGAGCATCACCGCACGCTACAACATCCCGGTGGGCTTTCCGAATCCTTCCCTGTGGAGTGTCACGGGCCGGTACGGGAACATCGAGTGGGTCACCAGCAAGACCATCCAGGGATTCGTCGGTCTCAGCTTCGCCCATCTCCGGGGGGATGTGCGGGAGGTGTTCTCGCTGAGGTATCAGAACGACGACTTCCAGGTCGCCGCGGACACGGGTGTTTCGCACCTGACCCAGCCGATCGCCGCGTGGAGTTTCTCGCAGGCCGATAACCGCCTGTACGCCGCGCGCGGGATCGGCGGTGTCATCGAAATGCGGGGAGCGGTGGACGGATTCGGGTCCTCCGCCACCTTCTTCCGGGCCTGGACTTCGCTCAAGACGATTCGCCAACTAGCGCCCAAGATCCGGGGCATTCTCGCCGCGGATATCGGCTGGCTGGTGACTGAACAGTTCCGCGATCTGCCCCCCTCGATCCGGTTCTTCGCGGGCGGCGACCGCAGCATCCGGGGATACAACTACCAGGAGCTGGGCCCGGTCAACGAAAACGGAGACGTAACGGGCGGTAACAGTCTGCTGGCGGGGAGCATCGAGCTGGAGTACCGGTTCCTCGAGAAATGGGCCGGCGCCGTGTTCTTCGACGCCGGGAACGCCTTCGACGACTTCCGCGGAAGAGTCGCGACGGGGACGGGCTTCGGGGCCCGCTGGATCTCGCCCGTCGGCATGGTCCGGGTGGACGTGGGGTTCGGGCTCCAGAAGGAAGGCAATCCGGTACGCCTGCACCTGTCGATCGGGCCGGATTTCTGATGGCGGAGGGCAAGGTGCGATCGCGGCGGTCTCGCTGGACGAGACGACTCTCCGGGGGCCTCGGCGTGTTCCTGCTCCTGGCCGTCGGGTTCGTTGCCTGGCTTGTCGGCACGACGGCGGGTGGACGGGCGGCCCTGTCGCTGGTCCCGGGATTCCTTCCCGACGATCTCGGGCTCGAGGTTGGAGAGTTCTCCGGCCGCCTGTGGGATCGCTTCGAGCTCGAGGGCCTGAATCTGCGGCTGCCGGAGATCGAGTTCGAGGCGGACCGCGTGTCGATCGATTGGCGGGCCTCCGGGATGCTTCGCAGGAGGATCCACGCCTACGGCGTCGTGGTGGATGGCCTGAATGTGCGGCTGATCGAATTCACCCCGGACTCCACGGCCGTGGCGGACGCATCGGCGCGGGATTCCGTTCCTGACTCACCGGCCGCCGATCTCCCCTTCGCGATTTCGTTCGATTCCGTCGTGGTGACGGACGTGACTATCCAGATGAGGGACTCGGTGTGGGTATCCGGAGGGCGTGCGGTGGTCGGCGGCACGATCGATGACTTCAGCCTAGAATTCTCGGGCCGCGCACAAGCACCAGACCTTCCGCCGGCTGACGTGCGTTTGTCTGGCACGGGCTCGAGCACGGCTGTCCACGTGGACAACCTGGACGCCAGGGCCCTGGGCGGCACGCTCGCGGTCACCGGAGACCTTTCGTGGTGGCCCCTGGTCACGTGGGACGTCGAGATCCGGGCCGACGCTCTCCAACCCGCCGAGCTGTTGCCCGATCCGGATGAGTGGCCGGGCACCGTATCCCTGGCCGGTTCCAGTACAGGGAGAATCCTCGGAACCGGCGCGGTCGAGGTCGAAGTCGTAGTAGACACGCTCTATGGCGAGGTACGCGGCGACAGCCTCGGGGGCCGGTTCGAAGCTCGCCTCCGGGGCGAAGACCTGGAGCTTCCAGTGGCGCGAGTCGCCTGGGGTGCGGCCCAGGCGAGCGCTTCTGGCGGCGCTGGAGAGACCCTGGACCTCGAGTTCGAGGCCACGGCGCCAGACCTCGGGTTGCTGCTGCCAGGATCAGCGGGACGGATCGAGGCCAGGGGGAGCGCCTCGGGACCCCGCGACGCCCCCAGGATACGGGCCTCGTTCGAGGCGGCAGGCCTGGCGCTGGAGACGGTCCGGGTCGCGACCGCCGAAGGAAACGTGGATCTGGATCTGTCCGGACCCCTGGAGGCCACGGTGCTCGCGCGTGACGTTTCGGTTTCCGGTCGGGACCTCGACTCGGTGACCGTAGCCCTCACCGGCCGTCGCGATGCTCATCGACTGGAGGCCTCGGCCCGCGGTCCCGACGCTGACCTGCAACTGTCCGCGCGTGGCGGACTCGATCCCGCGAACGCGTGGTCGGGCATGGTCGAGACACTTCAGTTTGCCGCGGACACCGTGGGGTCGTGGACTCTCGTCGCCCCGGTGGAGTTCCGGGCGTCGGCCGATGCCATGAGCCTCGGCGAAGCGTGCCTGGAGTCCACCCCGGCTCGAGTTTGTGTCCGGGGTGAGATAGGCGGCGGCCCGACTCGAGTCGCCGCCACGGTCGATTCGTTTCGCGTCGAGCGGCTCGCCCCTCTGCTGCCGGATGACCTCTCTGCCGAGGCGGTCGTAACGGCCGACATCGAGGTCGAAATTGAGCCCGGCGGTGGCGTGAAAGGTCAGGTGGAACTTCACACCAGCGCGGGCACGCTGGTCCGTCACGTGGAAGGGACAGCCCGAAAGCTCTACTTCGAGCCGATCGACGTGACCGCCTCCTCAGGCCCGGACGGCCTCAGCGGAGCCATCGAACTGCATCTTGCCGACGCGAGCGGAGTCGGGGTCCTGGACGTGCTCGGTCGACTGGAGTCTCCTGTCGCGATCCGCTCCGCCGAGGACTTCTTCAGGCTGCGGGGGCAGCCTGTCTCGGCGCACCTGGAGGTGGAGGCGGATGATCTCCTGCTTCTGACGGAGGACCTGTCTCCGCTCTGGGAGGCAGGCGGGAGCTTCCGGGGGACCGCAGACCTGGACATCAATGCGGCGGGCCGGCTGGAGGCGAGACTCCTGGCAGCGACGGACTCGATGGTGGTGCGCTACACAGTGGGGGGGGAGGGTCGGTTTCTGGCGATAGAACCAGCGCGCCTGGTCGCGGAGGCGGGTCCTGACGGACTGTCGGCGGAACTCGAATTGCAGGTGGAGGACTCGACCGGCGTGCAGGTCCTGAAGGTGGCCGGCCGACTGCAGTCCCCGGTGCCGATCCGTTCCACCGAGGACTTCACGCGGCTGCGGGGCCAGCCGGTCTCGGCGCACCTCGAGGTGCAGGCGGACGACCTCCTGCTCCTCACGGATGATCTGTTGCCGCTGTGGGATGTCACCGGCCGCTTCCAGGCCACTGCGGACCTCGATATCGACGCCGAGGGCCGCCTGGCCGGCAACCTCCTCGCGGCGACGGATTCCATGGTCTTGCGCAACACGGTGCGCGGCCAGGGATGGACCCTCCTGGTGGACCCGGCGCGGCTGACCGCCGAGGTGGGTCCCGACGGGCTGACGGGTGAACTCGACCTGGAGGTGGGCCTCGCCGGCGAGAGCGATCTCCTGACCGCTTCGGGACAACTGCGCCTTCCCAGGCTCATGAACATTGACGTGGATCCAGCAACGCAGCCCGTGGAGGGAAGTCTCGAATTCAGGGTGGCAGACCTGGCCCTGGTCGAGGCGTTCCTGTTCGATATCGCTGACGCTCGCGGCAGCTTCCTGCTGACGACGCAGATCGGGGGCACCCTGGCGGATCTCACCGTCGATGGGGACGCCAACCTCTCTGATGGCTACGCCTTGATCCCCACCCTTGGTCTCGAACTCACGGACATCCAGTTCGCCGCCTCGGGACGACCCGAGGGTACGATCGAGGTCGATGGCCAGGTCCGGTCCGGAGAAGGGCTCCTGACGCTGACGGGACGATCGCAGCGCTACCCGTCCGCGGCGGAGCCCAGCGTGTTCCAGCTGCGGGGCGAGCGCTTCCTGGTGCTGGACATTCCCGAGGTCAACCTGCTGGCGAACCCGAGCATCGACCTGGCCTTCGATGGGGCGACCCTGCAGCTGACCGGCGATGTGGTGATCCCGCGCGGGCGCCTCGGATTTCCCGAGATCCCGGCTTCGGCCGTGACGCCCTCGGAGGACGTGCGCATCGTGGGAGACTCGCTGCTGGTGAAGGAGCCGCCGGTGCCTTTCGGGGCCGATATCACGGTCACCCTGGGCGACGACGTCTTCTTCAACGGTTTCGGCTTCGCGTCCAACCTGATCGGAAACGTCCGGATCCGGCAGGAGCCCCGGGCTGAGCCGACTGGCCGCGGAGAAGTACGGTTCATCAACGGCACGTTCCGCTCGTTCGGCCAGGAGCTGCGAGTCGATCCGGGCCGACTCCTGTTTTCCGGCCCGATCGACAACCCGACGGTGGACGCCCGCGCCTTCGTGCGTGCCTCGGACGGGACCGAGGCCGGATTCCGGATCGGCGGGACGGTGCAGAAGCTGGATGTGTCCACGTATTCGGTACCTCCGAAGTCTGACAGCGACATCATGGCCTACATCCTTTTTGGCCGGCCCATGGACCAGACCTCGAGTGAGGAAGGGAGCCAGGCCTCCAACAACGCCGCGATTCTGGGTGCCAATATGCTGGGCATGACCCTGGCGCCGAGTGTCGGGCTGGACGAGGCCCGAGTTGACGCGGGCTCAAGCCAGAACAAGGCCCAGTTCGTGGTCGGGAAGTACATCTCCCCGCGCCTGTTCCTGGGCTACGGAGTGGGGATCTACGAGCCGATCAGCACGCTGCGGATCCGCTACCTGCTATCCGCCCGCTGGTCGATCGAGGCGATTACCGGCGATCAGCAAAGCACCGACCTGCTGTGGAGGATCGAGGCGGGAGGGCCGAAGCCGGAGGCGGCGGCGCAAGAGGATGGAAGCTCCGCTGCCGGGTCCGATTCTGAAGCTGAGGTGCAGTGAAGGAGGGCGGGAACGCGGCCCGCCCTCCTCACTGGTTGGCGATCAGCCGACCCCGATGATCAGGGCAAGCGACCAGGCGCGGTTGTTGATCTTCAGATCCTCTTCCTTGGCCACGTCGGTGAGGCCGTAGGTGTAGGTGGCATCCAATCCGAAGAACAGGACCTGGAGTCCGATTCCGCCCTTCAGGCCGAAGTCGAAACCGTTCGTCTCATCGCAGAAGGTGGCGGGCACGCTTCCGTCCGTGCTACAGCTTACCTCGAACCCCCCGTTGATACCGCCATACACGCGCGGGCCGATCACCCTCTCGAGGAACGGAAGCCGGACGACTCCCATCACCGGAACCTCGATGTACGAAAGGCGCACGCGATCGGCGCTGTTCGCCACATCGAAGCCCTTCTCCGTGTAGTACCCCCCGAAGATCAAGCCAAAGACGCTGCCAGTGGCGTACGACACGCCAAACTGGAATCCGGTCCGGCTCTCCGTGTCCACGCTGACGCCGTTGGCTTCGACGCTGGCATCAGAGTAGATACCGCCACCGGTGATCCCCACCTGGGCCGCTGCGGGCATCGCCGTCAGAGCCAGAAGGAGTGTGACGGCTAAAGCGATCCGCAGTCGCATGGTTGGACTCCTGTTCTCGGTTCCTGGACCGAACGACATGTCCGGTCCGCGGCGATGAAGATACGGCTCGTGGCGTCGGGCGAAAGCGGGACGCTGCTGGAGCTCCGTGCAACCCGCCGGATTGCCCGATCCGACCGCTTTCGCTATAATCTGGGGCTCTTGAATTCGGGCTGGCCCGGGTGGCCGGCGCCGGCAGACGCGAACCGGGTCACGGCGTCGCGTCTTTTGTATTGAAAGGGCCCCGGACGGCCCTGTGGCCGCATGAGCCGGGGCGGGGACCGGGACGGGATGTTCGAGCAGCTCGGCGATCGGCTGGATGGCGTATTTCGCCGCCTCAAGGGGCGGGGCGTCATCACGCAGCCCATGCTTCGGGAAGGGCTTCGGGAGGTGCGCCGGGCATTGCTCGAGGCGGACGTGAACTTCCACGTCGCCCGCGACTTCCTGAAGCGCGTCGAAGAGCGTGCACTAGGGGAGAAGGTGCTGGAGTCGGTTCGCCCGGCCGAGCAGATCGTCAAGATCGTACACGACGAGCTGATCGAGGTCCTGGGCGGGGCGAGCGCGGAATCGGGTCTTGCAGAGGCGGCGGTGCCGCCCACGGTGATCATGCTTGTCGGCTTGCAGGGGTCGGGTAAGACGACCACGGCCGGAAAGCTGGCGCGCCGGTTCGACCGACTCGGACGGCGCCCGACGCTGGTGGCCTGCGATCCGTACAGGCCGGCGGCAGGTGAGCAGCTGGTGACGCTGGCTGAGTCGATCGGAGTACCGGTCATTCACGAGCCAGGACAGAAGAATGTCGTCGCGATTGCCGCGGCGGGGGTGGACGGTGCTCGTCGGGCCGGGGCGACCCACGTGATTATTGACACGGCCGGTCGACTGCAGGTTGACGATGAGTTGATGGACGAGCTCACCCGGCTCAAGGCTGAGATCGGGCCGCAGGAAGTGCTGCTCGTCGCCGATGGCATGACGGGCCAGGAAGCGGTGCGTATCGCGCAGGGCTTCCACGAGACGGTCGGGATCACCGGTGTGATCCTCACCAAGATGGACGGGGATGCGCGAGGTGGTGCGGCGCTGTCGATCCACGGGGTGCTCGGAGTTCCGGTCAAGTTCGTCGGAGTCGGAGAGCACCTGGAAGATCTGACAGCCTTCGAGCCCGAGCGCATGGCGGGGCGGATCCTCCAGATGGGGGACATCGTGGGCCTGGTGGAGAAGGCCCAGCAGACGTTCGATATGGAAGCCGGCAAGCAGTTGGAAGAGAAGGTGCTTGGCGGCGGACAGTTCGACCTGGAGGACTTTCTCCAGGCGACGAAGCAGATACAGAAGATGGGCCCGATCGAGGGCCTGTTGAAGATGATACCCGGCGTGAAGCCGAAGATGCTGGAAGGGGTGGATGTGGACCCCCGCCGTATCAGGCACATGGAAGCGATCATTCTCTCCATGACGCCGGCCGAGAGACGCAAGCCGGAAATCATGAACGGTTCGCGCCGCGCGCGGGTCGCGAAAGGGTCGGGCCGACCGGTGTCGGAAGTGAACCGGTTG
The DNA here is from genome assembly GCA_049668445.1 of Gemmatimonadota bacterium. Lineage (GTDB taxonomy): Bacteria > Gemmatimonadota > Gemmatimonadetes > Palauibacterales > Palauibacteraceae > Benthicola. The sequence goes on from JBATJK010000119.1 coordinate 11,855, forward strand.
CTCAAGCAGTTCAAGGAGATGCGAAAGATGATGAAGCAGATGGGCAAGCTCGCGCCGCGCCTCGCGGCCGGCGGAAAGCTGGGCTCGCTGCTTCAATGATGGGCAGGCGGAGCCCTGCGAGGGGCCGCTGTCCACGGATTACTGGACGTAACAAGAGGAACTGGATCAGTGGCGACACACATTCGACTGCAGCGCACGGGCCGGAAAAGGCAGGCATCGTTCAGAATCGTCGTAACCGACGTGAACGAGCAACGTGACGGTCCGGCGATCGAGACACTCGGGACCTACAACCCCCGCACTCAGCCTTCCATCGTTCGGCTGGACGCCGCGGCGTCGTTGAACTGGCTGTACGAAGGTGCTCAGCCCACGGACACCGTGATTTCGATCTTCCGGAAGACCGGCGTGTGGCAGAAGTTCCAGGCCGGCGAGACGGCCGAGTCCCTCGAGGAGGCCGTGATCACTCTCGGCCCGCCGCCGGGCGAGCAGAAGACGTCGCGCCGCGCCGCCGTAGCCGCCGAAGCCCAGAAGCTCAGGGCCGTCGAGGTCGCCGCTGCCAGGCAGCTGGCCGAGGAAGCGGCGAAGGATGCCGCGAAAGACGCGGCGAAGAAGGCTGCTGCAGACGCGAAGGCTGCTGCCGCCGACGCCGCTCAGGCGGCCGCCGCCGAGGCTGAGGAAGCGGTAGAGGAAGCGGTCGAAGAAGTCGCCGCCGAGGCTGAAGAAGCGGTAGAGGAAGCGGTCGAAGAGGTCGCCGCCGAGGCTGAGGAAGCGGTTGAGGAAGCGGTCGAAGAAGTCGCCGCCGAG
>JBATJK010000120.1:0-1765 GCA_049668445.1 Gemmatimonadota bacterium
CGGGGGCTGGAAAGAGCAGTGGCGCACGCCACTAGACAGTATAGAGCGCCGCCACAGTGTTCGCACCCCGCACACAAGTTGGGGGTGTGGCACGGTCGCAACACCCCGCCCGCTGGTGCCGCACACCAACCGTCATTCCGGTCCCATGACTACCCCGTGTCGGCGGTGTACGGCATCATAAGCAACCACAAAATAGAAACTTGACACTGCCGTCGTCACTTGCCGGCTCGTAACCCCGGCAACCGCGGGACCGTGGCCCGCTCGTTGCGCTGACCATCGGCAGGCACGGGCGATAGATCCACGCGCATCTGCAGTCAGGCAGACGCAGCCCCCTGGCACGCTCGAAATCGGTCGGCAACGGGAGGATAGATCCGTGAAAGTAGTCTTCTTCTGCGGTGGACTCGGCACTCGGATGCTCGAGTATTCGAGAACGATTCCGAAGCCCATGGTACCGATCGGATACCGTCCCGTCCTGTGGCACCTCATGAAGTACTACGCTCACTATGGGCACACGGAGTTCATCCTGTGCCTCGGCAGCAGGGGCGACGTGGTCAAGGAGTACTTCCTCAACTACAACGAGTGCGTGTCCAACGACTTCACCCTGTCAGCTGGCGGTGACATCCAGCTTCACGCCACCGACATCCATGATTGGAAGATCACGTTCGTCGAAACCGGACTTCATGCGAACATAGGGCAGCGCCTCAGCACGGTGCGCGAGCACCTGGAGGGCGAGGACATGTTCCTCGCCAACTACGCGGACGTGCTCAGCGATCTACCGCTCGACGGCTACCTGGACTTCTTCACCCGGCAGGACAGGATCGCCGGCTTCACCTGCGTGAAGCCTTCCCACACGTTTCACGTCGTGGACATCGCGAGCGAAGGTACCGTCTCCTCCATTCAACCCGCACAATCCCGCGATCTTTGGATCAACGGGGGATTCTTTGCCTTGCGTCCACAGATCTTCGATCACATGGGTCCCGCGTCCGACCTCATTGATGGGGCCTTCCAGGATCTGCTGTGGCGCAACCAGGTCTTCGCCTACCAGCACCGCGGGTTCTGGGCGGCGATGGACACCTTCAAGGAGCACCAGCAACTGGAGACGATGTGGGAGAGTGGAGAACGCCCGTGGGCGGTGTGGGAGAAGGGAAACGCCGGGTTCCCGAGTCCAGCCGCGGCCGCGGCGGTCACAGCGCAGCCTGAGCTGGGTCGGAGACGCGGTTTGACCGTCATTCCGGGCACTGGCCGTGTCGCGGAGCGCACCGGCTGATGCTTCGCGTCTCGAGGCTTTCCGAACAGGACCCGCTCTCGATCCTCTGTCTCGGAGCTCACAGTGACGACATAGAGATCGGCTGCGGCGGCACCATCAGCCGCCTTCTGCGTGAGCACTCGGGGTCGCAGGTGACCTGGCTGGTGCTGTCCGCCGAAGGAGAGCGGGCAGACGAGGCCCTGAGCAGCGCGCAGTCGCTGCTGGCCGATGCCGCGGACGCGGATGTGCTCCTCAAGACCTTCCGGGATGGCTACTTTCCCTGGGAGGGAGCTGAGATCAAGGGGTATCTCGAGGAACTCGCCAGGGGGCTTCAGCCGGACATCATCTTCACGCATCGGCGGTCGGATCTCCACCAGGACCACCGCACCGTGGGTGACCTGACCTGGAACCAGTTCCGGGATCATTTCATCCTGGAGTATGAGATTCCGAAGTACGACGGTGACCTGACCGCTCCGAACTTCTTCGTGCCCCTGACCGAGGAAGAAGCGCGCGCAAAGA
>JBATJK010000121.1:0-1584 GCA_049668445.1 Gemmatimonadota bacterium
CCCTTGCGGGATTCGATGCCGAAGAAGGCGGCGGGAGCGGAGCACACGACTTCCAGCATACGGCCCAGGGAGATCCGTCCCTTCCGGTACCCCTCGGAGTAGAGGTAGGGCAGCAGAAGCTCCACCCCGGGCACCCCACCATAGTCCGTCCAGATCGACCCCGTGTGCTTCTCGGCTGGCCACTCCCCGGCCGCGTGATCCGTGGCCACGTGCTGGATATCGCCGTTGGCGACACCCGCCCACAGCCGGTCCCGGTCTGCGGCGGTTTTCACGACGGGGGCGGTCTTGAGAATCGCTCCTTGCGAGGCCAGGTCTTCCTCCGTGAACTCGAGATACTGCGGGCACGTCTCGCCCGACAACGGAAGCCCTTCCAGGCGGGCCGACGTGATGATGTCGAGGGCCTCTCCGGATCCGACATGTACCACGTGGACCCGGGCGCCGATACGCCGGCAAAGGTCAACGAGCATGGAGACCGCGGATACCTCTCCGGCGGCGGGGCGCGAGGCCGCGTAGTCGAGCGGCTCGTTCCTGCCCCGGGCCATCAACCGCTCCGTGAGCCCGAGGACCATTTCCCGATCTTCGGCGTGCACGCCGACGGGCACGCCCAGCCGTCGAGTTTCCTTCAAGACCTCCTCGATGCGGGTCGAATCCAGGTCCCGAAACGTGTCCATGCCGCTCAGCATGTACACCTTGATCGCCCCGACGCCCTCGGAAACCACGTCCTCGAGGTTGGCGATCCAATCTGGCCGCTCCATCGCGTTCGCCGATACGCCGCCCCACAGCATGAAGTCGACGTGAGCTTTGGGCTCGATCACCGCGAGCTTCGCCTCCAGGTTCGCGCGCGACGTCACCGGGGGCAGGGAAGTACACGGCATGTCCACGATGCAGGTCACGCCCCCGGCGGCCGCGGACCGCGTTCCGGTCTCGAAGTTCTCCCGGTGCGTGAAGCCTGGATCGTCGAAGTGAACGTGACCGTCGATCGCGCCGGGGAGCACGAGTTGGCCCTCCAGGTCGATCCTTCGCTCGTCCGCTTCAGCCGGCCGATCTCCGGGTGGGGTCACGCCGGCGATCTTCTCTCCCTCGATCAGGACGTCGGCCGGCACGGTGTCCGGACCGCGCCCGGTTGCGTCGTCCGCCGCCACCCGCAGGTTCACCAGTCGCATCCGCACGTCAGGCTCCGTGTCTTCCGGCCGGATTCACCGGATTCGATCGCCCGGACCGATAGATCGCGTCCCAGGCCGTACGCATCCGCCACAGGCGTGCCGTGTCCAGGGGCCGGGCGTTCGGCTCCACCGAGCCACCCAGTATCTCAAGGGGGCTCCAGGACAGCTCGAGGCGCATGTCGCCGGCGTCCAGGTAGGCCCAGTTGGCGGACTCATCCACGCCGAGGGTCAGGACGCGCCCCCCGAGACGCGCCCTAAGCTCGCCATCCGAAGACCAGAACCCGTCGTCTTCCGACTCATCGAAGGCGGCCTCCGATGAGAACAGGCGCTCCTTCACGCGGAACGGGGCTCCGTGCTCGGGACAGTATACCTCGCAGTTGGAGCACTCGTTGCACGCCCCGGCGAACAGGGCCAGCTGGTG
>JBATJK010000122.1:0-5253 GCA_049668445.1 Gemmatimonadota bacterium
CCCTCGGGAGTGACCTGGAACGCCCAGGCGAGTGCCAGGGCGATCGGAAATCCGGCCAGAATCAGGAGCGTGACCGCCTGGAGAGCGACCGGCGACAGGTTCAGCCCCTCGGCCACCACGTCCGCCACCTGGAGCACAACGAAGGCGCTACCGCCGTAGACGGCGGCGACGCGGAACACCCTCCGCCGCTTCAGCTCGGCAAAGAACCGTTGGTAGCCTGGGGTTTGTGACATGCGGCCAAGATCGCCGCGATCAGGTCCTCACGGCAACCGCGAGCTGACGATCCTGTCAGTCCGTCGTGATGGCCTCCATCCGGAACCGATGTAGCCGCTGCACGTCGAACTCGTCCCGCACGATGGCCCACACCGTGTCGCCCCGGAAGACCGGCGGCGGCCAGCGGGCGGAGAATCCGTCCGGGGCCGAGACGCGCCCCAGGTACTCACCCGTGGACTCGAAGACATCGAAGCGCGCGGGCTCCCGGAACGGGTTCACGGCGCGCCCCAGCCGTTCCTCCTCCGCTTTCTGCTCCTCCGCATCCATGTAACGCACGGAAGGTGCGGGAACGCGGACCCAGATCCGACCGTCCGCCGCGGGATACATCTGGTGGAAGGCCGGCTTGCTGTCAGGGATCGGCGGGCCGTTCCACTTCCAGCCCGGGTAGCTCTGCTGGAAGTTGTCGGTCGCAGCCTTGCGCTCCGCAGCGGCCTCGCCTGGATCGACGGGCACGGATTCGTAGATCTTGGCGATCCTGAGAACGCCTTCCGGCCGGACGAGATCAAACGAGTAGTCCTCGTTCACACCGACGATGTAGTAGCCGAACGGGCTGTACGCGTTGATCTGCCCCGGACTGAAGGGAACCGAGTTGATGCTGCTGCTCCCCTCCCTCTCGGCGGAGATCCGGGCCTGTTCGTAGCCCAGGTCCGGCGTCTCGACCGTGTCCACCGTGCCGTCCGCGTGGTAACGGGCGTGCCCGCTCTTCCACTCGAATACGGACGTTCCGAGGTTCGTGACGATGGGGGTCGCCAGCGTGCCGGACGTGTCAGCAATCATCGGGTTGCTGGTGTTGAAGCTTCCGGCGATGCGATAGAAGCCGTCGTACTGGCCTTCCACGGAGTAGAGCGTGATGCGCCCGGTTCCCGGGTCGCGGATGGCGACCTGCCCATCCGGAAGAATCGCGAGGCCGGAGTCCGGCTGCTTGTATTCCCCGGGGCCTTCCCCCTCCCGGCCGATGTCCCTGAGCCAGGTTCCGTCCGGAGCGTAAACGCGGATCACGGGAACGTGCGAGTCGTACACGAACATCCGGCCCGCGTCGTCCACGTCGAAGGCGCGAACGCTCCCGAACTGGTACACGTCCTCACCCTCGAGGACTCCGATGCTGACCTCGGAGATCAGTTCCCTGTCGGACTCCCACACCTGCCCGGATAAGGTTCGGACCACCACGGTGTCACCGATCGTGTCGATCGCGGCGGTCCAGCGGGGGGCGTCGGAGGCGGCGTCATCCGCTCCAGAGCCGCAGGCTGTGGCGAGGAATGCAAGGACGGGAAACGTGGCGCTGCGGGCGATTCTCCTCATGTCCAGATCGTCTCCGGATTCGAGCCATGGTATGTGCGGTGTGAGCTCGTCGCCGTTTAGACAGGACGAATGGAGACAGGGTTGGCCGAACCGTCCGCGTTCGGTCTCAGTCGCTTCCAGATTCGAGCCGCTCGTCCAGGGAGAGCGTCGCCCGGTAGGCGTTTGGCGCGATGTCGCCGGGAATCTCGGGATACGGATCGAGCCGGAGGAGCGTCAGTTCGTATCCGGCGAGCTCGACGGCGCCCGCCCCGGACTCGGGGTTGGTGTGCAGCGTGTCTTCGGCCGCATCAGCGGCGTCCGGAGCAATCTCGAGGACCACCGCCCCATCACCGGCCCAGACGCATTGCGCTCGAGACGGACAGCGGGAATCCTCGGCAACAGCCAGGAAGCGGACGGTCGTGTGCACCGCGTCGAGAGTGACTCTCTCACCCACGGCAAGGGTGAATGACTCGCCAGGATTCGGTCCCGTCGGATCGTCGTCGCAGGCGCCCATGACCGTCGGAAGTACGAACGCCACCAGAATCACTTTCGCCAGACGACTCACTCACTACCCCCGCTCGCGGACGATCTCCTGCAGTCGGTCCCGTGCCTCTTGTACCTGCGGCTGGAGTTCGGGGTCCGCATCCTTCCACATCTCGATGAACCAGGCGTAATACTGGGCCGCCTCGTCCAGGTCGCCCGCCTCGTCTCTCAGGCGTGCAAGGGCTAGAACGGCCCGCGCCCACGGGGTCAGCGAGCGGTAGTAGGTCTCGGCTTCGGATCGCCGCCCGAGCTCGAGGTTGAGATCGGCGAGCCACATTCGCTGGATCTCGTTGAGAGGCGTGAGGAACTGCCAGCCTGTGGCCTCGCGCTGCAGAGGCTCGAGACGTGCAAGGGCTCCCTCTGGATCTCCGGTGCTCCACTGGAGGCGGGCCTCCACCATGTCGGCCAGCCAGATCCCCGTTTCCGCAAACTCCTCGTTGCCCTCCTCGAGGTCGATGGCTGCCAGCGCTCGCCAGCGGTCGACATTCGATTCGACCTCGGCTGCGCGTCCCAACTCCGCGGCCAGGAAGACCCCGGCCAGGTTCCGGCCATCGGAAAGGGTGTCCGCCGGCGTGAGCGTGAGTTCTTGCTCCACGATCGAATCGGGCACCGCCAGTCCGGCCAGCCAAGCCCGGTACGTCTCGAACTCGCGCGCCTGATTCATGCGGGGATCGGCGGACGCTGCCTGGAAGTCGTCCCAGCGACCCCTGTCCACTGCGGTCTCCGCCAGTCCGATCGCCGCCAGGAACTCGAGGTTGTCGTCGCCGATGCCGGTCGCCAGCCGGCGTTGCGTCACCTCGGCCCTCAACTCGAGCATCGTCGGGTGCAACAGGGATGCGGGCACGGTCGCGAATGCGTTCCGATCCTGGAACGAGATCGTGTCCAGCGCGGCCAGCGCCGCATCCCGGGTGGGAGGGTCTCCGAACGCGAGGTCGAACGCGAGCTCGTTAGCCCGCATCGTCGGGCTCTCTCCGGAATACCGGCGATAGTCATCCAGGCGCTGCCGGACGAGGGAACTGTCCCCCAGCTCGAAAGCGTTCGCGATCAGGTGGATGTGCGTCGGCCCGAGAGAGGGATCGAGCGCCAGCGCCCGCCCGAACGCCCGCTCGCTTTCGGCCAGGCGGTCGACGAGCGCCTGGTCTCCGATGTGGTAATACGTGTCGCCCAGCAGGAACCAGGCTTCGACATCGTCCGGGTGACGGCGCACCGCCTCCTCCATGGTCCGAATCACGTCGTGCACCCGTCCGTCGAGGAAGGCCACGTTGGCCTCCACCAGGGTGCGCTCACGCTCCGGGAGCCGGTCGGCGAGGCGAAGGGCCGTTTCGGCGTGCCCCCCTTCGGTACCGTCTCCCCTCTCCCAACCGTACGACTTCGACAGGCGGTAGTGCGCCATGGCAAAGGTCGAGTCGGTGTCCACCGCTCGCTGGTAGGCCTCGATCGCGGCCACGAAGTCGGACCGTCGGTAGTGGGACTCTCCTTCCAGGTACGCCTTGAGCGCCTCCACCGACGCAGTGGTGAGACGCGCCAGCTGAACCGCGGATACCACGGCTTCCTCTGGGGTGGGAGCAACGCGCGCGATCTCCACCGTGAAACGGTCGATGAGGGCAAAGGCGCTGTCCCCCTCCACCGAACCGGCAGAACGCGCCTGCCCGAGCTGCCGGCCCGTCTCTGCGTCGTACACGTCGGCCGAGACCTGCGTGCGGTTCCCTGCCACGACGAGATCTCCGAGGACGGCATAGGCCGCCCCGGACTGCCGGGCCACGCTGAGGGCGGTCTCGAGATCCGTGGCCTCACCGTCACCCACCGCCCGGTCCCACCGCGCCAGAACCGTGCGGCTCGAAACGGTTCTCAGCCCTGCCAGGCCGTTGAGGTTCGTAGCCAGGGTGTTGGCCATGCCCTCGCGCCAGAACTCCGCCTCCGGACCGCTGACCGAGAACGGAAGAACCGCGATGGCCGGCAGCGCTTCGCCGGCCTCGACAACCCGCGGTCCCCGGAACGTGACCTCCGGCCTGAGCACGAAGAACGCACCGACGACCAGGGCGCTGATTCCGGCAAGCGCGAGTACTCCGCTGGGCCAGCGGCGGGAGCGGGGCTGTGCCACGATGGCCTCGATCTCGGCTTCGGTCGGATCCTCCGTGCGCTTCATCCCCTCCGGCGTGAGCTCGAAGGCCCACGCCATGACCAGGGCAATAGGGAAGCCGAGGATCAGGATGAGAGCGATCGCGCGAGTGAGCGCTTCGGGCAGGACCAGGGCCGGCACCATGATGTCGGCGACTTGCAGTACCACGAAGGCGACGGCGCCGTACACGGCGGCGACCTTGAACACTTGTCGACGCTTCAACTCCGCAAACAGCCTCTGGTAGGCGGGGGTACCTGCCATAAGTCACTTCGCTCCCGGTCTGTCGCTTTGGTCGTGCCTCGGTTCGGCGGCCCAAGATCGCCCGATTCGGGCGCGGAGGGCAACTGCGGGCAGGTCTCAGGCTTCCAGCTCCAGCGACTGAAGCGTTCCCGTCCGCAGGCGCCACCCGGTCCCGCGGACCGCCAGCGCCCCCACGAAGCCGGGGGCCGGCTCCAGGTGGTACAGTGACCAGTTGGCAGCAGCGGCAGTATCGCCGTCCAGCGACATCAACCGCGCCGGCTCACGAGGCTCCACCGAGACCTCGAACCGGTTGAAGGCCGACCACACCCCCTCACCGACCGCCTTGACGCAGGCTTCCTTCCGCGTCCAGCAGGTGATGAAGGCCTCGTCACGATTCTCCTCGGGAAGAGCCTCGATCCTCTGCAGCTCTTCACCGGAGAACGCCCGCCGGGCGACACGCTGCCATCGGGCGACCGGTCGGATGCGCTCGACGTCGACTCCCAGGGAGGGCGCTCGACCCACCGCGACGAGCAACAAGTCGCCCGAATGCGCCGTGTTGAAACGAAGCGTCTCGCTGCTCGCGGCTTCAGCAAACTCGGGCTTCCCTGCCGGACCATAGGTAAAACGAAGCTCGGCCGCTGGTCTCCCGGCGTATCCCGCCAGGATGTGCCTCAACAGGCCCCGGCTGGCCGTGGCTCGAAGCCGGTCCGGATCCGAACGAAGCCGACCGAACCGCTCCCGTTCGTCGGGTGATAGCGTCCGCTCGAGGCGCCCGCGAGCATCGGGCGACAGTTCCAGGC
>JBATJK010000123.1:0-4615 GCA_049668445.1 Gemmatimonadota bacterium
GTGCCTGGAGTCATCGAACTCGACCCCGTCGAACGTGAGCGACAGCGTCGGATCCTGCTCCGCATGGCTCGTGCTTCCGGGAACCCGCACGCGCAGGCGCCCGCGCTGAAGAGTCGGTGGAGCGGGCGCCGTCTCCGTAGCATCACACGTGGTCTGCTGTGCCGTGCACACTCCCTGGTCCTGGAGAAGCTGTGCGTATGCGATCCGGCCCGTCCCTGGCTCGACCGCAGGGGCAAGGAACTCCCCGGAGGTGGCGCGCGGTGGCTGAAGCACCGGGAACACGGTTGCCACCGTGCCTCCCTCGGCTGGAATCGACACGAGTACTCCGTCCGAACGCGCCAGGTCGCCGAAGCCCTCGGCCACGTACAGGATCGAGTCCCCACCGAACGACCAGGCGGGAGACCGATCGTCGCCCGGGTTGAACGTGAGTTGCCGGGCCCCGAGAGGAATCTCCTCCGTCGGCGGCTCCCACGGCGACGGAGCATCGCGGCAGGCCCATACCTGGACCGAGAGCAGGACGGCCGTAACCACCAGCGTCGCCCGCCTCAAAACACGACCTCCATTCCGAGTCGCAGCTGCCTGGGCTCGCTGAACAACAGCGACGGATCGCTCGCGTCCAGCGCCGCCGCGAACCGCGCCGTCTCGAATTCGGTCGCTGTGATCACCCCGTTACCGTTCAGGTCCGTCAGCGTGGCATACCGGTCCGATTCCCGAGGGATCGGGAAGGTGGACGTGACGGGTCTGTCGGCCAGGTCGAGAAGCGTGCCCATGGAGGGCGCCAGGAGTCCGCTGTCGCGTCGGAGCGCGATGACGTTGTCCTTGCCGAACAGGTTCTTAACGTCCACGACCAGGCGGAGACCGCACCCCCGGCAACCCGGAAGGCTGGCGAAATCCCACGTGAACCGCGTGTCGATCACGCTGGTCCACGGCAGGCGCTGGACCTCGGCGTACGGCGCGTCCTCGTCCGGACGTCCCGAGGTCAGGGGATACCCGCTCCGGAGGCGGGCCGTGACCACGAGCCCGAGGGAAGACTGGGCGAGAGACCCCTGCGTGGGCAGTATCCCGGTGGCGGACGCCGCGCGTCCGAGGAACATGGCCGCGTCGATCGTGTGCCGTCGGTCGAAGGCCAGCGGATATTCGGCCGTGGTACCCGGCGGGATGACCCCGGAGTCGTCGAAGGCCCCCGACGTGATTCCCGTCGCCTCCGCCAGGGCATATCCCGCCCTGAGCCCGAATCCGGGCCACCGCCCGCGCAGCGAGATCTCCAACCCCTTCACCGTCCCCTTGTCCCCGGTGGTGAACAGTCCGGAATTCGTTCCGCCGAGGCCCACGTTGCCGGTGACCAGGTCCGAGAGTGTCTTCAGGTACGCGGTGACGTCGAGACCGATCACGTCGCCGAACAGCTGGCTGAATCCGGCCTCGAAGGCGTTGCCCTGCTCGAAGGCCAGGTTGGGGTTCCCCTGCCGGCGCACGTCGGTGCGCAGAGAGTCTCCGATGGTGTTGTCGATGAAGAACTGGAAGTCAGGAGGCTGCGCCACGCGGGCGTAGTTGACCCGGAATGCGCTGCGACCGGCGGAGTTCCGGAACGCTCCGGCAACGCCGAGACGAGGCGTAATGTTGGTCTTCCAGTCGGTGGAGGCGACGGGCGCGAGGAAGTCCGACCTGTCCAGGCTGAAGTCGAGACCGGACTGGAATCCCTCGACCCGGATACCCGCGGTGATCGTGAACAGGGGATCGGGTCGGATGCTGGCGTCGAAATACCCCGCGAGGGTCGTCGGGTAGAACCGGGCGTAGTTCGGGGCCGAGCCCGCCACGTATGCACGGGTCCGCTCGTACGTTTCGACCTGGTAGAACTTCCCCTGGAATCCGGCCCGGTACGAGTTGCCATCCGAGGTGATCAGTTCCCCGGCCAGATCGGTGCCCAGGAAGTCCGATCGGCTGTACGCCGCGAGTCCCGAGGTACCGGTACTGGCGAAGATCCCCTCGCCCGCCGCGCCGAACGGTGATCCGGTGCTTCCGTCCGGCGGACTGTACCCCGGCACCGCGATGACCGAGTCGAGCTGCTGTTCGATCGGCAGTCGCACGAAGCTCTCGCCGGCGAACTGGAAGTCGGACAGGCCGAATCCGAGCACCGTCGTTCGGCCAATTACCTCTGCCGGATCCACGACGCCCAGGTAGCGATCGAGCCTCTGCAGGGCCAGCCGCGCAGACAGGTTCAGGGCCTTCCCGTCGCTCTGCGTCGAATGGTCCAGGATCAGGGCCCCCATCCAGGCTTCCGTGCTGCGACCCAGCTGGCTGCCGAGATTGTACTTGAGCTCCGGAGTGTACAGTTCACGCTGGAAACGGTTGCGCAGCAGCGTGGCCGCCAGGTTGAGGCGCCCCGACAGACGCTTGTCGAACCGGAGGAAGCCGATCAGTCCGTCGCCCTGCTGGTAGGGAAGGCCCGCCTGCTGGTACGGACAGTACAGCGGGGAGGTGGCCGGACTGGACTTGTACGCCTCGATCGCCGCCCCGACCGTCGGATCCGCCTCTTCCGACTGAAGGCAGGTGAGACCGCGGGCCCGAGGCTCGGCGTCCTGGAGTCCCTGCAGCTGAAGGTCCGCAAACAGCGTGGCGCCCTCGCCCAGAAAGTGCAGGGGCCCGCCCGCCGAGATATTCAGGGTCGACTGCCCGACCGAGGCGTCTTCCGGCGAAAGCCGGTCCGTGAGGAACTGGACCCGTGCCTCCCAGCTCTCCAGGTCACCCCGGCGCGTAGTATAGGAGACCACACCGGAGAGACTGGAGCCATACTCGGCCCCGAAGCCACCGGTGATCACTTCAATTTCCGACAGGGCGGTCGGGGAGAACTGCATCCCCTGCCCTTCCGTCGCGGCTTCGACCTGGTTCTTGATCGCCATTCCGTCGACGAGGTACGTTTCCTGCCCTACCCTGCCGCCACGGAAGTGACCATCCGACACGCCGGTAGTGAGTTCCACCGCCTCCTCGACGGTCGTAACCGGCAGCTCCCGCAGAGCCGTTCCGAGCACGATCTGGCGCGTCTCGCTGACCTCGGGCTCGATGAGCGGGACCCGTTCGGCTTCCACGCGGATCGGCTCCACCGGCACCGCGGTCGGCTCGAGTTCCAGGGCCAGTTCTGATTCCCGTGAGGCGCGAACGACCACGGACTCCAGCTCGAGGGGCTTGAATCCGACCAGCTCGACCCTCACGTCGTGTCGGCCGGCCGGCAGACCCGCGAGCACGAAGCGGCCGGACTCGAGACTGAAAGTCGAGCGATCGAGGTTGTCGATGCGGATCAACACGCCCGCGAGCGGTTGACCGGTGGAGAGGTCGATCACGCTGCCCTGGATGCGGCCGGTCGTCTGACCGCTCAGCGGGGCGGCTGGAATTAGCAGAAACGCCAAGAAGATGAGAAGAAACACCCCCGCAGCGGAGACGCCGCTGTCGGATCGGGACGCGGGCGCGCGTCCGGGCGGGGCGAGGCCGGATGTCAGCGGAACCGGACGCACTCCTCGCACGCTGCCGTCGGCAACTCCGGCAGCCTGGTGATCGGGTAGATTTCACTCTCCTCGATCGCCGGATCGAAGAGGTTCCAGGCCAGGAACCCATCGTCCGAACGGGGCTCCAGGAGGACCACGATCAGCCGACCCAGGGGCTGACGCACCGGGACCACGGCAGCTGCCTCGGGGACGGTACGCACGACCTTCTGCCAGGCACCCCAGGCCTCACGCGGTCGATGGCCCTGGTACTCTCGCTCGGATGCCCGCGTCGAATCGATGTGAAACTCCGAGACCTCGATCTCGGCCGCGGTGTCCAGGCGGACGACCTGCACGCCGTGCGCCTCCAGACGCTCGATCACCGCCGTGAGCTCCGCCGGAACCAGGTAGGCGGCCGGAGCCGCGGTCACCTCGGTCGCGCGGAACGTACCGTAGTCGGGCATCCTCTCGACGGTCCGCTCATCCCTGCGACGGTACATCAGCGCCCCGGTGTACGGATTGCGCTCTTCGTCCACCGCGCCCATGAGCACTTCGATCGTGTCGCCCGGAACCATCTCGGCCCGCAGGGCCACTTCCATTCCCGGCGCCGGCTCCCGGTCGGCCGCCTCGACCACTTCGCGCACGCGCGTCGCGTTGGCGTACGCGTATTCGATCACGGCCTCGACGAACCGGCCGTGCGCCAGGATCCGGTCCTCGAACGTGGCGTAGGAGTAGGCTTCGCTGAGGATTCCAAACCGGTTTCGCAGGCCCAGGTAGTTCGTCGTGAAGCGTGGCCGGTGGTCGAAGGTGTACCAGCCTCGCTCACCGCGCATGCCGAACGTCCCGGGGACATTGCCGTAGTAGAAGAACTCCCACCCGTATCGATCCCGCACGCTTTCGCTGACCGCGGGCAGCCACTCCTCCCGGAGCAGAGCCGTCATCCCCGCGTCCGTAGACGGGTGAAGGGGTGGAGCGTACGTCAGGTGGTAGGCATGGAACGTCCCGTTGGTGGTGTGCAGGTCCAGCGCCACGTGCGGATCGAATTCCTGCACCAGCCGCGACAGCGCCCGGGCCTCGGCCGATTCCAGCTTGGCGTTGTCGCGGTTGAGATCCAGGCCCCGTGAGTTCGGACGCTGGCCCAT
>JBATJK010000124.1:0-6058 GCA_049668445.1 Gemmatimonadota bacterium
TTCGGCGATTCGGTCGTCAACGGCGGCCCGTTCCACGAGGCGTTCAACATGGTCGCCAAGTGGGAGCTGCCGGTGGTGTACGTCGTGGAGAACAACTCCTACGGCATGGGCACCGATATCGACCGGGTGGCCGCGGTGGACGACCTGTTCACGCGGGCCTGCGCCTACCAGGGCAAGAAGGCCGAGCAGGTGGACGGGATGGACGTGCTCGCGGTGTACGACGCCACGACGCGCGCCGTGAAGCGAGCCCGCGAGACCTCGCGGCCCACGTTCATCGAGGCGCGTACGTACCGCTATCTGGGTCACTCGATGTCCGACCCGGCGCACGGCACGTATCGGTCTCGGGAAGAGGTGCAGGCGGAGCGGAAGAACGACGCGATCAACAGTCTCGCCGAGCGGATGGAGCAGGCGGGCCTGCTGACGGACGAGGAATACAAGGCGATGGATGCCGGGGTGATCGCCGAGGTAGAGCGCGCGGCCGAGTTCGCCGAGACCAGTCCTTTGCCGGGTCGCGACGAGATCTACGCCCACGTGTACGCCGATGAGTTCAGGGGTGGCCTGGACCGGAGGGACGCATGGCGCTGATCACCTATCGCGAGGCTCTGAACCGGGCCCTTCGCGAGGAAATGAGGCGCGACGATCGCGTCTTCATCATGGGCGAGGAAGTCGGGGAATACGACGGGGCGTACAAGGTCTCCAAGGGCCTGCTCGACGAGTTCGGCGAGATGCGTGTGCGCGACACGCCGATCGCGGAGAACGGGTTCGCCGGTCTCGGCGTGGGCGCCGCCATGGCCGGCCTCCGGCCCGTGGTCGAGTTCATGACCTGGAACTTCGCGCTGCTGGCGTACGATGCGATCGTCAACTCCGCAGCCAAGATGCGCCACATGTCCGGCGGTCAGTTCACGGTGCCGATCGTGTTCAGGGGACCGGGAGGGTCGGCCCTTCAGCTCGCGGCGCAGCACTCACAGGTGCCGGATCCGTGGTACGCCAACATTCCCGGTCTCAAGGTGTGCACGCCGGCCACGCCGGCCGACGCGCTGGGCCTTCTCAAGAGCGCGATTCGCGACGAGGACCCGGTCGTGTTCATCGAAGGGGAATTGCTTTACAACGTGAAGGGAGAGGTGCCGGATGATGAACACCTCGTCCCGATCGGCCTGGCCGACATCAAACGGGTCGGCGAGGACGTGACGATCGTCACGCACTCGAAGATGGTGCACGTTGCGCTGCAGGCGGCGGAGAAGCTGGCTGCGGAGCACGAGGTCGAGGCCGAGGTCGTGGACCTGCGCAGCCTCCGCCCGCTCGACCTGGACACCTACGTGGCGTCCGTGAAGAAGACGAACCGGGCCGTGGTACTGGAGGAGGGGTGGCCGGTGGCCGGAATCGGCGCTCAGATCGTGGACGACATTCAGCGCGAAGCGTTTGACTACCTGGATGCTCCGGTGGCCCGCGTATCCGGACTCGACGTCCCGATGCACTACGCTCGCGCTCTCGAGAAAATTATCGTGCCTGACGCCGAAGCCGTAATCCGGGCCGTCAAGCACGTCTGCTATCTGGATTAAAGGGCTCCTGGCGAATGGCAACGAAGATCGTGATGGCGCAGCTGAGCCCGACGATGGAAGAGGGCAAGCTGCTCGAGTGGAAGGTCGCCGAGGGGGACACGATCGAAGCCAGCGACCTGCTGGCAGAGATCGAAACCGACAAGGCCAACATGGACATCGAAGCCCTCGGCGGCGGTGTCGTGCTGAAGATCCTCGTCCAGGCAGGCGCGACGGTGCCCGTTGGCGCGCTGATCGGAATCATCGGCGAGGAAGGGGAGGACATCTCGTCTCTCCTGGCGGAGGCCGAGGCGGCAGCTTCCGGGACTCCGGTGGAAGCCGAGCCGGCCGAAACCGCGCCGGTCGAGTCGACCCCTGCCGCGGAAGAGGCCGTGGTGCCGCCGGCCCCGCCGGCCACCCCGCCTTCTGTTCCCGAGCCCAGCGCGCCGGCCCCCGTGGTTGCGGTGCCGCCGGTCGAGCCGACTCCCGGTGTCGAACTCCCGCACAGCCACGCCGGGGAGTCCGCAGTCACGGGCACCGTGAAGGCATCGCCCGTGGCGCGCCGAATGGCCGACGAGGCGGGCCTTCGCGTATCCGACATCTCGGGGTCCGGACCCGGTGGACGGGTGATCAAGCGTGATGTGGAGGCCGCCATCTCGGCTGGCGTGTCAGTAGCGGCCCCGGCCACGACGACGGCCACGACCCCTGCTCAGGCGGCTCAGACGGTGCCGGCCGGTCCGCCGCGGCTCGTGGACGAGACGCTCGAGCCTTCTCAGATGCGAAAGGCCATCGCCCGCCGGCTGGTGACGTCGATCGGCCCCGTACCCCATTTCTTCCTCACGATCGAGGTGGACATGGGTCGGATCCTGGAACTCAGGAAGGCCATGAACGGCCGGCTCGAGGCAGGGAAGATCGGGGTCAACGACATCCTGGTGAAGGTGACGGCCGAGGCCCTCGCACGGCATCCGGAAATCAACGCATCCTGGCAGGGCGACACCATCCGCAGGCACGGGTCGGTGGACATCGGAATCGCGGTCGCTATCGAGGACGGGCTGATCACTCCGGTCCTGCGGGGCGCCGACCGAAAGGGCTTGCTGCAGATTGCGGCCGAGGCCTCCGAACTGGTCGGCAGGGCCAGAGAGAAGCGGTTGCTGCCCGAGGAATACCAGGGAGCAACGTTCTCGGTCAGCAACCTGGGGATGTTCGACATCGACCAGTTCACGGCGATCATCAACCCGCCGGAGGCCGCCATCCTGGCCGTGGGCAGCACCTCCGAGAAGGCGGTCGTCGTGGATGGAGAGATTACGGTACGGCAGCGCATGCGGGTGACCATGTCGTGCGATCACCGCGTGATCGACGGCGCGTCCGGAGCCCGCTTTCTACAGACTTTCAAGGCGATGATCGAGAATCCGCTCGAACTGGTGCTCTAGCACCGGCTCGCGGAGCACCACCCGGCGCGTGCCGGGGACGAACCGAACGAGGCGAAACCGATGGCTGACAAGCTCGACATACTGGTGATCGGCGCCGGTCCGGCCGGCTACGTATGCGCGATCCGGGCGGCACAACTGGGCCTGAAGACCGGCTGCGTCGAAGCGTCCACCTACGAAGGCGGGATGGGCGGCACGTGCCTCAACTGGGGCTGCATCCCGGCCAAGGCGCTTCTCGAGAGCGCATCGCTGGCGCAGAATCTCAAGGCGCACGGCGAGGAAATGGGCGTGCGGGCCGAGAACGTGGTCTACGACATGAGCGCGGCCGTGGATCGAAGTCGGTTCATCAGCGAGAAGCTCACGGGCGGAATCCGCTTCCTGTTCAAGAAGAACAAGGTCGAAGTGTTCGAGGGTCGCGGTCGCATCACGGGGCCGGGGACCGTCGAAGTCACTCCCGAGGAAGGCGATGCCTACGTGGTCGAGGCCGCGAATATCGTGGTCGCTACGGGCGCCGCCATGATGTCGTTCCCGGGCTTCGAAATCGACGGCGACAAGGTGATCGGAAGTCGCGAGGCCCTGGCCCTCCGGAATCTGCCGGAGCGCATGGTCGTGGTGGGCGGCGGCTACGTCGGGGTGGAGTTCGCCGACGTATTCAGCGCCTTCGGCGTGGATGTCACGGTGGTCGAGATGCTCGACACGCTGGTGCCGGTATCCGACCCCGAGGTCGGGAAGACCCTCGCCCGGTCGTTCAAGAAGCGGGGAATGACGATCAAGACCGGAACGAAGGTCGTCTCGCTGGATCGCGAAGCCAGCCCGATGGTTCTGACGGTCGAGTCCAAGAAGGGCCAGGAGACGATCGAGACCGACATCCTCCTCATGGCCGTGGGTCGGAAACCCGTGACCGAGGGCCTGGGACTCGAGGCGCTGGGCGTCGAGATGGATGGCCCCTGGATCAAGATCAACGAGTGGTGCGAGTCCAGCGCCCCCGGCATGTACGCGATCGGCGACGTAGCCGGGCAGCCGATGCTGGCGCACAAGGGGTCACACGAGGGCATCGTCGCGGCCGAGCGGATCGCCGGCGTGGCTCACCATCCGATGCGGTACGACAACATCCCCAGCGTCGGCTACTGCCACCCGGAGGTCGCGAGCATCGGCCTCACGGAGGACGAGGCGAAGGAGGCCGGGCACGAGATCAAGGTCGGGAAATACCCCCTGACGTCGCATGGCCGGGCCCTGACAGCGGGGCACAACGAGGGATTCGTGAAGATCATCGCGGACGCCCGCTACGGGGAGATCCTGGGCGTGCACATGATCGGCTACAACGTCAGCGAGTTGATCGGCGAGGCCGGCATGGCCAGGGCCCTCGAGTCCACGGTAGAGGAAATCGCGGCGCACGCACATGCCCATCCGAGCATGGCGGAGGCGGTGATGGAAGCAGCGCTCGCGACTATGGATCGGGCGATTCACATTTGACGTGGGCCCTCGTCCCCGTTTCGCGAGTTGGTCCTCGCGAAGTGATCAGGTCGGTTCGCTCGCATCAGAGCGCTACGGATACTCGCTTCAGGAGACGAGGAATCCGCATCAGTGATCCGCGACCCATGTCTGGCTCGGTGGCGGAAGCGGGCGCTACGGAGAGGCGCGTACTGAGGTGAGTCGGTGAATTCCATCCACCTGGTTCCGGTCGAAGGACGGGTGCCATACGCCGCCGGTC
Source organism: Gemmatimonadota bacterium (assembly GCA_049668445.1). Classification (GTDB taxonomy): domain Bacteria; phylum Gemmatimonadota; class Gemmatimonadetes; order Palauibacterales; family Palauibacteraceae; genus Benthicola. The sequence continues at coordinate 4,674 of JBATJK010000124.1, forward strand.
TGGAGTGGCAGCGCGAGCTGGCCAGGGCCAAGATCGACGATCAACTGGCGGAGGATCTCGTTCTCCTCCTGGAGCATGAACCGGTGGTGACGCTCGGTCGCGGAGCCAGGGATTCCAACGTTGTGGCTTCTCAGAAACTCCTGGAGAGGGCGGGCGTCTCGACGGTCGAAGTGGAGCGCGGGGGTGACGTCACGTATCACGGACCCGGGCAGCTGGTGGGCTATCCGATACTCAACCTCAATCGTTGGAAACGGGACCTGCACTGGTATCTCCGGCAGCTCGAACAGACCCTGATCGATGCGCTGAGCGAGCTGGGATTGGTGAGCTTCCGCTATCCAGCCTACACGGGTGTGTGGGTCGGAGACGAGTCGGCTCTCGACGACTCTGGCCGGGCGACGGGCCGGGTGCGGAAGATCGCATCGATCGGGGTGCACGTGAGCCGCTGGGTCACGTGGCATGGATTCGCTCTCAATGTGACGGACGAACCACTTCGCAACTTCGATCTCATCGTTCCGTGCGGAATCGATGAGGTTCGGATGACCACACTGCAATCAGAGGGGGCGATCTTCGACACGAAGGCAGTGTCACGGGCCATCGGGAGGGGGCTGGCCGGAGCGTTCGAGTGCGAGGTACGGACGGTCCCGCCGGTGCTGGCCGGCGATCGACCGGCGCTCGACGCGGCGTATGTCACGGCTGGCCTGCGATGACCACCCTGTTCGATATCCTGGGCCCCCGCATGGTGGGTCCCTCGAGCAGCCATACGGCGGGTGCCTGCCGCCTGGGCTACGTGGTGCAGGCAATCCTGGGCGGCATGCCGGACCGGGCTTCCGTAGGCCTCCACGGCAGCTTCGCGATGACGGGCGAGGGCCACGGGACGCGCATCGCCATCATGGGCGGACTCCTCGGTCACCGTCCCGACGACGAACGGCTGCGCAACGCCGCGGCAGAGGCCAAGGAGAAGGGACTCGCGATCGAGTTCCAGACCGTGGATCTCGGAGACGACGCGCATCCCAACAGCGCGGTGTTCGACGTCACGCGTGGCGACGAGCGGATTCGGGTCACGGGGTGCTCGATTGGAGGCGGCCAGATCCGGGTCCAGGAGATTGACGGCTTCGCGGTGGATCTCTCGGGATCGCTTCCCACCATCGTGGTAGTGGCGAACGACGTACCGGGCACGGTGGCCCGCATCACGGGCCTCATTGCTGATCGCGGCCTCAACGTGGCGACGGTGCGCGTGGATCGGACGGGTCGGGGCGAGAGGGCCTTGATGACGATCGAAACGGACGAAGACGTGCCGGACGACGTCCTCGCCGAGCTGGCGGGCCAGGAGTGGGTCCACTGGATCCGCAACGTCCACCAGCTGAACGCGTGAGCGGGGAGGGGGC
>JBATJK010000125.1:0-2770 GCA_049668445.1 Gemmatimonadota bacterium
TCACCGTCGACGACCGTAGCCACGGCCGGATCCCCGGAGGTCCACTCGAAGATCACTCCTTGGATCACCTGCCCTCGTGAGTCCAACGCCGTAGCGGTGACCTGCGTACCGACACCCCTGTCCCAGAGCATCACTACTGCCCCTTCCAGCTCAATGCCGGCCACAACAGAAGCCGCGGGATCGTTCTCTACGTCTGCGGGGCTGGACGGATCTGAATCGCCGCCACACCCGAACACGGCCAGCGCGATAGCCGGCAGCAGGATCTGGATTCTCGACATTACGTTCACTTGCTGAACGGGAACGGTTTCCTCTCCATCCTTCAAAGGACGAGCAAAATGCGCTCCAGGATACAGTTCAGACACACGATCGCTGTTGATACGCTGGGCCAAAAACCCGTAAATTGCTTGCGAGCAATCACTTGTGGGGATATTCGTCTCGGCAGCGATTCTGCCGCCGTCGCCGGCGTGAACCAGGCTGGGACCACGGAATTGGGAAAAGACTTCAGGTAGCACGCGCCGGACGTCCAGCAAAGCGAAGCGCCCGCCGCGACCCGGGCGCTCCAGTTCATTCGTTGGGGCCTTCGAGGTTGATGTACGCTTCGGGAATGAACGGGGGTGTGCAGATACAGAAGAAGATGAGATCCGAGCCACCTGTATTCCTGATGCGTTGGGACACTCCTGCCGGAATGAATACGAAGTCGCCAGCTTGGACCGAAGTTGGCTCTTCGGCAGCGACCTCCACCAATCCGAACCCCTCCACGATCAAGTAGCGTTCGTCGATTCCGTCCAATGCGTGCAGCTGTGTGGTGGTACCTGCTTCCACTCGAGCCCGTGCGACGGAAAGGCCTCGGTCGGCCTCATCGTTCCACGTCTCGTAGATGAAGCAACGCTCGGGAGTCCAAGACTCCTGCTTCAGTTCCTGCTTCCTGATCACTGCTTCCATGAGCTACGCCCTCCTGGCGAAGCGCCCGGCGTGACCCGCCTGGAAGGCCTACTGGGGTGGGTACGCACGCTTCGGCGCTACAAGATCCGCCCCCCGCCTCCAAGGCACAGGCCTCATTATCTCACAGTGCGACTCGGTCCGCGATGGTCATACCACGAAACTCACCACACCCCCAGATCTGGCATGGCGTCAGCCGCGAGGAATGGACGGTCAGTGTTTCACGGAATCGCGACCGTATTGGACGTGTACCGGATGTCGCACGCCCGGTCATGAAGTTCCATGTATACGTCAGGCGGGTCATTGTCTGGCAGCCACGCCCGCCACCTGTACAGGTAGGATTCGGACAGAAAGCCGCTGCAGTAGCCATTGGTTCGCTTGCCGGCAGGTGATTGATAGACCTCCATCCACGTGCGGGACGGATTGGGATTCAGGCCACACGGACCGTATGCGGAGGTCAGGTTAAATAGGCGGTTGGGGTACCGACTGTGGTTCAGGGTATGGAACCAATAACTGCACCCATCGAATTCGGGATTGCATCGCCCCTTCTCTGCGAACTCGATTACAGGAGCAGGAAGATCCGGATAGCAGGGACCGCAATCGACTTTGAAGTCGATCACGGTAACACCACCTTCCAACACATTCGCGGTGATCGGTTGATGGAAGCGGACTGCGCAGGGTCTCGCCAAGGCGGTGAGTCGTACCGCGTGTAGCCCCACGGCTAGACCATCAACAACCAGTGTGTCGTTCGGCCCGATTCTGCCCCCGACCGCACCGTCAACCAACACATCGTAGCCGTTTGGGTCCAACTCCCATTCTGCGGTGGTGGTCCTGACCTCGATGCTGCCAAGGTCCGGACACTCAACAGAGAAGGACACGGGGGTAGTCGCGCCCGCAGTTACGGAGACGGAGCGGGACTCCTCGCCCTGCACGAAGCAATTGAAGGCCAAGTCGGAGATGATGACCGTGTGGTCACCCGTGGGCAGGGCTCCGAATACGTGGCTCTCACCGGGTAAGAGTAGCTGTAAGGCAGAACCTTGAACTAAGATCGTGCATCCGTCTGCATCGGGCAGAGCGCCGCTCACAATCAGGCTCGCCCTGATCGCACCAGTTTGTGGCTCGGTGGCGTCGTCACCGCACCCGATGATCGAGCACGCCGACAGACTCCAGACCGCGACTGCTTGTCGGGATAGCATCCATGCATCCTCAATAAGAGGACGACGGATCAAAGCCCTGGGGGGATGTAACTGCGGCTCGTCCGGCTAACTCATGCTCCAAATATAAGGTCCTGCTTGCAATCACGCCCATCAACCACCTGCGCCCGACCGTGGGTGGCCGCAGACTGCTTGGACGGGCGAGCCAACTGGGCTCCACCATCATTACGGTCCGTCCGCCACCAGCACGGTGTCAACTAACGTCGATCCATCGGGTTGCCAGATCACGACCTCGAAGTCGCCGACAGAGAATGGCGGTGGCTCACGGTAGGAATAGCCGTCAAGCACCATCAAGCTTGTTGGAGGCATGGGTCCAGACCCAATCCACAGGTCTACGCGAGCCCAGACGGTCAGGTCGAGACCGTGAGCAGCCCTCACGACTTCAAAATGTGAGAACGTCGGTCTGCCAGTCGGTTCGCTGAGAGACGCCCAAAGCTGCACAGACAACGTGTCCGAGATCCCGATAGTCTGCGGAACCGCTACAGCCTCTACGTGGGCAACGTGAAGTCCTCCGTCTCTCCACGACGGTCCTGTCGTGTCTCCCTCACCGCAAGCAGCAAGGAGAAGGCACGGGATGACAATAGACCGTTTCATAGCACGTGTCCGCTGGGCCGAAA
>JBATJK010000126.1:0-41113 GCA_049668445.1 Gemmatimonadota bacterium
TCCGAACTGAAGCCGTTCCCAGTAACGCCTCCCGTACGGGAGCGCTGAGCTTGGACGCGGCTGGGATTCGTCGAGCAATGGGACGATGAACAGACGTGTTCCTTGCCGTGCGGGAGGCACCACTTCGGCCTCGCCCTGTTCGCCCCCCTTGGAGAGGCGATCTACCCGGTCTTCGCTATCCTCATCGCACCAGCTGTGGCAGGGAGCATTCTCGGAGGTGTCACGGGAGCATGGTTGGTACGTCTCCCTTTGAGGCAGCCGGACATGACTTCGCCGGGAGCGCCTCCCTCAGATCGATCTTCTTAGCCCTGCTTGTCCCAGTCCTCCGAGGCCCATTCCTGCCCCGCAAAACGCGTCAGATGCGTCAAACGACCCGTCAATCTGACTCAGCAGCGTCATTCAATAGCTCGGACGAACAACATAAGTTTTTGAAAAACATTTACTTACGTCAGTAGACGGTAAGCGACCGCAACCGGCAGGGCGCTTGCATACTGAGGTTCGGAGCCGCGGCCGCAGTGCGCCGCGGGACGGAGTTCACACGCAGACGAGGATCGGAACCATGTTGAAGTCAGCTCGAGCCCTGGCACTATTGCTTGCCCTCTCGCTCATCCCGGCCACGCTGCGTGCGCAGGAAACCGGCGTATCGTTGGACCTCGGCGTCAAGGCGGGCGTCAACCTGGCCACGCTGAGTGGTGACGGCGAATCGCCCGGCCGTCGGACGGGGTTCATCGGGGGAGGGCATCTGACCATCTCCCTCCCGAACTCGATGTTCTACTTCCAGCCCGAGCTCCTGTACTCGATGAAAGGGTTCAGTGAGAGCGACGGAGGGAACACCGCCACTCTGGCCCTGGATTACATCGACATTCCGCTGCTGGTGGGGATTCAGTTCCAGACAAGCGGCAGCTTCACTCCGCGCGTGTTCCTGGGACCGCAGGCCAGCATCAACGCCAGCTGCAAACTCAAGGGAACGCAGGACGGTGACAGTGCGTCGATCGACTGCGATTCGGAGCTGATCGAGGGGATCTTCTCCGCGAAGAGCGTCCTGTTCGACATGCTGTTCGGCGCCGGATTCGACCTCAACATGGGTAAGGTCGACATCGTGTTCGATGCCCGGTACGACCTCGGCCTCACGGATGCACTCGATCTGGGAAGCTCGAAGATGAGCGCCTTCCAGTTCCTCGCCGGAGTCGCATTCCCGCTCGGCAACTAGCGGGGGCGGAGCGCGCCCGGCCACCTTAGGTCGGGCGCGCTCTCTACTTCGACTATGGCTCGGGCTCAGACTCGGGGTCCGAGTCGTCCTTCGCCTGCGAGAAGGGCCCCGACCACTCGTTCAGGTCGGCGAGGAAGTCCTCCACGGCCTTCCCGGTCTTCGTAAGGAAGTCCCGGACGCCGAACTCGACCTCGCGGAACGGATCCCAGTCCGGCCTCTCGTCTCCGGCGCCAGCGTCGGCTTCACCCTGTCCGGCCGCTTCGTCGCCAGTCTCCGGAGCGGGCTGCCGCCGCACCAGCCGCACCCGCGTGTCGCTCAGAACGACCGCGTCGAATGCCGCGTCCTCGCTCTCGATCACGAGCTTCTTCCACTTGACCTTCGGATAGCGCAGCGCTGCCACTACCTGGCCCCTGTCATCCGTGAGGGTGAGCTTCAGGGGCCCGCTGCTGATCTTCATGTCGGCCATTTGTCAGCTCCCGAACATTTCCAGTGCCGCGTCGATGACTTCCTCGACGACTTCGCTCTCGTTTGAATTCGTAAGATAGATGACGATCGCGTTTCTGTCCGGGATCGCCAGGCCCACGGTGCCCGTCGCCCCGCGATGTCCGAACGCGGGCAGACCGCCGGCTGACCGGGGCGGAGCGTAGATTTCCCACTGCATGCCGTACCAGCGGGCTCGGGGCGGAATCGTGTCGGCGGCCACCGGATCGGCCAGGGCTTCCTCGACCGTCGCGGCTTCCAGGATGCGCCCATCTGCGTAGTCGCCCCGATCCATCCAGGCCTGGAGAAAGCGCGAGTAGTCGAACGCGCTGCCGAACAGATCGCCCGCCGGGCTGAACCACGGAGTTTCATGCGGCCGGGACGGGTTCCACCAGCGCTCCCATGATGAGCCGCCCCAGCTGCGGTAGGAAGAAGGGACCCGATCCGACCAATCCGCTTCGGGCGAGAACCCGGTATACGTGTCGGACATGCCGAGTGGAGCCAGGATCCGCTGCTCGATGAAACGGTCGACCGGCAGTCCCGAGACCGTGGCCACCACGGCGCCGAGGGCCTCGGAGTTGAGGTTCGAGTAGATGAACCGTTCGCCCGGCGGGTAGGTCGGCCCCTGTTCGCCGGCCAGGTTCACGGCATCGAGCAGGGTCGGCTGATCTGCGTAGCCGGGGGGATCGCCACCCTGCACGAAGCCGGATCGATGGGTGAGGAGGTGGCGAACCGTGATGTCCGCCGACGATCCGCCGCCGAACGAGTTCAGGTACCGGCCGACCGGCTCGTCCAGCCCGATGCTCCCCTCTTCCGCCAGCATCAGCGTTGCGGTCCCAACCACGGGCTTGGTCATCGAGGCGAGACGGAAGATCGAGTTCCGCTCCATGGGCACGAGGTCCGCGTTGTCGGCCCATCCCATGGCCTGGTGGAGCACGATCTGCCCGTCGACGATCACGAGGACTTCGGCTCCCACGAGGTGGCGGGCGACCATCCGGGAGTAAAGACGTTCCTTGAACAGCCAGATCGCGTCCGAGGAAACGCCCACGTCCTCGGCGCTCTCGGCGTAGGGAAACGGGGCGCCCTCCAGCGGAGTCCGCGCAGTCCTCGGAGATCCGGGGCGAGACGCGTCGTCGGTCCCGCAGCCGGCGGCGAGCGCCGCCAGGCCGGAGATCACGATCAGAGCGCCGACGGGCCCACTTCGCCTCGTCCTCACTCGGAGAGGCCCACCAGGCCGGGAATCCGGCGCATGGCCTCGGCCCACACGAGGCGAGCGCCCCGGGACTGGGTGAAGTAGAGGACCATGGCATCGATCGCGGGGAAGGCCATCGCGAAGGTGCCGTCTGATCCACTGTGTCCGAACACCGGAAGGGGCGTGCCTGCCCCCGGACCGTCGGAGCGCTCCCAGTGCATTCCATAGCCCGGCGAGTACCCCTGCGCCAGCGCCTCCCGGACCGTCGCTTCCTCAAGCAGCCGGCCTCCCTCGTATTCGCCCAGGTTCAACCACACCGAAAGCCACTGTGCGTAGTCGAACACGGTGCTGTACAGGCCTCCCGAGGCCCTGAACCACGGGGTCTGCTGGGGCATCGTCGGGTCCCAGTAGCGCTCCAGGGTCCCGTCCGTGCGCGTGCCGTACGTGCTGTTCATGCGAGACGCCCACGCGCTGTCAGGCGAGAAGTGGGCGTGGGTGTCGCGAAGCCCGAGCGGGTCCAGCAGGCGTCCCTGGATGAACTCCTCGACCGGAGCGCCCGTCACCTCGGCGACGATCGCTCCGAGGGTGGCCGAGTTGTGATCTGAATAGCGGAAGGATTCCCCGGGCGGGTTCGGAGGGCCCATTTCGCCCACCAGGTCGACGGCCGACCGAAGATCCGGGCGGGCCCAGTAGCCGTCCGGGAACCGGGTCTGTTCGAAACCCGCGCCGTGCGTGAGCAGTTCGCGGATCGTGATCGCACCCGACCGCTCGTTGTCGAACGAGGAAAGGTACTTCGAAGCCGGATCATCCAGGTCCAGCCGGCCCTCCTCGGCGAGAATCAGGATGGCCGCTCCGGTGAACGGCTTCGTCATGGAGCGCATCCGGTAGATCGAGTTGCGCTCCAGGGGGATCCGCTGCTCGCGGTCGCTCCACCCGACGGCCTGGTGCCAGGCAACGCGACCGTTCACGATCAACAGGAGCTCGCCACCGACGATGCGCCCCTGCTCGACCCACCACGTGACGTCGTTCATGAAGGCTTCGATGACGAAGGGGTCGAGGCCCTCGTCTTCGGCCGTGGAGCACGGAAATGGCGAAGACGGCAGGCACTCGCTCCGGGCCGGCGCATTCGATTGCGCGAAGGCGTCGGGATGGACCAGGAGACTCAAGGCGACGGCCAACGACAGGAGCAGCCGATTCCGCAAGCGCATGCTTGGTTCCTCCAGCGCGATTAACTTCCTCCATGTTCAGAATACTCCACAGTCGGCCGCGTGTCTCCGTCGCCGCGGCTTCGTCTTCGGAGGTCTGATCGGGGGAGGGTCTGAGAGCTGGCAGGACATCGGGCTCCCTTGAGCAAATTCCCACATTCCCACTTTTTCAGAGGGTTTTTGCGGAAAGGGCGCCGCGCCCGCTAGTCCAGGCTCTCGATCGAGGCCACGGCCGTGGATCGCGCCACCCCACGAATCTCCTTCGCCCATTCTTCCTGCGTTCCCGACGTGTCGCCTGCCACCTCCCGCCGGGCCAGCCTCGCGGCCCTCGCGGCAATCCACTCGGCCGCCGCGTCCGCCTGTTCATCCGTAGCCAGTCGCTCGGCCTCGACCTCCGCCTTCACGACGGCCTGCCAGGCCTTCAGGGCGCCGGCGTCGTCGCCCGCTGCCCAGAGCGCAGCCGACCGCTCCGTTTCCTGCACCGACTCGGGAGCCATCCACAGGATCGCTTCCGAGTCCATCTGCAGGGCTCCGGGAGGGAGAGCGTCCGCCCGGATCACCAGGCGCACGGTGCCGCTGGCCGTATTCTGAGCGTCCGCCGACGCGGGAATGACGGCCGGCGCAAGGACGGCCACCGCCAGGCCCAACAGTCGCCTCCGTACCTCGGGTGTCGCGCCTATCCAACATCCGGGCACGTCCGAACCGATGATGCGGTGATTACCCTCGAACGCTGAATTGTGGGGCATACTCGGCCTCTGCTACTCTATCCATCGACGATCTGGCGGCGTCTGTCACACGCGCGGACAGGGGTAGAGGCGCAGGATGCGGACCGGCAGGATGTCGTATGGAGGCGGTACGAGGTCTAGCCCTTGGGCCGCACCAGCTCCTGGTATCGCGGGTCGTCGTGAAGGGGCTCGAGGTCCATGTCCGAGTGAAGCCCGACATCCATGGCCCGTCCCTGGCTGTAAGCCTCGAGGAGCAGTGAGATTCCCCTCTCGTGGTCTCCGAGCTGCGCGGCGATACATGCCTGCCAGTAGACTCCGCGGCCATGCTCATACGGAGAGCCGATCTGGGCCACTCGCTCGGCGCGCCGGAGCGCCTCTTCCCGGTCTCCACGCCGGGCGGCGAGAACGCCGAGGAAGCCGACCACGTCTCTGATGTCCGGCCGCTCTTCATCCATGGCCAGGAACGCGGCCTCTGATTCTTCCCACCTCTCGGCTACGTAGTACGACTTGGCGTGTCCGTTCCGAGCCCCCCAGGCTGCGGCCTCGTCTGGAGGAAGGGCGAGATACCAATCAACCGCCCGGTTGGCGATCACCAGGGAGGCCTCCACGTTACCGTGCGCCCGCAGCTCGCCCGCAGCTCGCCATATCCCGCCCCCCAGCCATGGAGCTCGGACCCGGGGGAGGCGCAGGCTGGAGTCGATGACGCGTTGCAACTCCTCGACGCGTCCGAGGGCCGCCAGCGCACGCATCTCGAGGGCAGCGAGAACGACCTCGTCAGGGTAGCGATCGCGTCCCAGCCGAACCACCTCGATTTCTTCCTCGTGGGCCCCCAGGAGATGGTGCGCGTTCGCCAGGAACAGCCAGTACGAAACCTCGATGCCGTAGTACCCGAAGTCCCCGACCGCCCGGGCGTAGTCACTGGCGCTCTCGAGCGTCTCCACGGTCTCCGCGGGCCGGTTGGCCTGAAACGCCGCGATCGCCCGGTCCAGCGGCGTGCTCGTGAGGCGCCGGGCCGCGCGCAGGGCTGCATCCCGGTCTCCGACGAGCCTGGCCTGCAACAGGTCGAGCCGCGCGCGCGAAAAAGCGTTGAAGCTCTCCCGATGCACTGCCGCCACCTGTGCGAGCGAGTCTGTCGCCCGACCGTCCAGGTTCAACCACGCCGACTCCGCTGCGCGCATGAGGGCTACGGTGAGCTTGGAGTCCAGCGCGAAGGCCCGAAGGAACAACTGCTGCGCCTCGCCGAAATCCGAGCTCCGCGATCGGTCGAAGGCGCGATTGTACGAGTCCTCTCCCTCGACAAAAGCGAGGTACGCCTCGTAGGTGGGAGGTTGTCGGCTCACATTGGTGAAATCATCGATCCGACCGTCCAGGGCCATGGCCAGGGCGCCCGCAACCCGCTGCCGTACCTCCTCGAGGGCCTCGAGAGGCTGATCCCACGCCGCCCGTGCCGGTTCGATGGACGCCAGGTGCCTTCGGCGGGCCACGTCGAGCACCTGCGCCTCGATCTGCACCGAGTCGCCCACGGCGTAGATGGCGCCCGTGACGGCCACGCCCGCTGCAGCCGTCGTCGCCAGGTCCAGGGCTCGATCTTCGTGTGCCCCCGGCACCTGGCGGACGCTGTCCTCTACCGACTCGCCGGCCTGGCCGGTGAGCACGACTACGTCTATGAGGCCGGTCTCCTCAAGTCCGCGAACGATCCAGTCCTCCGTCATGCGTCCCAACGGCTCCAGTTCGGGATCTCCGGTATCGTTGAAGAACGTCGTGACGAGCACTCTTCCTCGGTCGAGCGGTCGCGGGTCCGGCCTGAAGGCCCACAACGCCAGGAGCCCGAGAACCACGACTGCTCCGGCGGCGGCCCCGAGGCGGAAGGCGCGGGTGCGGACCACCGGCGGGTCCGTTGGTTCGGGCCTGGCATCGGCATCCTCAGCCGCATCGGCCGCTTCATCCGCGCCAGGTTCTGACGCGTCCTCGGCCACGGGCTCGGACGTGGGCACCGACTCCGTCGCCGAGCTCGCCGCGCGAAGTCCTGCCACCAGGTCTCGCGTCTCGCGGGACGGCTCCAGGCCGAGGTCGTCGGACAGTCGGGCCGCGAACGCATCGTATTCGCGCACGACGCTCGCCCGGTCGTCCAGAGTGACGAACACCTTGAGGCATGCGCGCAGGCGGGCCTCGTCCAGGGGGGTCAGCCGGATTCCGAGCCGGGCCCAGTGCGCAGCGGCCGGATCGGCTTCGGCCGCCCTTTGCTCCGCCAGTTCCGCGGCCGCCCGGGCTGCAGATTCCCGCAGCGCCTCTCTGCGTCCCTCCATCCAGCGCTCGAACTCCGGCGCCCCCGGCAGGAAGAAGCCTTCCAGGAGGTCGCCCCGGTACAACTCGACGCCCGCCTCACGATCGCCCCCCGCCAGGGCGTCGGACATTGCGGCCGCATCGCACCAGATCCGTCCCGCGTCGAGGCCTACCTCGTCGTCCCCGCGACTCAAGACGACGGCTTCGCCGAGCGATCTGCGCAGGTGGTACAGCGACTGCCGAAGGGCGCTGCGGGCGCGGTCCATGTCCAACGCAGGCCACAGAAGCCCGATCAGCGTGTCGCGTCGGACGAAGGCCCCGGGTTCGACGGCAAGACGTGTCAGCAATGCGACGAGCTTGGGACGGGCGAGGATGGAATGAAGCTGATTCCCCTCGGGGCCGGTGAGGAAAACGGATCCTAGGACCCGGAATTCGATCGACGAGCTGCCCGTTCCTGTGACCATATGGAGGTGTCACCCGCCAGATAACGCCTGGCAAACGCTCGAGAGACGCCGAAAGCGAAGAGTGTGGAAGCTTAGGTTTCCACGCCCTCGCGGGCAATCGGAAGCGGTCGCATGGCCGCCACAGAAAGGGAGAGGATGATGAACGGGAAACGACGGATGCTCACGACAGCGGCGGCCCTCGTGCTGGCGGTGACGGTGATACCGGCTGCCGGGCATGCCCAGGAGGCCGTCATCGGGATCAAGGGTGGCATCGACAGCTACAATCTGAGTTGGAAGCCGGACAGCATCGCGCCCAACATCGGGCACAAGACGGGCTTCGTAGGAGGGCTGTTCGGTGGAGTGATGTTCACGAAGGTGGCCGGTCTGCAGCTCGAGGCTTTGTATTCTCAGCGAAACGTGACCGAGCAGGACGAGGACCTGGATCTCAAGTTCGCCTATTTCGAGATCCCGCTGCTGTTCACGGCGAAATTCTCCGTCGCCGATACTCCGATGCGACCGATCCTGTTCGCCGGACCGTCCGTGTCGTTCGAGTCCAAGTGCGAGGTCAGCGGCGAGCAGGACGGGACGACCGTGACCTTCGACTGCGACGACGACGAGATCCAGATCGATCGCACGGAGACGGAATGGGCCATCGTGTTCGGGGTGGGCATCGACTACCCGGTCGGGAACTTCCTGCTTGGCGGAGAGTGGCGGTACAACTACGGTCTCACGAATCTCAACAACGATGCGGATACGAGCAGCTTCGAGACCGTGAAGACGCGGGGCTGGGCCATTCTGTTCACGGTGGGCTACCCGATCTAGCCTTCGCGCTCGGTTGCCTGGTGGGAGGACCGCCACGCCGGCGATCCACCCCCGGGCTGGATTACACCGTGACGCAGGGGGCGCCATGAGACCTTCACCATGGGTCCGGGAGCTGGCGCTGGACATCGAGGTCGCAATCCGCGAGTTCCTCGAGCGTCACCCCCGGACCAGAGCCTCGGAGATCCGCCATGCCATGCGTATCGCGGCTCAGAAGACCGGTGTTTCGGCTCTGGGCGGCCGGGTTGCGGCCGGGTTGCGCGACAGAAGGTGGGGAGGGGCCACAGAGGACGAATGAAATGGGGCAGGGCGGCTCTCACGGTGCGGGTCGCCCTGCCTTCTGGTGCCCGCTACGGGCGATTGCAGCCGGAAGCCGTAAACCCGCGGTCCACCTCGCGCACCGATTCGTACAGCGCCTCGTCCCACGGAACGAGGCTGTCGGGAAGACGATCGCGATAGGTCCGGCCGCGGGCGATGCTGTAACGGGTCCAGGCCTGCTCCACCTCGGCATAGCTCTGTCGCAGTTGTGCGCAGGGCATCTTCCTGTCGGCGAACATGTCGGCCACGGCCCGATACCGTCCGATCGTGGCCTCGAGACCTCGGGCTTGAAGAGAAATTGGCTCGCCAGCCGACACCGGACGCTCGGCGGCAGAAACCACCGGGTTCCGCGATGTCTGCCCACCGGCCACAGCGGCGGGGACGGGGACTCCCTCGAGTGCCTCGGCGATTGCCGGACCCGAGTCGGCAACGGGGGCCGCCAACGGACGCATCCCGATCGCGATGGACGCGAGGGCCACGAGTACCAGGAACACGTCCGCGGCAATGTTGAGGAGATACGAATCACGCCACCAATACCTGCTGTGCGAGCGGGATGCCCGAGTCCCTGAGCCACGGCGACGGGACGGGAGCCAGCGTCGGCGCCGGGACGGAGAGGAGGAACCTCCTCGCCCGGAGCGGCCCGCGGCCGGGAGGCCCCTATCCAGTTCGGCCAGGAGCTCTCGCAGGGCCTCGTCCGAACCAGACGCGAGGACTTCGGCCGCAAGACGTTCGGCATCGGTCCAGTTGTCGTTCATGACGTCCCTCCTCGAGGTCGACCGTGCCACAGGCAGTGGGTCGGAAGAGAGCGAACCCCAACTCAATATACATGATTTGTCGCCAACCGAATCGGGGCCGGGTGTGTCCAATGGATGAGAGGACATGACACCCGAGTGACACCCCTGGCCAATGCTCATGGAGGTGAACCTTTTCGGGGCGCGGCGGCGTAGTAATTGACAGTGGGTGCTCCGGTCCGGTTGCGTCCGTTTGGGACATATCCCGGGGTGAGGGGCCGCGCGTTCTCGCGGTCACGGCGAGAGGAGCCTGCGATGTCGGACGAGGTGCTGCATTCCGTTCTGAAGGGACAGCCCGAAGAGGAGACTCTGACGGCCAACCAGCGCTTCAAGAAGTCCTACCGTACGATAGGAGCACTGGCCGTCTTCGCGTCCGTCGCGGTGCACTTCGCGGCCTTCCAGTTCTTCCCGCACATCCATGCGGCCGACTTCAGCTTCGCCGTCGCTGAGCTGGCGGCAGTCGAGTTGCCGCCGGAGGTGAGAATCCCTCCGCCCCCGGAGTCGATCGTCAGGCCCGCCCGGCCTCAGGTCTCCGAGAGTGTCATCGACGAGGACATCACGATCGCCGCCACCACGTTCGACGAGAACCCGGCCTCCGAACTCGCTCCGCCGCCCCCCAACGTGGAAGTCGATCCGAGCGAACAACCGGTCTACGTGGACCGTGACATCGACCCCAGGCTCCTTAACGGCGAGGAGATGATTCGTCTCATGGACCGCCTCTACCCGAAGATTCTCAAGGAGGCGGGAATCGGTGGTGACGTGCTCATGTGGGTGTGGGTGGACGAACACGGAAGACCGGGCAATGCCCAGATCAATCGATCGAGCGGACGGATTCAGCTGGATGAGGTGGCGCTCGCGATCGCGGCGCAGATGCGGTTCGAGCCGGCGATGCTGCTCGACAAGCCGGTCGGCGTGTGGGTGGCCCAGCCGATCAGCTTCTCAGTCGGACGCTGAGCCCCCGGCCGCCGGCACGCTGACGATCGCCACGATCGTCTGTCCGGCCTGTGGGACGAGCCCCCCGTCGACGGTGACGACCTCCAGCTTCGCGCCATCCACCACGAACAGCGGTATCGCGTCTGGATACGCCTGGAGAAACTCCGAGTAGCCGAAGGTCTCGGTCACCTTCGTGGTCTTTACCTCGGCCCCGGCGTCGAAACGGGCGGTCAACTGCCAGTACCCGGCGTCGGTCTGGAACAGGAAACGTCCCCTCAGGTGGCGGCCGACCAGCGTCTCGTCGGACGCCGTCTGCAGGTCCTCCGGTGGCAACTGGAACACCGAGTCCACCCCCAGTACCTCACTGAAATTCAGACCGGTCAGCGAGTTCACTTCGTCGTTCGCCGTGAGGGCCAGCAGGCTCCCGATCCCCGCCAGGTCGATCCGGTCGAGCGCTCCCTCCGTGAGCGAGCTTCCGTAGTAGCTCGGGAGGCCGGCCAGGCGAGTCTGCATGATGTTGCGACGGTTCGTGTCGGCGAGCCGTACCTGGAAGCCCAGATCGTGGAGCTCGCGGGCGATCTCTCGTGCCCACGGGTGGGCCCCGACGAACAGCACTCCCTGCGAGGCGGGCTGGGCGACCCCGAGTCGTCGGGCGAGGGGAGCCGCGGTGAATCCGTATACCACCACGGTGGAGATGATGACCAGGAACGTGACCGAGGCGAGTTGGCCGGCACCCGCGTAACCATGCTCCGCCAGCTCGAGCGCGAACAGGGATGACACGGCGGCCGCGACGATCCCGCGTGGCGCGACCCAGCCGAGTACGACCCTTTCACGCCAGCTGAAGTCCGAGCCGAGCGTGGACAGGCCGACGGCCACGGGCCGGATGACGAGAATCAGGAGCCCAACGAAGGCCACCTCACGCAGCCCCACCGCCCTCAGATCCGCCATCTCCAGCCGAGCGGCCAGGATGATGAACAGTGAAGAAATAAGCAGGACGCGCAGGTTCTCCTTGAACTCGATGATATGGCGAACGTTCACCGAGTTCTGATTGGCCATCAACATGCCCATCAAGGTGACAGTAAGGAGGCCGGATTCGCCCTGCAGCGAGTTCGATGCGGCGAAGGCGGCGACCACGAGGGTCAGTGAGAGAGGGCTCTGGAGGAACTCGGGCACCCAGCGGCGATCGAGCACCCAGATCATCAACCCCGCTCCGGCGGCCGCGAGCAGCACGCCGATCACGACGGTCTTCAGGAGTCCCAACGAGCCCACCGACCATGCGACCTCCAGGCCACCCGCCAGGAGGACCTCGAACACGAGCACGGCCAGCACGGCTCCCACCGGGTCGTTGAGAATGCCCTCCCATTTGAGCGTATTGCCCACCTGCGGGCTCGGTCTCATGTGGCGGAGAAGGGGCACGATCACCGTGGGGCCGGTCACGACCAGGATGGCGCCGAGGAGCAGGGCCTGCTCCAGATCGATTCCGAGGACGAAATGGGCGGCGGCTGTGGCCAGCGCCCAGGTGACGAGCGCGCCCAGGGTCACCAGGCTGGTCACCACGCGACCTACCTGCCTCAGCTCCTGGAGTCGGAGGCTGGTTCCTCCCTCGAACAGGATGACGGCAACGGAGACCGAGACGACCGGGAACAGCAGGTCCCCGAACACGGCATCCGGATCCAGGAGCCCGGTGAACGGGCCGGCCACCAGCCCGAACAGAAGGAGAACCAGGATGGATGGCAGGCCCACGCGCCAGGCGATCCACTCGGCGGCGATCCCGAGTGTGATGATCGTGGCGATGGCGATGAGGAGGTACTGGCTCACCAGGAGCTCTCCGAATCAGCGGGACCGGTGCGGCGAGTGGACCCGGTACCGTACGTCCTCGTCGAGCGCCGCGTCAACGCTTTCGGGCGGAGTCGCAGCCCCCTGCCATGACTACCCCTCTGAAAAAGTGGGAAAGTGGGAATTCTTCAGAGGCTCTGTGGAGTTAGATGGAAAGCATGGCGCGACATTGACTTATCGCGAAATTACTTTAATATGAGTGGTAACAATAACATGAGGAATGCAGATGAGAGAGACCCTGGGAGTACACGAATTCGCCCGTTTGAGCGGCCGGCACTTCAACACGGTCTACAACTGGATTCGCTCGGGCGGAGTGTCGGCTCGCAAGCAGGATGGCGAGTGGCGGATTCCCACCTCCGAGCTGGATCGAGTCCGGGGCCGCAAGGGCCAGGGGAAGGCCGAGTCGGAAGAACTCCTCGAGTGGTGGTCGCGCGACTTCGAGCACACCATGCAGCGCCTCGTCCGCCTCTCCACGTGGATGGACCGTCTCGGAAGACAGACCTTGTCCCGACATGGATCCAGCCGGACTCATGTGATGGCGGAGTCTCGAGCGGAAGAGCTCACGGACATGGTGACGGAACTGCGAGACGTGGCGGCGGCGATCGAGACGGCGGAGCGAATCCGTCCCCGGCTGCTGGAGCTGCAACACCGGACCTGAAGTCGGAGGATCGGGTCAGTCTCTGCCGAAAGCCTCGTCCCCGGCCCACGTCTCCCAGATCCCCGTGACCGGAGGCACGTACCCGCCGCGACTCCTCTCCTCGGCCCATTGGATCACATCGGGCCGCGACGCGAAAGCGGTCGCCATACGCCTGGGGTCTGGAGTGATTCGGACCCGGCCCAGATCGAGCCGATCCGCGTCCCAGCACGAGCGGACCGTGGGGTCCCCTTCCGTCATTCCATCGGTGTGGTGAACACAGGCGTAGTGGAGCAGATCGAATCGCCCGTCGTCCAGGACATAGACGCTGCCGCGCAAGGCGGCGGCCAGGTCGGCGCCGCGTCTTCCATGGCCCCGATCCCACCCCTCGCTGACTCGACACGCATCGTGGAAGACGGCGAACAGGATGACCACGATCGGGTCGGCACCGGTTTCACCCGCGATTCGCAGGCCGTTATCCAGCACACGCGCCCAATGCGGTAGCCCGTGGGTGCCCCTCCATGGAAGGGAGTACTGGCCGACGATGGCCTTCAGCAGGCCTGGCGTGAGGATACTCTCGGTCTCGATCTCGAACTCGGTCATCACGGTGCCGGGGGGTCGGGTCCACGGTGTCTGCCATTCGACCTGTGCAGCACACATATCGGACGTCGGGCGCCACGCGGCAACCGTGGAGGCCGACGGGCGGGGACGGAATAGTTGAACCGGTGGGCGCGTCTAAGGGGCAAGTCGGGGAGACACGGAGGTCTCCTCGAAAAGGCTACGACCGGCGCGACCGGTCGCGTGCACCACGGAGGTGGAGAATGCGTTTACGCAAGGGAAGAACGGGCGGGAACCGTGGCCGGCGCGCCATCGCTGCCGGTCTTTTTGTCGTGTTGGCCGGGTTCGTGGGCGCCTGCAGCGGCACACCGACGGAAGCGGTCAACGCGGATTCCGGGGTCGAAGCGAGTGACGCCGACTTCTCGGTGGTCCTCGGAGACCTCACCGAGGGTCTCGGACTGACGGACGATCAGATCTCTGCTGTCAGGGAGGTGATGGAGAAGTACCGGGGACAGGGTCGTGAGCCCGGTACGCTGTGGTACGCCGCGGCGGACCTGCAGGGAGTCCTGAGCTCGGATCAGATCGCGGCGATCGATGCCCGCAGGACCGAGGGAGGGGACCGGATGGGTGACCGTCGCTCTCGTGGGCGAAGGGGCTCTGGTCCGCGCAAAGGCTTCGGCGACGGAAACGGGAATGGGAACTGGAGCGGGGCAGGGGAAGGCCGCCACGGTCCCATGGACGTTCTCGATCTCTCCGAGGAGCAGCTCGCGCAACTGAAGAAGATCCGGAACTCGTACGCGCCGGAGCTGACGGCGATTCGCGATGCCGTCCGGGATGGCAGTCTCTCACGCGAGGAGTCCGTTGAGCGCCTGGAGGCGATCCGGGAGGCCATGCACGAAGCGATGCAGGGTATCCTCACGGCGGATCAGATCGCACTGCTCGAAGAGTACAGGTCCGAGGCCGAGGCGAGACGGTCCGAGGCCGAATCCAGGCGTGAGGCGATGCGGAGCCAGTGGGAAGAGCGTCGGCAGGCGGAACGCGCCGCGATGATCTCGGCCCTCGGGTTGACCGTGGAACAGGTTGCGGCACTCGACGCTCTCAACGAGAGACCCGAGCGCGAGGGTCGGCCGTCGCCGGAGGAGATGCAGTCGTTGCGCGACGCGCATCACCAGGCCCTGCTCGACGTCCTGGATGACGACCAGGAAGAGATCTGGATCCTGCACAACTCGCTGGTGCAGTCGTTCGCCCGGCACGGGGCGAGTGGCCGGGGAGGTGAGGGATTCAGTGGTGACGACGGTGGGCGAAGGCGGGGCGGCTTCTCAAAGTCCAGCGGAACGCGCACTCGTGTGCCGACGGCTGGCGCCTGACCCTGAAGTGGCCACTCGATGAGAGAAGCGGGCGGAGGTCGAGAGACCCCGCCCGCTTTGCCATCGCCCCGGCCTCGAGCGAAGCGACGTCCTACGGAGCCTGTGCCGCTTCGAACCTCTCGACCAGGGCGTCGACGGTTGCTACCGTCGCGTCGTAGGCTCGGACCTCACCCGCGTTGCTGATCGCGAGCACTCCGACATCGCGGTTGGCCGCCAGCCACATGTTGGCGTACCAGAACTGGTTGCTTCCCTCGTGGTGCAGTGCGATTCCGTTGGCCCAGGTCCTCACCGCCAGCAACCACCCCAGCCCGGATGCCGTGCCCGGCGCCTGCTGGTGAAGCTTCGCGAACGTCTCGGCGGTTACCAGTCCGTCCGCTCCGCGCGCCCCGGCGATGTGGGCGGCCGCATACCTGGCGAGGTCAGCCATCGACATGTGCACGGTACCTGCAGGTCCGACGACCTCGGGGCTGTCCGCGGCGGGTCCCGGCTCTACCGGCGAGTAGTTGCCGTTCTCGAGCGCGTGCCCCCACGGCTGCAGGTAGCTGCCCGCGCGGCCAGGCGCCCCGAAACTGGCGGTGAACATCCCAAGCGGATTGAACACGTGGGTGACGATCAGGTCCTCCCACTGCTCGCCCATCACTCGCTCGATCATGGCGCCGGCGACGATGTAACCTCCGTTGCTGTACAGGTACTCGCCCCGCGGTGCCCCGGCCCGGTTCTGCATCAACTCGGTGGACAGGGCCACGCGCTGATCCGGGAGCGGATCCGAATGCGGAAGCTGGCTCCACCAGGTCGTGCCCGTGAGGTCGTTCGCCAGGCCCGACGTGTGCGAAAGCAACTCCTCGAGTCGAACGTCCTCGTATTCCACGCGAATCACCGCGGCCACATCGGGCATCGCCTGGGCCACCGTGGTCGTCCAGTCGAGATGGCCGGCCTCCACCAGCACGCCGGCGAGCGTAGCCGTCATCGACTTGGTAAGGTCTCCGACATGCCACAGGTCCTGCGTGCTCACTCGCTCAGCCGAGGACAGCGACCGGCGACCGACGGCAGCCGTCTCCAGCACCTGTCCCTGGACAATCATGAGTGCTCCCAGGGCCGGCACGTCCCACGCCGCACGGATAGGCTCCAGCACCTCCGCGAGAGCACCGTCACCTGCCACCCCGACGTCATTGGGAAGCTCGGGTGCGTCGAAGGGGTCCTCCGACCCGCATCCCGCCAGCAGCAGGAACAGGGGTATGCAAAGCGCTCTGAGCATGGTCCGTCCAATTCTGTCTGGAGTGATTCGTTCATCGGTCGGCCGATCGGTTCGGGCCCGCCCGCACGTTCCCGTGAACCCTCGAACCGTCAGGGGGTTCCTCGCGCCTGCACTGGAGCGGCCCCGGCTCGCAGGCTAGCTTTGCCCATACGCCAAGCGCCTGACCCCACCGGAAGGATCATCATGCGCCCGTGGATTCGATGGACGACGAGACTCGCCGGCTTGCTGACCACGCTCATCGGCCTGGTAGCCACGTGGAGAGTCCTCGTACCCGGGTCCGACCTGGACGCGGTGACAGTCGACGGATGGATGTTCGAAGGGCCTGCTCTCGTCACTTTCGGCCTGCTGCTGATGTGGACGGCGGGTGCGAACGCTCAAGGCGAGTCGTCGCTGGCGGGCCGCGGACCGGCGCTCCTGATGCAGATCGGACTGGGATTCCTGGCCCTGCCTGCCGCAACGTGGGCGTGGAACACCAGTTCTGAGTCGGTGGCCTCGACCTACGCCTGGGGCTTCGCGGCGTTTGCCCTCGGGGTGCCGGGATTGGCGCTCCTGCTCACGGGACTGGCACTGTGGCTATACCGGTGGACAAGGCGTCGCTGGGGAGGGTGAGGCTCGGGCGGTGCCGGGTAGAACGACCGGCTGTGCGCGTGGCCTACGGTAGAATTCGCACCAGGGGTACCGTGACATCAGGTGGCGGATCGCCTTTCAGCAGCTCGCCGTACACGTAGCCGATCGCCGATTGCTCGACCTGCGTTGCGGCGGTCACCGGGAACACGGCGTACCAACCAGCTTCCGCGAAGTCCACTCGCACGCTATCGCCCGGCTCGAGTCGTCCGACAATCTGGCTTTCGGTGCTGCGGTTGGATCGAATGCGAGACGTTACGTGAACCCAGCGAAGCTCTCCCCAGTCGGACTGGACGCCAACCTCCGCGAGCCCGAGACTCTCTCGAAGTGCCGGGAAACCAAGCGGTCCCCCCATCCCGAGCACGGTGGTCGTGAGGGCGGCGAGCATGAATACACCCAGAAAGATCCGCACTTCGGCGGACTTATTGCCGGATGCGGCACGAGTTCTCGCAACATGCCCAGAATCGCCCCGGGCTGCCGTGGGACGGGCCTGAAAGTCGCAAGTCTCGCAATACCGGTTATCTGGGGCTGCTGGACGCCCGCAAATTGGGCATGCCGCCGTACTCAAACCGATAGCCTCCTCTTGGGTTGGTATCCTGACCACCCGCTACTTTGCATATCCCGTGCCCGACAGGGGGTATGGAGTGGAACCGGCGTGGGCATGGGGAATACACCGTTCGGAGGGCTGGTCCCAATCAGTGGGCGGACCTGGAATCCAGGGAGGGCATTTGAGCGTGATGTGGAAAACTCTGTCCCGGCGGGGGCTGATAGCTGCCGCTCTCTTTGTGGCGGCCGGGGCGAGTCCGGCCATTGGGCAGGAAGCGGAAGTGAGCGCCGGCGTGTCAAATGGCCTCGCCGGTGATTGGTCCCTGAACCGGGCCCTGAGCGATGATCCGGACGATCAGCTCAGAAACGTGCGGGGTGGGGCCCAACCTCCAGGTGGAAGGCCACCCGGCGGAGGCGGTCGGCCCACGGATGGTTCGTCACTGGATGTGATACGGCGCGCAGCGGAGGGCTTCGCGATTACCGCGACGGACTCGACGGTAACGATCACATACCCGGACCGGGACCTCACCCTGTTCACGGACGGACGGAAGCAGAAGATGCGGGTGTCCGAGGACCTCGAGGTGGAGTACCGGGCCGGATGGTCACAGGGCCGGCTGACCATCGAGCGCAAGCTCGACCGGGGGATCACGATGACCGAAGAGTACTCGAGTCAGGCGGGTACGGGACGGCTCCACGTGCTGACCCGCCTCGAAGGCGACCCCCTGCCGATGACGATCGCCTTCATGCGGGTGTACGATCCGGCGCAGGCGGACCCTGACGGCTGAGTCCGCCTGCCGGCCGATCGATCAACCCGGAGACAACGCCTCGGCTGGATGGATCCTGCTCACGCGCCGCGCCGGGATATACGTGGCCAGTAG
The DNA here is from genome assembly GCA_049668445.1 of Gemmatimonadota bacterium. Taxonomy (GTDB): domain Bacteria; phylum Gemmatimonadota; class Gemmatimonadetes; order Palauibacterales; family Palauibacteraceae; genus Benthicola. The sequence continues at coordinate 18,098 of JBATJK010000126.1, forward strand.
TCCGATCAGGGCCAGCGTCAGGACGACGCCTCCAAAGATCACCGGGTCCCGGGCATCCACTTCGTACAGGATGATCTGCAGGGGCCGCGTGGCAACTGCGGCCAATCCGATCCCAATCGAGATTCCGATCGCGAGTTGTTTGAGTCCGCGCCGCATGGCCAGTCGGATCAGACCAGCATCGTAGGCCCCAAGCGCCATCCGGATACCCATCTCGCGGGTGCGTTGGCTCACCGTGAACGACATGACGCCGTACAGGCCGACCGCGGCCAGGAACAACGCCACGAAACCGAACGCCATGAACAGGGTTCCGAATGTCGTATAGAACCAGGTCGCGTCGTCGATGACCTGTTGCATCGGCAGGGCGTCGTAGATCGGGAGATTCGGATCCATGGTTGCGACCGTCTCCCGCACCCGAGATGCGAGGCCTGACGGATCCCCGGTCGTCCGAACACCTACGCTCACGGTGTTGCCCAGGATCTCTCCGAATTGAGCTACGGCGACATAGTAGCCAGCCGGGCTCTCCTGGTTATTGCCGATTCCCTCCATCTTCATGTCGGGCACGACGCCCACCACGGTCATCCATTCGTAGACGTCTTCTCCCTGGTGAATCCGAAACCTCTTTCCGAGTCCTTCACCGTCTTCGAAGTACTCACGGACGAAGCTCCGGTTGACCAGGGCCACCGGCAGGTTGTCACGCGTGTCCGAGAATTCGAACGCCCTGCCGTCGAGAACCCGGGTCTGGAAGGTGGAGAAGTAACCCGGTGTTACGATCCCCTCTCGGGCCCGGGGGAAGTCGTCTTCTGTCGGATAGTCCCCCCCCTCGATCTCGAAGGTCCGCATCCCGTTTCCGCGTGCGGGCAGACCGTCCGAGAGAGTCGCTGCTTCTACGCCGGGCGTCGTCTGCAGCCGCTGCAGCAACTCCCGATAGAAGTCGGTGCGATCGTTGGATTCCGGGTAGTCGGTTGCCGGCAGGTTCAGGCGAGCCGTGAAGATGTTCTCGACAGCGAACGGCAGATCCACGGTTCGAAGCTGCGTCACGCTCTTGATCATCAGGCCCGCGGCGATCAGGAGCCCGCACGACACGGCGATCTCGGCGATCACGATAATCGACGTGATGCGGCCCATTCGGAGCCCTGACGATCCTCGTCCTTCGTCCTTCAGCGCTTCGTTCATGCCGCGACCGGTCGCCCGGATAGCTGGAAAAAGGCCGGCGGCGATTGCTGAAAGGGCCGTGATCAGGATCACGAAACCCATGACGCGAGCGTCGAGATCGAAGCTCATCCAGAAGGGCGGCGGATTGGTCGCGACGCCCCGGTTGAACCAGGCGATGCCTGCGACCCCGATCAACATGCCGATCGCTGCTCCGGCAATAGAGAGCACCCCCACCTCGATCAGGAGCTGCCGGATGATTCTGCGGCGCCTGGCTCCCATGGCAGAGCGGACAGCCACTTCCTTCTCCCGACCCGCGGCCCGTGCGAACAGCAGGTTGGCGACATTGGCGCAGGCGATGAGGAGTACTCCGATGGCCGCGCCCAACATGGCCATGAGGACGCCGAAAAGTTCATCCCCGATCACGAACTTCGTAAACGGTTCGACCAGGGGAGCGAAGCCCTCGTTTGCATCGGGGTACTGCGATTCGAGTCGCAGCCCGATGGTGGCGAAATCGGCGGAGGCCCGGTCGAGCGAAACGCCTTCGCGAAGCCGGCCGAACCCCGGCAACTGCGGGCCCTCGCCTCGCTCGTTCTCCAGGGGATCGATTTCCATGGGAGCCCACATATCGGCTTCCATCGGGAACTTGAATCCCTCCGGGGCCACCCCGACGATGGTGCGCTGCTCTCCGTTGGTACGCACCGTCATCCCCACCACGCCCGCCGAGCCGTCGAACTTCTCCTGCCAGACTTCGTAGCCGATGATCATCACCGGGTCCGCTCCCGGCTCGTCTTCACCGGGGAGGAAGCCGCGGCCGGCGACAGGCGCCACGCGGAGGATATCAAACATGTTTGCGGTGACCATGGCTCCGGCGTAACGCTCCGGCTCGCCGTCCCCGCCCACGAGATTGACCGCGCCCTGGTTCCACAGACCGAAGGACTCGAGGCTCGTCTGTTGGTCCTGGTAGTCCACGAAGTCATGCAGCGAAATGCCGCCGCGGTCGATGTCGCGCTCCGGATTCGTTCGCCAGATCGACACGATCCGGTCCGCCTGCTCGAACGGCAGTCCCTTGTACATGGCGCCGTTGACGATGCTGAACACCGTGGTGGTGAGCCCGATTCCCAGAGAGAATGCGACGATGGCGATGAGAGAGAGTACCGGAGAACCGATGAGCATGCGGACGCCGTACTTGACGTCCTTGAAGAACCCGTTCATGGCTGTCCCCTTCAACCCGTAGTCCACACCGCCCCACAACCACACAGGTGGTCCCTGCGGCGGAATCCGCTTGCCACGGATCTCTACGGAGGGGACAAGATGAGAGTTTCGGTCGCCGCTACAGGTGAGCCGCGAGGAACTCGAGTACCTCGCGGCGTCCGGCGGATATCACCCGAGCATGTTGCACAGGTACGCCGTGGCCACGCCCAGGTAGTTGCCGAGCGCGTATCCGATCAGGGCCAGCATGATCGAGATCGGCACGAGCTCTTCCCTGTGATAGCCGGCGGCCACCGGTGCCGATGCGGCTCCACCGACGGCTGCGACACTGGCGACGGCGGCCATGCTGACGTCGAGCTTCATGATCTTGGCGCCGACCAGGACGAAGACCAGGTGGATCGTAATGGTGAGGAAGCCGGCAATGAGGAAGAACTGCCCGCCACCGAGCTCTCGCAGGTCCGCTGAGGCGCCGATCATGGTCATGTAGATGTAGACGAACGCCATGGCCAGCGGCTCTGTGCCCGGTACGTCTCTGAGCTTCGTCGCTGACATCAGGATCCCGAACGTCGTGACGAGGAGGAGGGCCCATGTTCTCTGGGTGAGCACCGGAGGCAGGGGCGGAATCAGGCTGGACAGCCAGTTCGCCGCCAGCATGGCCACGAAGGCCCACCCGATGAGCGTCAGGATATCCCGGAAGTGAACCTCGTGCGTCTTTCGCTCGACGTTCTGCGTCGCCTCCGTGAAGTGGTCCAGCTGCGCCTGTGACACTCCGGTCCACCGGTTGAACGGTTTCGCCCACCGTTTGCACACCAGGATCAGGGGGAAGTAGGCCAGGTAAACGAAGTTGTCGACGATCACCACCAGGCCGAGCTGCTCGCTCGGGGTGTTCAGGCTTTCGGCCACGGCCGCGAGATTGCCCGTTCCCCCGATCCAGCTGCCCGCCAGCGCCCCGAACCCGGACCACGAGTTGGGTGGCAGGTTTGACCGGAACAGCACGAAAGCGACGACCGCTCCCACCACTACTCCCACAGAGCCAATCACCAGGACGACCGCTCCGCGCCACGCCACCTTCATCGCTTCCTTGATGTTGATGTCGAGCAGCATCAGGACGATGAACAGCGGCACCGCAAAGGACTTGAACGTGTCATAGACCGGGCTCTGCCGCGGGATCACCCCGAAGTTGCTCAGGAACACCGGCGTGAGGAAGATCCAGATGATCGCGGGCAGGTAGTTGAACACCTTCCACCCCGTCGTCCTCTCCAGCCAGATGAAGATGACGGGAACCATGAGGATCACCGCCATGATCCCGATGAGGTCGGTGAAGATCGGCTCTGCGTTCATGAGCTCTCCGTTGAGTCGGCTTCTCGGCCGGCGGTCACCTGGCACCGGCGGACGGACAAGGGCGACAACCTAGGGTGTGCGGGGAGGGTTGGCACACGTGTGTCATGCGCTTCCTTTACTGAAAGGGAGCGGACACGGACCTGGAGTGGCCACCACCAGGCGGCCGCGCCTCAATCGGTTCCGGCGCAGTCCTCTATCCGGGTACCTTCCACCCCGCACACGACGCTCTCCAGGAAGTCGAATCGGGTCTGGTAGTAGGTGACCTGGTTCTCCAGCCCCGAGATGCCGTGCCCCTGGCCCTCGAACTCCACGTACGTGACGGGTTTCTCGAGTTGCCGCGCCGCCTCGACGAACGAGCGGCTCTCGGTGACTCCGACGCGGTTGTCATTCGACCCGTGCGTCAGGAGAATCGGCGAATCGAGCAGGTCCACGTGGCTGATCGGAGAGCGATCGAGGAGCTTCTCGCTCTCGGTCGCGGGGTCGCCTGCCTCGAGGACGATCCAGTCGGGGATGTTCGTGGCGTCATAGAACGACACGATGTTGGAGAAACCGGCGTGGCTCATCCCGAACCCGAAATCGTAATCCTCACCCCGCCCGTTCGTCTCCGGCGGAAAAGTCAGGGCCCGCATGGTGGCGTACCCGCCGTGTGAACCGCCGGCCACCCCGATCTGGCTGGCGTCGAGACCGAGCTTGTGCTCCAGGAACCGTGCGCCGTAGAACAGATCGATGATCTCGTCGCCTCCCAGGTCCCGGTCGTTCAACGCCATGAAGTCCTTGCCGAACCCCGAGCTTCCCCTGACCGCAGGCGACAGCCACGAGATCCCGGCCTCGCAGAAGACCTGGGTTCCGGTGCTGAAGTAGTTGCCACCCCCGTAGAACGACGTGATGACCGCCAGGCGAGACTCCGGATCCTGCCGGTCCTCTCTGGGCGTGAACAGAAAAGCGTGCAGCATTCTAGGCTCGCCCGTTGCCGGGTCGATGTCGAACGTCGGGAATTCCACCCGCTCTACGTCGCATTGCTGGATGGCCGCCAGGTACTCGTCCGGAAGACGAATCTTGGGTTGGAAGGCGAACGTCGCCCGTCCGTCTTCCATGACGACCTTCATCTCGTCGCCCTGGAACGGAGACGAGGCGGACGTCTGTCTGACCACGAACTGGTCGTGATCGTCGAATCCCATCACTCCCAGGCTCACGTCCAGCGTCAGTTCACCCAGGACCTCGCCGGACTCCGGCTCCAGCACCTGAAGCACGTTCTCGTGCGGCCGGGCCAGCACCTGGAGGATCTTCCGTCCCTCTTCCGTCTCGAGCAGGGCGAACCACGCGTTTTCGTCCACCGAGGTCAGGGAGCGGGAGGCGCGGGCCGCGAGGTCGTAGATGTAGAGATTGGAGAAGCCGCTCTCGTCGGACGTATACACGAAGCGGTCGTCGTCCAGCCACCCCTTCGTGTACGAGCCCACGGACTGACGCTCCACCCCATCCTGCAGCAGGAAGTCGAGACTCGGGTCGGCCAGGTCGACGTAGGCCAGGGTCCCGTGGCTCCGATGTCCATCCTTGTTGAGACGAATGACCACCCCGTCGCCGGCTGGCCGGAAGTTGACGGAGGTCCAGACCATGCGGTGTTCGCCGCCTTCCTGGCACAGGACCTCGGTGGATTGTCCCGATTCGAGGTCGAGCAGCGTCAGGCAGTTCCGGTACGGCTCCGCCTCTCCGTACCGGGCGATGTATCCGATCGTCTGGCCGTCCTTGGAGAAGTCCCAGCCGTAGATGTAAGGGACATCGGTCAGCTTCTCGAGGGTGCCGTCCTCGAGCGACAGGCGGTACAGGTTCATCACCTCGTCATTCCGCTCGTCCGCCTGGGCGATCATGTCCCCGCGGATCGAGTCGTACTGCATGCCCCACAGGTTGCGGGTCGAGAGATCGATGTCGAACACGCGCTGTCCGGCTTCGGGATCGACGAGTTCTCCGTCGCCCACCGACAGATCCTGCAACATGAGCCAGGTGCCCTCGGGGGTGGTGTGCCGGTAGAACAGTTTCCCGGACTCGAAATCGGCATTCCAACCACCGTATGGATAGTCCTGGAAATACGGCTCGAGGTCCACCTCGCGGCCCAGGAAGCTGACCGCATAGTCGAGGTCTCCGGTCTCTGCCACCTCCTGCTCGGCGCAGGCTGCGACGGCGGCCGCAATGAGGAACGCAGCGAGGAAGGGCAGACGGAAAGGCGAACGAGTCATGGCGCACCCCTGTGTGGTTATACGGATCGCCGCCGGGGATGGCGGCATCGCGACACCCATGGAACACCCGGTACCCGGAAGGCGCTGGCAACGGTTCGGCGCTTTCCACGGTCCAACGGGACCCGTCACGAGGTTCCGCGGCGGCTGGCGGAGGTCAGGGCTCGTCGCGATCGCTGAGATCGGCGGCTTCGGCCAGGAGTCGGCGGACCTCTTCAGCCGGCACGCCGAGATTCGATCCGCCGAACTCGGCCAGGATGGCGAACGTGACGGCCACCACCTCTCCGTCGAGTGACAGGACAGGTCCGCCGCTGCCCCCACGCGTCGTCTCGGCATCGTAGGCGACCGTCGAGGGAGTCACCTGGCCGACGATGCCTCGGGTGGCAAGCGGGCGAATGAACCCGGCCTCGGAGAGTTCCTTCACCACGCTCCAGAAATCGGGGCGCCGGCGCATCAGTGAGTCCACGAAGACGGCCCCCGACCGGGCCAGCAAGGCGTCGATTCCCGCTGGATAGCCGAGCACGATGATCTCCTGGCCGGGTCCCGGGTTGTCGTCCGCCAGGACCAGGGGCTCGCGGCCCGCCATCTCGGGCGCCCGGACCACCGCGAGGTCGACTTCCCGGCTGGCTGCAACGAACGATAGCTCGACCGGTTCGGCACGGTCCGGCAGGTAGCCCAGCAGGCGCAGCCGCGGCTCGAAGCCTCGCTCGAAGATCGGACCGACCTGGTCGTTCTCGCTCCAGGGGATGGCCACGTGCCGATTGGTCACCAGCAGACCGTCGTCCGTCGCAAGCCACGCACTTCCGGTGAACTGCACTTCGAAGACGGGGCCATCCCCTTCGGTCGTCGTCAGAGGGATGCCGCCTGGCCCGATTCGCGGCGCCCCCGACGGTCCGAGCAGAATCCGGAGCGGGCGGCCGGACTCGCTGTCGATCAGCTGGTATCCACCCTGCACGAAGATCACCGAGGAGGAGGCGGCCATCACGACCCGCCGTCCGGCGTCGCTCATCTCTTCGAGTGCTTCAATGCGTCCGGTGAGGGCGTCCTGGAGCTCGGCTACCAGGGCGCGAGCCTCGGGGTCTCCCTCGGCGAGGGTGGAGAGGCCGGCCAGCGCCTCGGCTACACGCGCGCTCCGCGCCTCTTCCGCACCGATCCGTCGCTCGATGCGCAGCCCGTACGCGACGAGGCCACCGGCGGTGACGAACAGCACGGCCAGCGCGCCGCCCACCACGACACGGGCCCGCGGAGACGTTCTGGTCAGCATCTCTCTCGGGAGGGACCCTATGAACAGGGCGAATCGGCTCAGAAGTCCGCCCCTCCCGTGGCGGGCGCAGTCCACGCAGTCACCCCAGGCCTCCTTCACGGACTTGTAGGACGGGGCGTTCCTGGTCTCCATCACGAAGCGGATCACCGGCCCACCAGTGCCGACTTCGAGTATGTCGCCGGGAACCAGGGTCTCACGGCCCTGGAGTCCGGGAACGTCGGCGCTGTTCAAAAAGACCTGACCCTCCACCTCGAGCACCGACCAACCGTCTTCGCCTCGCACCAGTGCTGCGTGCCGCTGGGCCACCGCCGGGTCCTCCCCTACAGGGAAGTGCACCACGGCGTCGCCCGCAGTACCGATGAGGGCCTGCACGTCGGTCAAATGCTGGCGGGTACCGCGGTGTGGACCCGTGAGGTGGAGGATGACCGCATCGCCACCGGCTCCGGCGGACGATGAATCAGCCTGGTCGCGCGATTCCGGCGACGGAAACGCTCCCTTGATGACCGGGGTGCTGTCAGGCGTCATACCGACAATCCTCCAGAAGCGACGGGTTCCCTCCAACGTATGGGTAAACACGTCGGGCGGGAACAGGTTTCGCGGGCGACGGGGCCAGGGCCGGGAACTCGAGGTGGGGCAGTGTTCCGAGCGTTCCGGATGAGACTTTGCAGACAAAGGGGTGTAGACTTGTATGGCCCCCCCACTCACCAAGGAGAGGCTCATTATGTGGGAACGAGTGGTCGCCGTGGACCTGGAAGCCACCGGCCTCGATCCGAGGGAAGATCGGATCGTGGAACTGGCGATCGTGCGGGCCGAGGACGGCCTGGTACTCCTGGACCGGCGATTCCACCCCGGCCTTCCGATACCCCCCGCAGCCACGTCGGTCCACGGGATCTCGGACGCTGACGTGGCGCATTGTGACGGCTTTGCCGTGCACGCATCGACCGTCCAGGCGATGCTCCAGGACGCCGTGATCATGGGATACAACTCGAGGAGCTACGACACGGTGATGATCGACGCCGAGCTTCGTCGGGCGGGTGAGCCGGGACTCGACCTGGCGGCTCTTCCGGAGATCGATCTCCTGCGCGTCTGGGCTCAGTCGGAGCGGCGGACCCTGGACCTGGCGGTGCAGCGCTTCCTCGGCCACGGGCACTCGGGTGCGCATTCGGCGCTATCCGACGCGGAGGCCCTGCTGCCACTCGCCCGCGCCATGAAGCGTGCGTGGGCACTGGAAGACTACGATCTCCTGGACCGAAGTCGTCCACGGGGAGAGGTCGACCGGTCACGGCGCCTGCGACAGACCCCGGGTGGGGAGGTCGTGTTCAACTTCGGTAAGCACGCGGGCAAGCCGCTGCGCGAACAGGAAGAGTACCTGGATTGGATGATGAAATCCGATTTTCCTTCTGACACGCTCGAAGCGATCCGACGCCTGAAGGGAAACGAGTGGCGCTGGCCCTGACCCGGTCCGGACACGGGTCAGGGTCAGCCCGCACCGGCGCCGACTAGCGCTCGACCAGCGTGATCACCGCGAAGGTGGCTCCAAGCGGGTCGGACAGCCACGCGAACCGTCCCACACCCGGGATGTCTATCGTGTGCGCGACCGGTGACGCTCCAAGTTCGACGGCCTTTGCGACGGTCGCGTCACAGTCGTCGACCGAGAAGTAGGTGGCCCAATGCGGTGGCACCTCACCCCACTCCTTCTGGATCTGCATCATCCCGCCGGTCGGGGACTCGCCGAGAAGGAAGCTCGTATAAGTGCCAGTCGGTGGAGGCATCTCCTGGTCGTGCGCCGTCCAGCCGAACAGCCCTCCGTAGAAGGCTCTCGCCGCGTTCGTGTCGAGGGTCAGAAGCTCGTTCCAGCACAGCGCCCCGTGCTCGGACTTGAGCCCCACGCCGTGGTGATTGACCGCCTGCCACAGGTAGAACAGTGCCCCGGTCGGATCCTGCACCACCGACATGCGGCCCGACTCGGTTACATCGAAGGGTCCGGCGAGCACGAGGCCGCCCAGCCCCCGGGCCCTCTCGGTCGCCTCGTCGACTGAATCCACCGCCACGTAGGATCCCCAGCAGTCGGTCCCGGAATTTGGCTGCTTGGGATCCGCCTGGTACAGGGCCGCCGTGTACTTGCCGCCGAGGTGGAACATGGTATAGGTCGAGTCCCCGGACATGGGGACCTCCTCCGTTTCCCAACCGAACAGCGCCGAATAGAACGAGCGTGCCGCTCCCTGGTCGCTGGATGCCAGCTCGGCCCAGCAAAACGTACCTGCCGCGTGCTTCGGCGTCTCCGCCATTGCTGCCTCCTCGCGCAGAGTCCCGGTCGGCGCGCAGGGCTCGTGCCCTCCACGTCGAGCTACCCGCTCCCGGTATCCAGAGTAATCAAGTAATCGGTCGAATCAAGGAGAGGATCAGCCTCGGCGACGAGGTCGGGGAAGCGGGTGCACCACTAGGCCGGGCACCTGTCGGAACTTCCCGGTGCGCGAGGTCACGACCTCCAACCCGTGGTAGATGGCCGTGGCGGCCACCTGGAGCTCCCGGGTCGACAGGTCCAGGGCGGGGGTCTCGGCGGTCAACTCGGCGAACGCGCGGGCGGTCGCGAGGTCGAAGGGCAGAACCGTCAGGGCGGGCAGCACCCGCTCCTCGATGTGCTCGATGTTGCCTTCGGGGTCTCGGGATTCGTCGGCTCCGCGATACAACTCGGCGACGGATATCGCACTGGTGAACTGCTCCTCGCGTGGCACGGAGCGCAGCCATTCCAGGTAGGTATCGCGAGGCTCGGACCGGAGAGCTTCGGCGATCGCATCGGCGTGAAACAGGTATGCCGTCATTACGGGAGACACCTGCCCCGGCCCCGGGACCGTCCAGCGGACGACACCGGGGGGTCAGGGAAGAGAGTGGCTTGTCGGTTCAGCGGGAGCGTCGGTTCCGGCGCACCAGGCGCGCCAGTTCCTCCGAGCCCTTCCAGCCACCGGCCAGGCTCGCAAGACCACCCTCCGGACCCGCCGCCCTGAGCCGCGTCAGCCTCTCCACGTCGGCGGCCTGGACCAGGGCCGCCACCGGCTTGCCGTGTCGGCTGATGATGATCGGCTCGCCGTCCTCGGCCCACCGAACGCATGCCGCGAACGTGGCCTTTGCCTGTGCAACCGAGAGTGTGCGGGACACGTCGGTCCTCCTGGCTGAGTGAGTCAATAAAATGGTCATTTAGACTATTATGACCATAATATGTCCACATGGGCGCCGCAAGGGGTTCGGCACAGGCCCTGCCACCTGTCGGATGGGCGTGATATGTTGCCCCCCATGCCCCTTCGACTCATTCGTTCGGACACGAATGCCGCGCTGTGGACGGCCTGCTCGGAGTCGTTTCTCGACGCCGTGGGCGGGTTGTCCGGGCCCTCGGGCTACCCCGACTTCCTGCTGCTCACACATCGCGTACAGCGGGATGTCCTTCTCGAGCAGGCGGCCGCGGCCGGCGTCCCGGGATGGCTGGATCCGCCGATGGCCTTCTTCTCCGATCTCCGTCACATGTTCGGGATCGAGGCGCGTCCGGTAGGAATTCTCACGGGCCGAATGCTGGTGGCCAGGCTGGCGGGACAGACCGCCTTGCGGGTCGGCGTCCGTACGGCGGGCAGGGAGAGGGGGCCGGCCGGCACGCACATGCTGGATCGGGTCTTCAGCGAGCTCCTCCCCGAGGGCGTCACACCCGACAGCCTGCGGCAGGCGCTGGTGCCGCTGGCGCGAGACGAATTCACACGTCGTCGTAACGAATGGGTGGCGGACACATACGAGGAGTTCCTGCGGGAACTGGACGAGAGGCAACTGTACGATCCGAGGTCCATCCACGCGATGGTCGCGCGGCGTATCGAAGAGGGGGGGTTGTCCGGGGCGCTCGGCGGCGCGGGGCGGCTGCACGTACTGGGTGTCACGTCTCTGCGAACGAGGCAGCGCCTGTTCCGCGCACTGGCCGACCAGGAGGACGTGGAGGTTCGCGTCTACCTGCCGCTCGAGGACGAGCCGTCGGAGTGGGAGAGCCTGGCGACCGGGGGAGTGGAGGTCCTGGGCGAGGGGTCGGGTGGGGCGGGCACGCCGTTCGTTCAGCCTGCACCGGACTCGGTGCGCGAAGCCGCCTGGGTGGCACGCAGGGTCAAGCGCCTGCTCGCCGAGGGGGAGGCGGAGCCGCACGAGGTGGCGGTCGTGGCCCGGTCCGGACACCAGGACACGCGGCTTCTGCACACGGCGCTCGAACATGTCGGAGTACCGTCGACCGCACGCCTCCGTACGGTGCTCGCGGAGATCCCGGCTCTCAAGGCCCTCCTGCAACTGCTGCGCGCCGAGGCGGACGGCTGGACGTTCGAACGCCTGCGCCAGTTGCTCGCCAGTCCCTACTTTTCGCCCGGAGCGGACTTACGTCCCGTCGACGTCCTGGCGGCAGCCCGCCGCTACGAGGGCCTTGCCGCCTGGAGGGAAGGGCTGGAGCGCCTCGCGGCGGAAGTCGAAGGTGACGACGGCCGGCGCTGGCGTCGCAAGGGAGTGTCGAGGCGCCGGCTGCGTGAGGATGCGCCGAAGCTCCTGGAGTTCTTCGACCGGGTCTCGGTATTGGCGGGGTCACGCCCCGAGCGGGACTGGATCGACCTCACGCTCGAGATCCTGGGTGGGGGCCGATTCGAGTTGAGGTCTCGCCTGTGCCTCCCGGTGGGCGATCGGTGGGGCATCGTCCGCCTGGACCAGCGCGGGGTCGAGCACCTGGTCCGCCTTCTCAGGGAGTGGCGTGACCTGGTTCGATCGAAAGAGCCTCTTTCTCCCGCCGACTGGTACGAGCGCCTTCGCAGGCTGCTGGAGGCCAACGAGCTGGCCCTCTCCACGCCTCTCAAGGAAGGGGTGCAGGTCCTGGAGGCTCACGAGGCCTCGCTCAGTCCGTTCAAACACACGTTCGTCGTGCACGCCAACGACGGCGTGTTTCCGAGAGCCCCGACATCCCTCGGCGTGTTCTCGGACGAGGAGAGGTTTCTCCTTCGCGAGCGTGGGTTGCCTCTGACGGATCGGTTGGAGGCCATGCGACGTGAGCGCACGCTGTGGCGTTCGGTGACCCGGGGAGAAAGCGTGACCCTCACGTACCGGACCACGGATACGTCCGGGGTCCCACGGCTTCCATCGCTCATGGTCCCGGCGCATGACGTGACCACCGAACTGCCGCGCACCCTCGATCTCGAGGCGGGTCGGGAGCCTGGCGGCGAGGCCTCGGCGGACCTGTCCCCGGTGAGTTCAGCCCAGCAGCGCCAGGCGGATGCCGTGCTGTTGAAGAAAGCTCGACGCGCCGGGCAGCGCGGTGAGTTCGAAACCGCCTTTCCCGACGCTCTCCGGCGAGGGGTCCTGGGAGCCTTCGCCGACGAGCTCCGCTCGGGCGGGCTCGACGACTATGTGCGTCGGGAGGCCGACCTCGGAAGCGCCGTGAACGAGGATCAGGGGGGCACTCTCGATCCGGCCGCGGTGTCAGGTGTCGATCGTTTGATCTCCCTGCAGCCGACGGCCTGGAACGGGAAACTCAGGGATCCGGCGGTCCTGGGTGCGCTGGAGGAGAAGTTTGGCCCGGAGTACCCGTGGTCCTCGAGTCAGCTGGAGAAATACGGCAAGCGTCCCTTCGATTTCCTTCTGGACAGGGTGCTCGGCCTGGAGGAGGTCGCCGAGGCGGACGAAGAGACCAGCATGCTGACGTTCGGCAACGTGGCGCACGGCATTCTCGAAGGGTTCTATGGCGCGGTGCTGGACGACCTTCCGCTGTCGTTCGACGACCGCGCCGCTCGCGTCTTCGAGGAGGTCTCAGACCGGGTCATAGCGGATTTGGAAGCGAACCGCGACGAATGGCTTGGCCTCGAAGCGCTCTGGGAGGTCACCCGCCAGGACGTTCGCGACAAGGTGAGGGCCTTCCTCGCGTGGGAGCTGCCCTACCTCGCAAAGAAGGGTGAGCTCCCGATCGCGGTGGAGCTCCAGTTCGGTTTCGCCGGGCAGCCTCCCGTCGAGCTGAAGGGTGTGGACATGGGTGGCGACCCGGCGCGGCTGTTTCTGCGGGGACGGGTGGACAGGGTCGACCGGTACGGGCCCGAGCCAGGCGGGGTGCTCCGGGTACTCGACTACAAGAGCGGGTTCGCGAGCCTTCCTCTCCAGAAGGGTTACCTGGATGGAGCCCTGCTGCAGACGGCGCTCTACATGATGGCCGTGGACTCCCTGGACCAGGGGTCCGTGGACTGCGCCCGATTCCGCGGCATTCAGCAGCCGGGCAAGCCGGCGAACAAGTACGAACTCAAGTTCAGTCGGATCGAGCCCACGGTCCGACTCGCCCTTTCCATTCCCGGTCGGGTCAGAGCCGGCCTGTTCGAGGCGGTCCAGGCGGGATCGGCATCGATCGCGGCGTGGCAGCCCGGCAGGGACGTTACTCGCAACGAGGCGAGCCTGGTGGACGGCACTCGCTTCGATGGGATCACGGACTAGGTCATGGGGATCCGAACCGTCCACTGGACCGAGGAGCAGGCCGCCGCCGTCACTGCGACCGGGGACGTGTTGCTCGCCGCCAGCGCCGGTACGGGGAAGACCACCACGGTGGTGGGCAAGATCCTCTGGTTGCTCGGCCTCGAGGCGGGACTGCGTGGGGATCCGCCGACTGAGTTGGCACCCTGTGAGTCGCCTTGCCGGTTGGACCAGATCGCGGCGATCACGTTCACGGAGAAAGCCGCGTACGACCTGAAGAGGAAACTGCGCAGCGAGATCGAGGCCTCCGAGCGTGGGGACGAACTGCGCTGGGAGATCGACAACGCTTCGGTGGGGACGATCCATGGCTTCTGCGCCGAGCTCCTGCGCGAGCATGCCCTGCGCCTGGAAATCGATCCCACGTTCCGAGTGCTGGACGAGCGCGAGACCCGGGTGCACCAGGACGAGATGCTACGGGACCTCTTGAAGGGTGCACTGGCTGAGGCCGAGCCTGAAGCGAGGGCCCTGGTCCGTCGATTCAAGGGCATGTACGACCGCACCCATCAGAGCGGTGCCATCGGAAACATCCGCGAGGTAATGCGGGACATCCGCTGGCACTCCCGCCGATACGCTCACTGGATCACGTCCGGCCCGGACGGGGACCAGCAGCTTGATCCAGCGCTCCTGTGGGCGATCGCGGAGGGGGCCGGGCTCGCCGATCCCGATCCGGAGGGACGTGGGCACGACGAGGAGTCGCTTCGCATCGCGGCCTACCTGTACCGATATGCCTATCGGGCGCTCGGCCGGTGGCTGTCATGGCTGGAAATGGAAAATCTCCGCGATTTCGACAGCCTCATCCTGGATGCCCGCCGGCTTCTCACGCGACCCGGCACCCGACCGGCGCTGGAGGCAGTGCGGTCCAGGTACCGCATTCTCATCATCGACGAGTTCCAGGATACGGATGCGGCGCAGAGGGATATCGCGTTCGCGATCGCCGGTCTGTCGGCCGATGTCGACGACCCGCCGCCGGAGCGACCGCAGCTGTTTCTGGTCGGTGATCCCAAGCAGAGTATCTACCGGTTCCGGGGCGCCGACATCGGAGTGTGGAACGACGTCCGCGAGTCGCTTGGGCGTGGCGGCGAGCTCCTGGATCTGAGCCACAACTTCCGCAGCGAGCCACAGGTGGTGGACTTCGTGAATCGCGTCTGCGGGCCAGTCATGTCGCAACGAGCCCGGGAGCTGCAGGAACTATCGTCTCGAAGCGCGGTCGAGTACGTGCCGCTGCGCGCGGCCGTCGATCGCACGGCGGCAGGGGGCCTGGAGTGGCTGGTCAACGACAAGAACGGGAACGACGTGAAGCTGGCGGAGGCTCGGCTGATCGCTTCCCGGGTCCGCCAGCTCGTGTACAACGAGGTGGTTCGCGATCCGGACACGGGCAAGTGCCGCCCCTGCCAGTTCAGTGACATTGCCATTCTCGCTCGCACGCGCAGTGTCCTGCGCGGCCTGGAGGAGGCGCTCCGTCAGTACGACGTACCGTTCTATAACAGCTCGGCCGGGGATCTCACGGATCGACAGGAGATCCTCGACGTTCTCACGGTTCTCCGACTGGTCGACAATCCGAGCGACGACCTGAGGGCCTTCGCCTACTTGAGGTCGCCGTTCGTGGGGCTCCGTGACGAGGTCCTCGCCCGCCTGCGAATCGATCCGCAGGTAAGAGCCGCCGCGCGCCGTCCGGCTTACCTGGAGCAGGCCCGGGCGTACCTGGCCCTCGTGGAGTCTGGAAAGATCGCTCCGTTCCCGGCGCCAGAGAGTCCGCACGTCCACGAGGTCGAGATGTGGGCCTTGCGAGAGGGCCTGGAGGCCATCGACCAGGCGCATCTCCTCGTGGATCGGGCCGATCACGGCGAGATACTGGGCCGGGTGCTCGACGAAACCGGGTATCGGCTCCACCTCCTGCTTCGTGAGCACGCGGCGGAAGCCCTGGCCAACATCGAACGATTCCAGGCCCTGCTCGAGGACTACCGCCACCTGCCACTGGGCGAGTTCCTCCGGCTCTGGGACCGGTGGGGCGAGCAGGACACGGGCATCCCGCAGGCCCCGCTAACGAGCCGGGACGACGTCGCCGTGACCCTGAGCACCATCCACACGGCGAAGGGACTGGAGTGGCCAGTCGTGATCCTGGCGGGCACGCGTGGCGGGCCGGACTCGGGCGGGCGACTCAGTGGCACCTACTGGAGCGACGCGTCTTTGGGGCCGGTATACATGGGCAACCAGAACGAGCGCGGGGCCCGATCGGTACGCGCGTTCCAGGGCGCCCTGGCCGAGGAACACGCGGAAGAGGCCCGGCTGCTGTACGTCGCGGCCACCCGGGCGCGCGACCGGCTGATCATCTCGGGTCCCACGGAGAAGCCAAGGGGCTACGCCGAGTGGCTGAAGGGGGGGCTCGACGAAGCGGTGGAGGCCCACGAAGCGGTGGCCTTGCGAGGAGAAGACGCGTCCGCCGCGGGGCAGGCACGCGATCGCCGCCCGGAACCGGCCACCGACGACGATTCAGCCACAGGCACGGGCCGGCAGCTCGACGCATTCGGGTTCGATCACGCACCGGAGGACGGCCGGGGGCAGTTCAACCTGTTTGCGCCACGGGGATCGGATTCGGACGCAAACGAGGATCCGGGCTCCTCCGGAGGATCGATACGCGAAGTGCCCCTGGTCCTGTACCGAACGCCAAGCCCGATCCAGGAGACCCTCGCGCCCGCTCCTGTCGAGCTCTGGTGGATGGAAGGGCTGAGAGCTCGCGCGGCGCCCCCCATCACCCGGCCGATCGAGGGGCCCCGCTTCAGCTTCTCGACGTCGGCTACCGAGCTCCGGATGAGGCGACTGGACCCGGAAGCCTGGAATCTGCGCTACCGGCACGGCGTGGTGCCCGCGCCTGAGTTCGCCCGGCAGCCGGACGCCGCCGGCCGACTCCCGGCCAAGGTCCGCGGAACCCTGATTCACACCGTGCTCGAGCGACTGGAGGCCGAGTCGGAGCTCGCGCGTATCCTCGGCGAGGCGATCGCCGGCCTGGACGCCCCCGAGTCAGAGACCCTGCTGGAGCCCGGTTCCGCGTATCGCGAGGCCCTCAGGGCAGAGATCGCGGCCGTGGTTCGCAGTGATGAATGGGCTCATTACGTCGAGGGAGAGCACTGGCGAGAAATCCCGTTTCTGCACCTGATCGGACCCAGGGAGTCGCGCCTCGGCGCGTACGACCTGTACCACCCGGGCCGGAGGGATGACCAGCTGCGCGACCCGTGGATCGTCGACTTCAAGACACACGAAATCGAGTCAGAGCAGGTGCCCGAGACGGCGGGTACGTACGAGATCCAGGTGGGGGTGTACCGCGACGCTGCGACCACCATCCTGGGACGCCCCGTCCGGGTGAGCCTGCACTTCACTCACCCGAACGTGGCGATCGACGTATAGCCGGCGTCAGTTGCCGGCCGCCCCTCCGGATTCCACGTAGGGCACGAAACGTTCGTCGATGAAATGGTGCCATACCTCTTCGACGGTTTCGGCCCAACCATCCTGTACCTCTCCCGCGGCGTGCACGGTGACCTTGAGGTTCGTGGATGTGCCCTCCAGTCCGACCTCCGCCAGCTCGTACGTGGCCACCATGTGCAGAGCGTGCCCGGCCAGCCCGAGGGGGCCCTCGAACCGAAGAAGCGCGCCCCGCTCGGCTGCAGTAACCACGGCATGGCGTATCCCGTCGCCGGACTCGTTGAACAGTTCGTAGAACCCGCCACCCGGTCGCGGCTCGATGTACAGCCGGTGCGGGTTGCCGGAGAACGTGTGATCCCACCAGCCGCTGATGTCACCGGTCAGCGCGTCGAATGTCGCGCGCGGGGAGCCCGGGACGGTGCGCTCGAACGTGAAGGCGAAGCCGCCGGTCTCGATGATCTCGGCTGGCCGGTCCGCCGTTGCGGCCAGGTACCCGGGGACAAGGCCGAGCATGCCTGCCAGGAAGATGGCGCCGGTAGCGCCCAGTGCCAGGTCCCTGAGCCGTGCGGGGATACGCATGTCGTCACTCCGTGAGAATGGTGGAAACCAGTACTTCAATATACAGGATGCCGCCGGCCGGTGAGGAGGGCGCCATACGCAGAACGCCCGCCGGCCAGGGGCCGACGGGCGTGCGCTTCGCTGGACGACCGTTTCGGGGTGGGTCGCCCTGCGTCAGGGGTTTCGGCGTTACAGCGTGAAGCCGACTCCGGCCATGATCTGCCACACGCGGTTCTTGACGCTCTCGTCCGTGTCAGGCGAATCATCCAGGTTGGTCAGCCCCAGCTGGTAGCGAGCGTCCAGCGTCAGCACGAGCGAGCCCACGAACAGGTCCAGGTTCGCACCGAACACGGCGCCGAAGTCCGTCTTCTTGCGCTCGTCCACGCCGGCCTCTTCCGAGTCGCACTCGAAGTCGGCCGAGATCTCACCCTCCGCCAGCCCCAGCTTGCAGGACGTTTCGAATGAGACGACCGGGCCCGCGTATATGGCAGGCCGGATCATCTCCATCGGGAACTGCGCCTTGAGCAGGAGCGGGATCTCGAAGTAGTTGACCTTGAACTGCGCTTCGACGCCTGTTTCCTCAGCCTTGAAGCCCTTCTGCGAGTACAGTAACTCCGGCTGGATCGCGAAAAGACCGCCCAGGCCCAGGTTGGCGTAGGCGCCGCCCACGAATCCGGTCTTGGAAGAGGTCCCGAGCAACTCGAACTCTGGGACGTCAGTGCTGACGTCCGCAATGTTGATTCCGCCCTTCACTCCAAGCGTCGTCTGCGCCTGCAACGGGGCGGCGATCAGGAGCGCCAGGGGCAGGGCCATACGTAGGAAGGTCTTCATTATGCAATGCCTCGCTGTGTTCCCGACGTCCCCGACCGTGCGGTTTGAAACGTCGTCAGTGAATCGATAAGTGTCTCACGAGTAACGCGTTAAGGCAGGCACGACGCCTCCAGGAGGCGCGGAAAAGTGCCCACGGTTGCCCGCGAATTCCGCAACTCGTGTGCCATGAGGTATTTGCGCTTTCGGCTGGAGTCACGGTACCGTGGCCCCGACGCGACTCACGGATGTCCGAACGAACACGGAGGCTGCATGAGACGAGGGTGGTGGCCCGGACTGGCGGTAGCGATCGGTGTGTTGGCGTGTGGCGGCGAGCAGGTCGACACGCCGGTCAGCAGCGAGTCGGCTGGTGATCCCCTCGCTCAAGCCCGCGCGATTCTCGCGCGCACGCCGGTCTTCGATGGGCACAACGACCTCCCTTGGGAGATCCGGGCCTCAGAGGACGCACCGATGGACGTGGCGGCGTATGACCTCAACGCACCGGTGTCCGGCCACACGAACCTCGAGCGGCTGCGGGCCGGCGGAGTCGGAGCGCAGTTCTGGTCCGTCTACATTCCGGGTGAATACGCGGACAGCGGATTCGCCCGTCTGCAGCTCGAGCAGATCGATATCGCCCGCCGCATGATCGACCGGTACCCGGAGCTGGTGCTCGTCGGAACGGCGGACGAGGTCGAAGCGGCCATGAGCGAGGGGCGCATTGCCTCGCTGCTGGGCGTCGAGGGTGGACACGCGATCGAGAACTCCCTGGGTGTCCTCCGCGTCTACTACGACCTTGGCGCCCGGTACATGACGCTCACGCACAACGTGACGCTCGACTGGGTGGACGCCGCTCAGGACACCGCTCGAAACGGGGGCCTGAGCGGTTTCGGGGAGGAGGTCGTAAGGGAGATGAACCGTCTCGGGATGTTGGTGGATCTCGCACACGTTTCGCCGGCCACCATGAGCGACGCGCTCAACGTTTCAGAAGCACCCGTGATCTTCTCGCACTCGTCGGCTCGGGCGCTGACCGACGTGCCGAGAAACGTGCCGGACTCGATCCTGGCGCGCATGCCGGCAAACGGCGGCGTGGTGATGGTGACCTTCGTCCAGCCGTTCGTGAACCAGGACGCGGCGGACTACGACGACCGGATCGAGGCCATGGTCCAGGAGATGCGCGACGCCGGGACTCCGGACGACGAAATCCGGGCCGAGGTCGGGCGCATCCGGCGCGAGAGTCCCCGTCCCTCGGCGAGCCTCGACGATATCGCGGACCACATCGAGCACGTGCGAGACGTGGCCGGGATCGACCACGTGGGGATCGGATCGGATTACGACGGCATGAACGCTCCTCCGGTCATGCCCGACGTCTCGAGCTACCCGGTCCTGTTCGCGCACCTGATCGGGCGAGGCTGGACGGACGAGGGGTTGGGCAAGCTGGCGAGCGGCAACATCCTGCGAGCCCTGCGCGAAGCGGAGGGGGTCGCTACCCGTCTACGGGCCGAGCGGCCGCCTTCCACCGCCGTGATCTCCGACTTCGACTAGAGCTTCAGTCGGGACGGCGCGGCTTGAAGGGAAGGGTGCGGACCTCGCAGCCCTCGACCACCAGGGCGGTGGACTCCGGGATCTCTTCCCAGTACTCCATGACGTCGTTCATGGGCTCGGAAACGACGACGATGGCGTCCTCCGAATAGCGCTCGAACGTCGGGTTCAGCGCTCGCAACGCGCGCATGCTGCGGCTGTGATACAGCGTCCGCGAACTGTGTTCAGACGAGTAGCGCACCGCGTACAGGTGGTGTCCGTTGGTCAACCCAAGGGTCATCTGCATCGGGTGCTCGATGCCCGCGTCCCAACCCTTCTGCTCGACGAAGCCTACCATGCGCTCGAACGCGCCGATGGGATCGTCCTGCAGGCCAAAAGTCAGGGCCAGATAGAACATGACCTCGGAGTCGGTGCTGCCCTCGATGAGGTTGTAGAGGTCCGGACGTACGGCGAAATCCAGGTCGCGGCGGATCTTCGCAAAATCCTCGATGTGCCCGTTGTGCACGAACAGCCAGCGCCCATACCGGAACGGGTGGCAGTTGGTCTGCTGTACCTGCGTTCCGCCGGTAGCCGCTCGCACGTGGGCAAAGAACATGTGGGATCGGATCTGCTCGGCGAGAAGGAGCAGATTGGTGTCGTTCCACGCCGGCTGGATGTCCTTGTAGACCCCCGGCCTGTCTCTCGAGCCGTACCAGCCGATGCCGAATCCGTCTCCATTCGTCGGGCTCGGCCCGCTGTTCGCAGACAGGCTCTGGTCAATGAGTGAGTGCTCGGGCTTGAAGATCAGTTCTTCCAGGTAGAGCGGTGCACCGGAGTAGGCTAGCCAACGGCACATGGTCAGTCTCCAGTTGTTCGTGAGACCGGTATCATACAATCCTGACGGTCGGCTGTGAGGCTTCGGCGCGCAAGCGCAGCGCCGCTTCTGGCCGGGCCCCGGAGGTCAGCGTAATCTTGGCGCATGGCCACTCCGCTGATCGTCCTGCTCTATGCTTCCATCGCCGCCCTGTCGGCGATCCCGGGTGGCCTCGTGCGCTGGTCCGCCGAGCCGGGTCGCGATCGGTGGCTCGGATGGGCGTATGCCCTGGCCGCGGGGGGCATGCTCGGGGCGGCTTTCGTGCTGACGGGCGTGAGCGACGCGACGGCCGTAGCCGGGGCGATCGGTGCGGTACTGGGGGTCGGTTTCATCGGCGCGACCCACACTGTGACCCGGCTGGAAACGCTCGATCTCAGCCGACCGGATCGTGAGGACCCGACCGCCGGACCTCGTCTCGTCGCGATCCACGCGCTGCATGCCTGCACCGAAGGGGTGGCGATCGGCGTGGCCATGGCGGTGGATCTCTCCCTCGGGGTGTTCATGGCCCTGGCCATCGCGGTCCACAACGTTCCGGAGGCCGCGTTGCTGAGCAGCGCTACGCGCGAGCAGGGAGCGAGCCGGCCGGGCACGGTCGGCCTGGTCGTGCTCTCGAACGTGGGCCAGCCGGCGCTCGCCGTAGCGACCTGGTTGCTCGCGACGACGGTACCCGCGTCCCTGCCGTGGGTGCTGGGTTTCGCGGTGGGCGCGTTGCTCAACCTCGTGATGACCGAGCTACTGCCCGCTTCGTACCGGGAGGCGGGATCGACGAGCATTGCGCTGGTGGCCAGCGTCGCCCTCGGCCTGGTCGTGCTTCTCGGGGGAATCCTCCCGTGAGGGACGTGCTTCTGGTATTCGCGTACGGAATGATCACGGCGCTGGCGACCGGCCTCGGCGCGTTCCCTTTCCTGTTGGTCAGAACGGTCTCAGGACGGATGGTCGGCCGCCTCAACGCCGTGGCTTCCGGGCTCATGCTCGGCGCCAGTTTCGGACTGCTGGCGGAGGGGACCCGTTTCGGGGGGTGGCAGACCTTCTCGGGTGGACTCCTCGGGGTCCTGTTCATACTCGTCACGAACCGGTATCTGCGCGAGCACCACCCTCACCGGGGAAGTGCGGCTGGCTCGGAACCGGGTAGGGAAGATGGACTTCGTCGCATGGTGCTCATCGTCACGGTCATGACCGTGCATTCGCTGGCCGAGGGCGTGGCGATCGGGGCCTCGTTCGGCGGTGGGATGGCCCTGGCCACGTTCATTACGGTGGCGATTGCCGTGCACAACATTCCCGAGGGAGTGGCGATCAGTGCCGTGCTGCGGTCCAACGGCGTCAGCGTGCCGCGATGCGCCGGCTGGAGCATCGTTTCCTCGCTACCTCAGCCGGTGATGGCGGTTCCGGCCTTTCTGTTCGTCGAGGCGTTCGCCCCGGCTCTTCCCTACGGCATAGGCTTCGCGGCCGGTGCAATGGTGTTCATGGTGCTTCTCGAGATCCTGCCGGAGGCGTACGGGAAGGGATCGGCCCGGGAGATAGGCACGATCACCACGCTGTCGATGATCGCGATGATGCTGTTCCAGAAGATGGTGGCCGGCTAGCGGGAGCCTTGCGGCCGGCGGAAGGGCTCAGTCGGCACCCGGGGGTGTAGGAGGTTCGAACGGAAGCGGGCGCGGTGTCCGCCCGGGATCGAACCCGAGCTTCGGAGGGGTGTCGTGCGGAATCGGAATCGAGTGAGATCTGTAGCAGCCCGCGTCTTTGCGGCCGCGGTCATGTCGTGGGTGTTTCTAGCCTCTCCGACGGGCCTCGAGGCCCAGACGGCACGCACCCTGGTGCATGGCGAAGCCAGCAATGGGGGGTTCGGCGCGCTGGTGTTCAAGGGGTCAGGCGTGAACGACCAGTTCGCCGGCTTCTTCGGCGCTCGCGGCGCCTGGATGATCGATCACGTGTTCGGACTTGGCGCCGGCGCGTACGTGATGGGCGGTGGGGTGGACGTCCAGCGGCCGGACGGGCAACAGTCCCTCGACATGTGGTATGGTGGCGCCGAGATCGAGTTCATCAGCGGGTGGAGCCAGGTCTACCACTTCACCTTTCTTACCCTTATCGGCGGGGGCTCGCTCGACCTGGAGGGGGAATCCGACGGGATCTACGCC
>JBATJK010000127.1:0-3923 GCA_049668445.1 Gemmatimonadota bacterium
CCCGGAGCTGACGGCGACAGCCCCGCCGTCCCCCGCTGCGACCTCAAACGCATCGGCAGATCCAGCCATGACCGACAAGGCGTCCGTCGAAACCGGACTTCCCCACCCCGGCACACACATCCTTGGCGGCTCCACCGAACTCGAGCGCCTGCGCACGGTCGTGGTCGCCGAGCCGGATGACATCGCCATCCTGGTGGCTGAGCGAATCTGCGAGGTGATCGACACGGCCGTCGAAGAGCGCGGCCACTGTGTCCTCGGACTGGCTACAGGAAGCACTCCGCTGGGGATTTACCGGGAGCTGATCCGGATGCACCTGGCGGGGGACGTGGACTTCTCCCGCGTCGTGACGTTCAACCTGGATGAGTACTTCCCAATGCGACCGGACAGCCTTCAGAGCTACCGGCGCTTCATGGAGGAGAACTTCTTCCAGTACGTGAACGTGCCGCCGGACCACGTGCACGTTCCGGATGGAACGGTGGCCCGGAGCGACCTCGTGGCCTGCTGCGAGGAATACGAGAGAGAGATCGCCGAGGCCGGCGGTATCGATTTTCAGATCCTCGGAATCGGCCGAAGCGGGCATATCGGATTCAATGAGCCTGGATCTTCCCGCGAATCCCGTACGCGACTGATCACGCTCGACACCATCACCCGCAAGGACGCGGCATCGGATTTCTTCGGTGAGGCCAATGTCCCGACCGAGGCCATCACGATGGGCATCGCTTCGATCCTCGACGCGAGAGAGATCGCGCTCATCGCGACTGGAGAACACAAGGCTCAGATCGTTCGGCGGGCCGTGGAGGACGCGCCGTCCGCGGACGTCACCGCCAGCTACCTGCAACGACATCCGGCCGTCACCGTCTGGCTGGACCGACCCGCCGCCGGTGAGCTCACCCGCATGCGAACCCCATGGGTCCTCGAGGAAGTGGCCTGGACCCCGGAAACGACGGTGCGAGCCACCGTGTGGCTCGCGGAGCGAACCGAGAAGCCGCTTCTGAAGCTCGCCCCCGCCGACTACCGGGAGAATCACCTGGGCAGCTTGCTCGCCCGCCGTGGCCCGGCCGGCGAGATCAACGGAGAGGTGTTCAACGTCCTGAACGGCAAGATACGCGGCAAGTCAAAGCTCGTGCGTGAGAAGACGATTCTGGTGTTCTCACCACACCCGGACGACGACGTGATCTCCATGGGCGGCATTCTCCGCAAGTTGTGGGAGAACGAGAACAACGTCGTCGTGGCCTACATGACGAGCGGGAACATCGCCGTGTTCGACCACGACGTTCGTCGTCACATGGATTTCGTGGAACGGGCAGCAGAGGACCTGGAATTTGATGCGAAGCGAGTGAGGCGGGCACGTTTGAGGCTGGAGAAGGACTTCGCCGGCAAGGAGCCCGGTGAGCCTGACTCGGATCTCGCACAGAATCTGAAGCGCTACATTAGAGAGTCCGAAGCGGTGGCCGCGATCGCGGCCGTGGGACTGCCCCGTACGGCGGCCCGGTTCATGAACCTGCCCTTCTACCGCACGGGTGAAGTCCGCAAGCGACCCATCGGCGAGGAGGACGTCGAATTGGTACTCGACATGCTGAAGGGCGTGAAGCCGGACCAGATCTTCGTGGCCGGCGACCTGTCGGATCCGCACGGCACCCATCGCATGTGCAAACAGGCCATAGACGAGGCGCTGCTTCGGTATCGGGGGCCGACTCCGGAAACATGGCTGTACCGGGGGGCGTGGCAGGAGTGGTCGATCACCGAGGCCGATGTCCTGGTACCGCTGTCGCAGGAAGAAGTGCGAGCCAAGGTCTTCGCGATCTTCAAGCACCAGTCCCAGAAGGACGTGGCGCCCTTCCCCGGTGGCTACGACGAGAGGGAGTTCTGGCAACGGGTGCGGTCGAGAAACCTGGAAACGGCGGCCGCAGCGGATCGGCTGGGCCTTCCGGAATACTACGCGATGGAAGCCTACCGGGTCGGGAAGAAAGCGGGGACCCCGGACTGAGGTCCCCGCCCTGCACCCAACCCTCAGCGGTCCCTAGAACTTGAAGAGCAGCGACAGGTTGAAGAAGGTGTCCAGCTTGTTCAGCGGCGTGAACACCGCACCCGTCTCCGTTCCCCCCGGCGCATCGAACAGCGGTACCAGCTGAAGGGCCGGATCGTTCCGCCACAGCAGCCGAATGCTCGGCTTGAACGCCAGGACCGAGCTGATGTCGATCGGCAGCCCGTTGTACCAGTCGAGCCGGATGTCGTCTGTGTTGTCGAGGTTGAAGTCCGCCACCAGTGTGCTCTCGAAATTCGTGCTCGCGGTTGCGTCCCACAGGAAGCCATACCCGAAGCGCAAACCCGCGAAGTCGGACTTTCTCGTCGGATCGGGCACCACGTTGGTCTCGGTCGTGTAGGTGACCAGGTAGTCCGTGGTGAACCGGACCTTTCCGTTGTCCACCCAGCGGTTGCCGGCGCCCGCGCCGAACACGAAGCGGTCGTCGATACCGGCGAATGGATTGCGGAGCCAGTCGCCGAGGCCGGTGAGGTAGAACTTGTCGCTCACATCGTGGTTGTACCGCAACCCGGCGAAGAACGTCTCCGCGGTCTTCTCCGTGACCGTTTCCTCGAATAGCTGGAAATCGTCCTGTCCCGTGCCGAACGCGGTCGACGTGGTCAGGGACGACTCGGACGTGAACCCGCCGCCGGTGAATATCAATTCGCTCCGCGGCCACAGGTAGGCCGCCATGGCATTCCCCGCGAAGGTGTTCGTTTCCTGGTTTCCGCCGGTCCACAACGCCCCGAGATCCACCTCGAAGGCCCACCCGAGTTGCCGCTCGTCGTCCTGCGCGAAGGCGGGGTCCGCCATCGTGGAAAGCAGGATCGCTGATGCAGCCACGGTCCAACGCAGTCGCTTGATCGAGATCATGTTCCGTCCTGTACTCTGGTTCATCGTTCGGGCGGAGAGTTCCGCCCGGCTCACAATTGGATCGAACGCGCGAATCTCGTGGTCGTCCGCCGAGCGCGCAAACCCTCCGTGTTTCAGTACTCGTCGCCGAGCGCGAAGATCGGGTTCCGCTTCGCCCACAGACCGCCGGTGAAGTCCGGGAATGCCACCGGGTGGCTGCCCATGGCGATGGACTGTTCGGAGAGAGGCCCGATCACGCTCCAGGCGGCCGCGTCGTACACGTCCATGGGAGTGGGCTCGCCACGCTTCACAGCCTCGACAAAGGCGTTCATCACGAAGAAGTCCATGCCTCCGTGCCCCCCGCCCTCCGCGTCTTCCGCGTACCGCTTCCACAGGGGGTGGTCGTAGGTCTCCTGGTACGACTCGAAGGGCTCCCAGCGATGCGCCTCGGGGCTCACCCCTTCGATGTAGATGGACCGGTTGTCGTTCATCCACAGACCGCGAGTGCCCTGCACCCTGAAGGCCAGCGAATAGGGGCGCGGGAGGTTGGTGTCGTGGCTGACCATGACGGTCTCGCCGTTCCGCGTGTGGATCATCGTGGTGACGATGTCGCCGAGCTTGAAGCGGACGTCGGCGTTCGGATGATCCTCACCGCCTTGCGCCACGATGTACTCGTGCAAACCCCGCGTCTTGGTGGCGTGTGATGTCAGGGACACGAACAGGTTGCCGCGGTTGATGTCGAGCCAGTTGGCCACCGGACCGATCCCGTGCGTCGGGTACAGTTCGCCGTTCCGGTTGATAGAGTGGTCCGTGCGCCATACCGCCTCACCGTTCGAGCCCGGACCGAACTCCGCGCCCGGATTGAACTTCACGGCCCTGAGATCGTGCTGGTACCCGCAATGCAGGTGCATCATCTCGCCCAGCAGGCCTTCTCGGACGATTCGGAGAACCGCCATGACGTCCCGCCGGTAGCACACGTTCTCCATCATCATGAAGGGCATGCCGGTGCGTTCCTGGGTCTGTACCAGGTCCCAGCAATCCTGCACCG
>JBATJK010000128.1:0-14943 GCA_049668445.1 Gemmatimonadota bacterium
CCCCGGGACCGCGCTGGAATTCGCGGCTGACGGTCGGATCAGCTGGGGCACGGAGGATGCGGCAGTCGGCTCGAACGCGGACGCCCCGACGGAATAGAACCGAATCAGGCAGCGGCTAGGTGCTGGATTCGTCCGAGGCGCGCACGAAGGCCCCCCACGCCTCGATGACCTCGTCGGCGAGGATCCGGCTGCCGTCCTGGAGTTCCTGCTCGGTCTCGGCCAGCCGTTCGCGCACGTTCACGACGATCATCTGCTGGAAAGCACCGCCGATGTCGCGCAGGTGGCCCAGGCCCAGCTGCACTCCGACGTCGTAGGCCACCTCGGCCAGCTCTTCGGGACTCTCGAGACTCTCCGCCACTTTCAATTCCTGGTAGTTCGCGACCCAGGCGTGCGTCCAGAACATCTCTCCACCGTGCTCCACGAAGCCGAGGAAACGGAAGGGCTGGTACGCGATACGAGCTCCGCTCTGGAGGATCCGGAACGGGTCGTCATCGTCAGCCTGGATGCACGGAATGCCAGCCAGGCTGCGCACCCGCTTCAGTTCCACCACGACGTCGTCGACTGGATCCGGGGTCTCGCCGGCCAGTCGCACCAGGTACTTGGTGTCCAGGGCGCTGCCGACTCCCAGTTGCAGCGCCCCGACCTGGGTCGGCTCGAAGAAACCGTCCGGAAGGCCGGGATTCGTCACCCGCATGAGACGCGCGTATGGCTCGAGCGACGTCAGAAGCGCCCGTCGCTCCGGCTCCGGCAGGGGCTGCATGATGGAGTCTATCCACGCCAGGTAGGCCATGCTGTCGTGCTCGAACGTCGCCTGGTACCGGGCGACTACGGCTGGTACGGGTGCCGAGAGCGTCGAGTCCGAGATGACGTCCCAGTAGCCGCGTGCGAACTCCGCGACCATGTCATCCGCCCGGTCCTCCCAGCCGTTCGCCCGGGCCGCCAATCGAAGGGATACGGCGAATCGCATGCCGTCCACCCAGGCCGGGCCCTCCGAGGAGTCGTCGAAATCCGTCAGGCCGCGTCCGAGGTCCGTGACCGCGTACTGCTCGACGTGCGCGTCCCCGTGGAGATTGAACGGGAAGCGATCCAGGCCGAGCGGTCCCGTGTCGATGAGGTGCTCGAGGCGCTCGCATACCAGCCGGGTGAACGGAATGTTGATGAACCGGAAGTAACCGTGCGGAGTGGCCCGGATGCGCGTGAGGAGCTCGGGGTTGTCCTCGAAGTCGAACGAGTCCGGGTGCACGAAGAGCTGCGCCGCGCCCTCGCTCAACTCCCTTTCACCGCCGTCCCCCGCCCCCGGGCCGCAAGCGGAGGTGACCGCCAGGCTGACGAGCAGTGCAGTCGCGAACCAGCCTGTCGAGTAACTCATTCCACCCGCATTCTCACCGTTGCGCAGTAGGATCGCCCGCGCTTGCGGGCCACTCCGTTCATCGTAGGGCTCGTCCCGGCCAGCCGCCACCTTCCGTATCGTCGGATCACCAGTCTTGGAATTGCAGTAACTTTGTGTTACAAAGTACTTGACATTAATAGCGAAAACAGGTATACCTCCCCTCATGGAGAAACGTCTGCGGCTGGAGGACGACCCCGCGGCGCCAACGGCGCTCAGCGACAGGGCAATCGAAAACCTCAGCTTCATCCGTCGCACGATGGAGGCTTCCGGCACGTTTACGGCGGTGTCGGGACTGGGGACCATGGCCATGGGCGCGCTGGCAGCTGGGGCTGGGGTACTGGCCAGCCAGGTCCCCTTCGCCGAGGGCGGACTGCGCATCTGGGCGGGAACCGCGGTCCTGTCATCCTTAGTCGGAGGCTACGCGATCATGCGTAAGGCGCGGCGCAGGCGGGAGTCCGCCCTCTCCGGTCCCGGCCGCAAGTTCCTCCTCAACTTCATGCCGGCGGTGATCGCCGGCGCAGCTCTGACCGGGGCCCTGGCCGGAGCCGGACTCATGGCGCTTCTTCCCGGCATGTGGCTCCTTCTGTATGGAACGGGTGTGGTGACCGGCGGCGCCTTCTCCGTTCGCGTCGTGCCCGCCATGGGCCTCGCGTTCATGGCCCTGGGTATAGCCGCTCTCGCTGTCCCGACCTGGGGCCAGACTCTCATGGTCGTCGGCTTCGGGGGTCTTCACCTCGTGTTCGGCGCGATCATCGCCTGGAGGTATGGTGGCTGACGACAGGCGGGCCACGGCCCGCAAGCTGGATTCGGAAGAATCGATGGATGGAAGTTCGGATGTCCCCACGGGTGCCGCAGGCCTGTCGGACAGCTCAGCAAGCCCGGCCGGGCCCCTTCAGCTCGACGCTCTGATACACGAGCGAGTGCGACTGGGGATCGTGAGCGCTCTCTCCGTGCACGAGCGACTCGCGTTCACCGAGCTGCGACAGGTGCTGGACACGACGGACGGAAACCTGAGCGCCCATGCACGGAAGCTCGAGGACGCGGGCTACATCGAGTGCCGCAAGTCATTCGCCGGCCGCGTTCCGCGTACCGACTATGCCCTTACGAGCCTCGGAAAGGCCCGTCTCAGGGAGTACGTCGCGCATATGGAGGCGCTGATCCGAATGACCCGAGGAGGTTAGAGCCGGTCCGCCGACCGCGGCGAGCCGGATAGTGGACCGGGCGGCGACGCAGCCGCCCTTTCATGCGACTGGAGACTTTGTGATGCAGAGCACTCTACATCCGCGACCCCCCGACGGGTTGCATACCGGCATCATCATGGACGGGAACGGTAGATGGGCCGAACTCATGGGCCGGTCACGTTGCCGGGGACACGTCGAGGGCGCCCGGGTCGTCCGCGCGGTGGTCGAGGGCGCCCCCCCTCTCGGGATCGGGGTCCTCACCCTGTACGCATTCTCGACGGATAACTGGAAGCGTCCGGCCACGGAGGTCCGATCGCTGATGCGGCTGCTACGCGTCTACCTGAGATCGGAGACCGAGCGCTGCCTGGAGAACGGGGTGCGCATTGAAGTCATCGGCAGGCGGGATCGACTGCCCCCCACCGTCGTTCGGGAAATGGTGGCGGCGGAGGGCCTTACTGCCCGGGGCGATCGTCTGCTTCTCAGGCTGGCGATCGACTACTCGGGACGCGACGCCATCCTGGCCGCTGCGCTGGCCGGTCCCACGAGTCGTCGTGAGTTCGGTTGGAACCTGGATCGGGCTATCCACGCCCGAACGCCCGTACCCGACGTGGACCTGCTGGTGCGCACCGGCGGCGAGCGACGCCTCAGCGACTTCATGCTCTGGGAAAGCGCCTACGCCGAGCTGCTGTTCACCGACACTCCCTGGCCGGCCTTCACGGTGCGAGACCTGCAGAGCGCGGTCGGGGAGTTCCACCGACGCGATCGACGCTTCGGCGGTTTGCAGCCGGAGAGGACCGCTCCGAGGCGCGGCGCGCGAGCCCGGAAGATGGCGGCGCCGACCGTGACGGAGGCCGGAGCTGGCAGGCTGTCGGGCGTCGTGACCGCACATGAACCGCGGAGGTAGCCGTGAACCCGCTGCTCATGCTTGTGGCGCAAGACCGCCACGCGATACGACTACAGGCACTGCGACGGGCCGCTCTGCTCGCGGATGACTTCTTTCGTCATCGCGCGAGTGGATCGATGGTTGGCACTGGAGTTCCGCTCGGAGGGAGACCTGAACAGCATCAATCAGCGAATCCTGGCTTCGTTCAACCTGCTGCCGGCGAAAACCAGTAGGTGACCGACCGGTGCACGCAGGGGCGCGCCCCGTCTGGAGCCCGCCCCTGCCCTGCACAACCGCTGAAGATCTTGAGGCTCAGTAGCTGGCGTACACCGACTCGCCGCCCGCCTCATCGAACGTCAACACGTCGTAGGAGTCGCTGACGGGGCCTTCCATTCCCGGCGACCCTCTCGGCATCCCGGGAACGCTGAGTCCCGTGACCTCGGGGCGTTCTTCGAGGAGCCGCGCGATGTCCGTCGCCGGGACGTGACCCTCGATCACGTATCCGTCGACCACCGCCGTGTGACACCCCTCGTGCTGGGGCTGCACACCAAACCTGACCTTGACCGGCGCCATGTCGGCCACGTCTTCCGTCTTGACTTCGAATCCGTTCTCACGCAGGTGACCCACCCACGATTCACAGCAGCCTCAGGTGGGCGACTTGTAGACGGTCACAACGGGCATGGTCGCGGCCGTGGTCTGCGCGGTCTGTACGGCTTCCACGGCTCGCGGCGCTGAGTTCGCGCTCGACTCGGACGTGTCTGCCTGTCCACACGCCGCCAGTGAAAAGCCGGCGACAAAGGCCAGGGCCACGCCGAAAGCCAGGCCGGCTCTCCGGTGCATGGTGTACCTCGTGCTGTTGGGGTGAGCTCGGCAGATCAGCCCCTCGGAAGGCTTGACCCGCGCGTCCTCTTAATACGGTTCTAACTTCGACCCGGCGCGTCCGTCTGTCCAGCCCGTGATCACCAGCGGACCCCGATCGCCGAGGTCAAAAACCGCATCAGGGGCGCCGCGTCCAGGCACATGCCCGCGAAGGCTGTGACGAAGTCCGGCTCGAAGACGGTCTCATCGGACAGGTGGCGGACGGCGATGAAATCCTTGCGCTTCAGATCGTCGATCTGCGGGTGCTCCGGTGCGTATCCACGCGGTGGCCGCTTGAGCGATTCGCCCTCGAACGCGAATCCGGCGGCCACCACGGCATCCCTGGCCTCGGCCCATCGATCCGGATCTTCGGCGATGGCATCCCGGATGCTCTCCAGCGCTTCGCGCGCCGGGCGCCAGCACCCGGCGCCCACGAAAACGTTGCCTGGATCGAGGTGGAGGTAATAGCCCGGGGCGTGCGCGTCTTTCCCGGCTTCGTGACGGAACTGCACGCCGGCAAACGTCTTGTACGGGCTCTTGTCCTTCGAGAATCGGGTATCACGGTGAATGCGAAACAGTGATCCGCCGGACTTCCGGTCATCCGCCACGACGTGGGGACTGATCGACTCGAGCGGAACCTCGAGGTCCCGAATGAAGGCACGCAGTGGTTCCCGGACCGCCTGCTCATAGCGGGACCGGTTCGCCTGGAACCACTCCCGGTCGTTGTTCTCGGCCAACTCCGTCATGAAGGCGAACAGCTCGGGCGTGACGTGTGGCTGACGATCGCTCATGTGCTCATCTCCCCGGCCGGGCCGGCTCCTCGCAGTGGTCCGTGATTTGCCCTCTGCGGCACGGTCCATTCTCCGCTCGAAGCTCGCCACGACCGGGGCCGGGTGTCAACGCGAAGTCGGTGGACGGGGTGGATTGCCGGATCAGACTAGCGTCGTGTAACTTGGGGCGGTTCTTCGAACTCCCCCTTCGAGGAGACAGGCATGTCGAGGCAACGCAGATACGTCATTATCGCGCTCGTTCTCCAGCTCGCCATGGTGCTGCTGGGCCAGGTCTCGAAACTGGTTCTTGCCCTGTCGGGGTGGTTCGGAATGGGCATTCCCCTGGTGGTAGGCTGGCTCTACGCGGTGCGGCGCGGACTCAGTCTGAAGGACGCCTCGGTAGGCGGACTGCTGATCGGAGCGGTGGGCGCGGCCATCGGGCTCGGCCTGGCCATCCCGCTCACCGGCGGCGACTGGAGTCTCCTCCCCCTGGGCACCGTCGCATCGTCCTTCACCGGCTGGCTCGGCGCGTTCCTCGGCTGGACGATCAAGGGCCGGAAGGAACCTCTGAAGGAGTAGCCCTCCGCTACTCGACTTTCTGGAAGCGAATCGGGTCGTAGAACGTCACCTCGAGGCCTGTGACCTCGCCCTTCTCATCCAGCTCGAATCGGAGGAAGGACTGCGCCGCCATGTCGAAGATCGGGTGCCGCCAGGTGACTCGGAACACGTCGTGGTGCCAGTGCTCGAGATCACCGAGATGCCGCGGATTGTAGTCGAATACCAGGCGCCCCCCCTCGAGCCGGACCGTCGTCTCTCCCGATACCGCCTCTGTATACGTCCCGGCGTAGGCCTCGAGCGGCAGTGACGGTTCGGTGCCCTCGACGCGTGCGGCCTGGAGCCTCTCCTCGCGTTGTGCGGCCCGATCTTCTCCCTGGTTCCGGAATCCGACGAAGACCTCGTTCCAGTCACGCTCGGGTTCCCCCAGGTACGCGTCGAGGATCCGGTAGGTGATCGCCGACGTGGGCGCGCCGGGGGCGAAGTTCGTGAGCACGATCACCCCGAGCCCTTCCTCGGGAAGCAGCGTCTGCAGGGAGATCATCCCGGTGAGGCCACCGGAGTGACTGACGACCTTTCGCCCTTTGTAGTCGGAGATGAACCAACCCAGCCCATACCCGTTGAAGCGGCGCCCGAGGTTCTCCGCGGCCCACGCCGAGACCCCGAGAGGGTACTGGATCCGCTGCATCTCGCGGGCGGTTTCCACGGAAAAGACCTGGCTGCCCTCGAACACCCCCTCCTTGAGGTTGAGACGCATCCAGCGGGCCATGTCCACGACGTTGGAATTGATGGCGGCCGCCGGAGC
Organism: Gemmatimonadota bacterium; assembly: GCA_049668445.1. Classification (GTDB taxonomy): domain Bacteria; phylum Gemmatimonadota; class Gemmatimonadetes; order Palauibacterales; family Palauibacteraceae; genus Benthicola. The sequence continues at coordinate 6,443 of JBATJK010000128.1, forward strand.
CACGCCGTCCACGTTGTCATAGTCGACCGGGCGTAGCTCGCCCTGAACCACCTCGTGCGCCGAAGCCACGTTGTCGAGTCCCACGAGGTCGCGCACCGAAGTGCTGCTCTCGCTCATTCCGAGGGGCGCGAAGATCCGAGTGGCGATCATCTCGTCCCACGATTGGCCGGACGCGGCGTACCCCGCCTGCCCGGCGACCAGGAACATCAGGTTCTGGTAGTGGAAGGACGCGCGGAACGGCCCCACCGGCTCCATGAACCGCACCCGCGAGATGATCTCCTCACGGCCGTTCGTCGCCCCGATCCACAGGTGATCCCCTCCGAACGTGGCGAGGCCGCTCCTGTGGGTGAGCAGGTCCCGGATGCGAATGTCCCGTGTCACCCACGGATCCCACATCTGGTAGTCGGGCAGGTGGTCGATGACCCGGTCGTCCCACCCCAGTTTCTCTTCCTCGACCAGCATTCCCAGAACAGCCGCGGTGAACGCCTTCGAGTTCGACGCGATCGCGAAGCGTGTGTGCTCGTCCACCGGCTCTTCGGCACCGAGTGTCCTCACGCCGTAGCCGCGCGCGAAGACCAGGCTGTCACCGTGCACGATCCCCACTGCCAATCCGGGCGTCGACCAATCCGCCATGAGGTCCTCGATCCAAACATCGAGGGCTTCGAGATCCACGTCCTGCGCGCGGGCGGCCGTCGGGACGACCAGCAGGACGAGCATCGTGACCAGGACGGTCATGCGACGGATGATGAGGCTCATGAATCCCTCCGGTGGTTTTCTGTCGGGTGCATCACGGTCTGGCCGCACACCGGAATATAGTGTCCGGCGGCTGCTCCGCGCCCGGTGCTCGCGTCCGGCTACGCAGGTCTGCCGATCGGGATCAGATACACGGGCTCCTCCACTTCCGGCAACGAGAGAATCCCGGAAAGGTCGGCGGGGTCGAAGGCCGCGACGGGTACACCGGCGAGCCCCAGGGCTTCGGCTTGCAGCAGGAGATTCTGCGCCGCATGCCCCACGTCCATGTGTACGTACATCCGGCCACGGCCGCCGTACTCCCGGCACGTCCGCTCGTATACGGCGGTGAAGAGGAACACCGCCGGCGCGGACGTAATGCAGGACTGGTCGAACGATACGGCGCGGACCGCAGACCGGACGTCGCCGTCGACCACCCGTTCGAGAGCGTGCGCCTCGACCAGGTAGTGGTCCACGCCCTCCTCCGTGATGAGGTAGGTCTCCAATGGATAGAAGGCCCCCGCGGAGGGAGCCGCCCGGTAACCCTGGTCACCCGTCACGCCCTGAGCCGCCCACAGCAGCTGCGAAATGTCCTGCTCGCTGACGGGATCGGATCTGAACTCCCGCACGGATCGGCGAGAGCGAATGGCCTCTTCCAGGGGGTGCGTCCCGGTGGTACGGGGATCTGGCAGTGGGGATGGCATACCGCGCTCCGGTTCAGGTCGAATTGCCTCGGTGTAGATCAGGAGTATTCGGGCAATCGCCGTGCCAGACTCCGGACCGTGAGGATCGGTTCCGGGCCCGTGTCGATCGCACTCCGTCCCGCAGTGGGACGCTTTGTCTCGCGGCTCTCGATCGGTGGGCGATAATCGCCTGTCTCCTGAAACCGGCGGGAGCCGTTGCGCGCGTAGTGTCTTTTACGCCAACAGGTTACAAAATCGCCTCGGGAGCGCACGGGCCCGACGGCGCGGTATGCTTCCTGCACTTCCGCTCCCGTTGAGCAGGCGCACGGAAGAGGCCGTGCGTCGCGCCCCCGTACTTGCCCGGAGATGAGAGATGCGAGACGCCGTCGAGGAACTCTGGCCGGAGCTTCAGTGGATCGAGAACCCCGAACTGCGCGAATCGGTAACCGAGACGTGGGTGCGCAGCATGGAGAGGAGTCCACTCGACCCGCAGGACCTGCGTGAGATCCCCTTCACGCTCCTCGTCCCCAACTGCCAGGCAACCTTCATGGAACACAAGCGGTGCGTCGTCCACATCGCGCGACGCTCGGCGGAGTCCATGCAGGAGTTCCTGGGACACGCCCTGCCGATCGACATTGACACGGTTATTGCCGGTGCCATCCTGGCGGACGTCGGCAAGGTGCTCGAGTACGAAAAGGTGGACGGTGAAGCGCGCCAGAGCGCGCGTGGCAAGGCTCTCCGCCATCCCTTCACCGGAGTGGCGGTGGCCCTCGAGTGCGGTGTGCCGGACAAGGTGTGTCACATCATCGCGGCGCACGCCGGAGAGGGCGACCTCGTCAAGCGGACTACCGAGGCGACCATCGTGCATCACGCTGATTTCATGAGCTATCTCCCGTTCAAGAACCTGGCGGTCTGAGGGGACCACCCGGAGTCGTACCGCAACCCGTTAAGGAGGCTTTCGACATGTCGGACACGATCACGGCCACCATGTCGCGGTGGGCCGCCGACCTGGTATATGAAGACATCGGTGAGCGGGCCGTCGAGGAGGCTCGGCGTTATCTGCTCGACTCGATCGGGTGTGCCCTGGGCGGATTCCAGCAGGAGGACGTGGAAATCGCCCTGGATGTCCTGGACGAGGTGGCGGGGCCCGGACCGGCCACGGTCATCGGATCGGGCGCCCGGTTCGATGTGGTGTCCGCCGCACTGGCCAACGCGCTGATGGTCCGCGTGATGGACTACAACGACATCTACTGGCAGCAGGACCCGTCTCACCCCTCCGACATCATCCCCGCGGCTCTGGCCTGCGCCGAACGGCAGGGCAAGGGCGGACGCGACCTCATCCTGGGCATCGTCCTGGGTCACGAATTCGAAATGCGCCTGTGCGAGGCGGCTTTCCCGGGTATTCGTGAACGAGGTTGGCATCACGGCACCCTTACCGCATTCGTGTCGCCGATCGTCGCGGGACGCATGCTCGATCTTCCCTGGGAGAAGATCCAGCACGCTATCGGAATCTCGGCATCGCATTCCGGGACTCTGGGAGCGGTGACGGCCGGGAAACTCACGATGATGAAGAACACGGTCGACCCGATGGCCACCGAGGCCGGCGTCATGGCGGCCCTGCTGGCCGAGAAGGGATATACCGGACCGGAACACGTGATCGACGGCAAGGAGGGCCTCGTCGACTGCATGGGCCCGGACTGGAAGCTCGAGATCCTCACGGACGGGCTGGGCGATACCTGGCGTATCGAACGATGCGGGATGAAGTACTTCCCGACCGAGGCGCTCACGCACGCTCCTATCTCGGCCGTCCTGCAACTGGTCGAAGAGAACGACCTCGTCCCGGAGGACGTGGCGAAGATCCGGATCCGCTCCCTGGCCCGCGCAGCTGACATCCTGGCCGATCCGACCAAGTACGACCCGCGCAACAAGGAGACGGCAGACCACAGTCTTCCGTACGTGATCGCCGCTGCCCTGGTCGAGCGGAAGGTGACGCCGGCGCAGTTCGAGCCCGAGAAGATCATGGATCCGCGGATACGCGAGCAGCTTCACAAGGTCGAAGTGATCGCCGATCCGGAGATCGAGAAGGTGTTCCCGGCCCTGCAGCGTGTAGGCGTGACCATCGATACGACGGACGGACGCCAGGTGGGCATGGAACTGGACTACCCGAAGGGTGATCCGAGGAACCCGCTCACGGAGGCCGAGATCGAGGGCAAGTTCGACGCCCTGGCCGAGGGTGTCCTGTCCAAGGAAAAGGCGCGCCGTCTCAAGGACGCGGTGTGGAAAGTGGAGGAGCTTGACTCGGTGTCCGAGCTTCTCGCCCTCTGTGTCACCGACCTGTGATCTCTGCCCTGCGGCAGCGGAGGTAATGATGGGCCAGACGATGGTCGAGCGCATCGCTCAAAGCCACCTGATGGAGGGGCCGGCCAGGCCCCTTCGGGCAGGGGATGTCGTTTCCGTCAGACCGCGCCACGTGCTGACGCATGACAACACCGCGCCGGTCATGAAGAAGTTCGCGTCGATCGGAGCTACGGCCGTGGCGGATTCGGACCAGCCGGTGTTCGTGCTGGATCACGACATCCAGAACAGGTCCCAGGCCAATCTCGACAAGTACGCGCGGATCGAGGAGTTCGCGGCGGCACACGGGATCCGCTTCTATCCGGCCGGCACCGGAATCGGACACCAGATCATGGTGTCGCACGGATACGTCGTGCCCGGGTCCCTCGTGGTGGGATCGGACTCTCATTCCAACATGTACGGAGCGCTCGGTGCGCTCGGTACCCCCGTCGTTCGAACGGACGCCGCCGCCATCTGGGCCACCGGCGAGTTCTGGTGGCAGATCCCGCGCACCGTGAAGGTCGTCCTGGAAGGCAGCCTGCGGGATGGAGCGACCGGGAAGGACGTCATCATCACCCTGTGCGGCCTGTACAACAAGGGAGAAGTGCTGAACGCGGCCGTGGAGTTCCATGGATCCGGCATCGCCGGGCTCTCGATGGACGAGAGGTTCAGCATCTCGAATATGACCACCGAGTGGGGAGCCCTCGTCGGCTGGTTCCCCGTGGACGACGTGACCGTGGCGTACCTGAGGTCACGCCGAGAGGCATTGGGCCAGGTCGGCGCGTTCGATCGGTTCAGCGAGGCAGAGCTCGAGGAGTGGGCGACCGACCCGCCGGCTCCCATATCCGCAGCCCGTTACGCGGGAGTCATCGAGCTCGATCTCTCGCAGGTCACTCCCCACGTATCCGGACCCGACTCGGTCCAGGTAATGCGATCGGTAGCCGACATCGAGGCCGAGCAGGTGGCGATCCAGAAGGCGTACCTGGTGTCCTGTGTGAACAGTCGCCTCGAGGATCTCGAAGCGGCGGCGGCGGTCCTCGAAGGAAGACGCGTAGCAGACGGTGTGGAGATGTACGTGGCGGCGGCGAGCCGGGAGGTGCAGGACGCGGCCGAGGCCTCGGGGGCGTGGAATACGTTGATCGCCGCTGGAGCGACGGCTCTGCCGCCCGGGTGCGGACCCTGTATCGGACTCGGCATGGGGCTCCTCGAGCCGGGCGAGGTGGGAATATCGGCGACCAACCGAAACTTCAAGGGACGGATGGGAAGCCGGGATGCACAGGCCTACCTGGCCAGCCCGGCCGTCGTGGCCGCCTCGGCCGTGGCCGGCTACATAAGGGCGCCGGAGGCATCCGCCGACGGGACCCCGGCCTATCTCTTCCGGCTGATCGATTCCGACGAGCCGGAGGTCGCCGCCGTCCGGATCGAGCCGGGCTTTCCCGCGAGCCACGAGGGTCGCCTGCTGTTCGCACCGCAGGACAACCTCAACACGGACGGCATCTACGGAAAGGATTTCACCTATCGCGAGGGCATGACGGCGCAGGAAATGGCCGAAGTCGTGATGAGGAACTACGACCCGGACTTCGCGTCGGCCGTCGAGCCGGGTGACGTGCTGGTCGGAGGGTACAACTTCGGTACCGGCTCGAGTCGGGAGCAGGCTGCGACGGCGCTCCAGGCCGCGGGAATTGGTCTCGTGATCGCCGGTAGCTTTTCGCAGACCTACCTCCGCAACGCCTTCAACAATGGCTTCGTCTGTATCGAGTGCCCGCCGCTGGTCGATCGGCTCCAGCAGCGATTTGCCGGAGAGCAGTTGCCCACCGTGATCCCGGGCGATCGGCTGTCGGTCGACTTTGCGCGCGGAACCGTGACGTTGGGGGAGGACGTGTTCACATTCGCTCCGCTGGGCGCCGTACCCCAGGCGCTGGTCGTGGCGGGCGGCATTGAAAACCAGGTCCGGGCCCGGCTCGGAGTCTGATTCATAGGAGAGGCAGCCCCATGGCTCGTCGAACGGTTGTTTCCATGCCCGGTGACGGAATCGGACAGATCGTCCTTCCCGAGGCCATCCGCGTCCTCGACGCGGTGGGATTCGATGCGGACTACGTCCACGCGGACATCGGTTGGGAATTCTGGATCAAGGAAGGCAATCCGCTCCCCGAGCGCACCGTGGACCTGCTGGCGGAGCACGGACTCGGGCTGTTCGGAGCCATCACCTCGAAGCCGAAGAACGAGGCGACGGCCGAACTGAGTCCCGAGCTGCAGGGAAAGGGCCTGGTGTACTACAGCCCGATCGTCGGTCTCCGGCAGCGGTTCGATCTCGACGTGTGCATCCGGCCGTGTCGGTCCTTCGCGGGCAACCCACTCAACTTCATCCGGCGGACGGCGGATGGCGGCTGGGAAGAGCCGCTGGTGGACGCCGTGATCTTCCGTCAGAACACCGAAGGCCTGTACGGCGGCGTCGAGTGGACGGACCCGCCGGCGGATGTCCGGCAGGCGTTCGAATCACACGTGAAGTTCAAGCGGTTCGCGGACACGCCCGGACCCGATCTCGCGATCTCGAGCCGGATCTTCACCCGCCGCGCCTGCGCGCGCATCACTCGCGCCGCTTTCGAATACGCGGCGAAGCACGGCTATCCCTCCGTCACGGTGTGTGAGAAGCCCAACGTGCTGCGCGAGACCTCGGGCATGCTGGAGGAGGAGGCGCGGAAGGTAAAGGCGGACTACCCGGACATTCAGTTGTGGTCGACGAACATCGATGCCCAGATGATGTGGCTCACCAAGAGTCCGGAGGACTATTCCGTCGTGGTGGCCGGCAACATGTTCGGGGATATCGTCTCCGATGCGTTCGCCGGTCTCGTGGGAGGGCTCGGGTTCGCGTGCTCCGCCAACATCGGTGACGAGGTTGCGGTGTTCGAGCCCACGCATGGCTCGGCTCCCAAGTACGCCGACCTGGTCCCATCCATCGTCAACCCGATCGCCATGATCCTGACGGCAGCCATGCTGCTGGACCATATCGGCGAACTCGATCGCGGGAAGGCCGTCCGTGAGGCCGTCGCGGCGGTCGTGGCCGACGGCAAGGTGCGGGCGTACGACATGCTGCGGCTTCCGGGCGGGCCGGACGTCCTCGCGAAGGGCGCGGCGACGACGGCCCAGATCACCGACGCCATCATTGCACGGCTGACCTGAGGAGGTCCGAGTGGCGGTTGCGGGAAGAGGCGAAGCGGGTCGGGCGGGCGATGACGTCCGCTCCGACCTGCATGTCGTGGTGGAGATCACGGACGGAGGAGGACTCGAGATCGAGGTGATCTCGAAGGTCGCCTCCCTGTACGGGGATTCGATCGAGGGCACGACCCGAACCACTCTCGCCGGCCTGGGCCTCGAGAATGCGCGGGTGAGGGTCGATGACAAGGGAGCTGTTCCGTTCGTGATTGCGGCGCGAGTCGAGGCGGCGGCGCTGAGGGCGGGCGCCGCTCCCGGCGGCGACGCGAGACCGGAGCGCTCGGTGTCGGAGAGGCGGCACACGGCGCGCAATCGCCTGCGCAGATCCCGCCTCTATCTTCCGGGTGACCAGCCCAAGCTCCAGTTGAACGCCGGCCTGCACAGGCCGGACGCGGTCATTCTGGACCTCGAGGACAGCGTCCACGTCGACCAGAAGGATGCGGCCCGCCTGGTCGTTCGCAACGCCCTCAGAACCGTGTCGTTCGGCGAAGCCGAGGTCATGGTTCGGATCAACCAGCTGCCGCTCGGTCTCGACGACCTGTCGGCGATCGTTCCGGAACGGCCCGACCTGCTGCTGATTCCGAAGACGGAGAGCGCGGCACAGGTCATCGAAGTGGACGCCCGCATCAGGGAGATCCTGGGGACGGATGCCGAGGGCGCACCGCCCGTATGGATCATGCCGATCCTGGAAACCGCGCTTGGTGTGGAGAGCGCATTCGAGATCGCATCCGCCTCTCCCGCGGTCGTGGCCCTCACGATCGGACTGGAGGACTACACGGCGGACCTGGGCGTACCAAAGACCCTGGAGGGAGCCGAGTCTCTCTACGCCAGGGGACGGCTGGTCAACGCGGCGAAGGCTGCCAGTGTCCAGGCCATCGATTCGGTATTTGGCGACGTGGGAGACGAAGAAGGACTCCGGGCCTGGGCCTCCCGGTCTCGTGGCCTCGGTTTCGAGGGAATGGGCTGCATTCACCCCCGGCAGATCCGGCCAATCCACGAGGCTTTCGCGCCCTCCGCCGAGGAGATCGAGAAGGCCCTGCGGATCGTGGCCGCCTTCGAGGAGGCGGAGGCCAGGGGCCTCGGCGTGGTCAGCCTCGGTACCCGCATGGTGGATCCGCCGGTCGTACTTCGCGCGCAGCGCCTGGCAGAGTTGGCCAGGCGGGCCGGGCTGATCGAGGAGGCAGGCTCATGAGCACGACCCGGGAGGAGCGCGTGGAGTTCGTGGTGAACGCCGCGGGCCGGCGTGTACCCACTGTCGTGAACGGCGCTCCGGCGCGACCGTTCGCCGGGCTCGGCAAACCGGCGTCCGAGGGCCGCAAGCACGGTCCGCCAATTCGCTCGGCCGCCGACTACCCGGACGATGGAGACAAGCGGGTGCCGGACTTGAAGACGGCGCTCCAGCGGTGTGGTCTTCGCGACGGAATGACGATATCCACGCATCACCACCTCAGGAACGGGGACCGGGTGGCGTTGGCGACCCTCGAGGCGGCCGCGGAATTGGGAGCAAAGGACCTGATGTGGCTTCCGAGCGCTTCGTTCCCC
>JBATJK010000129.1:0-1745 GCA_049668445.1 Gemmatimonadota bacterium
ACGCGGGCCTTCGACACGTTCTGGAATTGGAACGTGAAGAACTGGCCCGCCACGGGTGACGGCTCGATGAGATCCCGGAAGTCGCTGTAGAACACGGCGCCGTCCAGGCGGAGCCAGCCCCCAATACGCGCCGTGGTGCCGATCTCGCCCGACCACGCTCGCTCACCGGTCAGGGCCAGGTTCGGGATGACGTCAAAGCCGAACTGCGTGGTCTTGGTATATTGCTCGGCCGCACTGGGCGCCCGGTATCCGCGGCTCACCGAAGCTCTCAGACTCACGGTCTCCGAAGGAAGGTAGACTCCCCCGATACGCGGGCTCGCGACGAAGTCTGACTCCGCCGAGGTCGCTCCGTGATAGTCGAATCGCAAACCCGCCACCGCCCGAAACCGGTCGGAGACGCGGATTTCGTCCTGGGCGTACAGGCCGAGGTCCAGGATCGAGGGATCGACCACGAGGATGCTGGAGGTGATGTCGGTCCACGACGCCTCGACTCCGGCTGTTACGGCCTGGCCAAACGAGGGTGCGATGTCGAACTGCGCGTCCGCAGCGAGACGCGAGCTGCGGTTGCTGTCGTCGCTGTCGTGGAAGTGGTTCTGTACCGCGTTGTAGTCGTAGATCGGTCGGATCTGCAGGGACGACTTCTGGGTCATCAAGGGACGCAGCGTCGCTCCGATAGTAAGGTCCGTCTCTCTGAGCCAGTCGCCGAGCTCCTCGGGCTCCACTTCCAGCGGCTGATCTTCGGACAGCCAGGTATAGAACTCGTCCGCGTCGCGCTGAGTCCAGTTCACGAAGGCATCGACCGGCCGCTGGGTGTCCGGGCCGAACACCGTCTTGACCCGGGCCTGCCAGCGGGAGAACTCCCCGTTCTGACGAAAGCCCTCGGACCCATCGGTGCCGAGGAACAACGTGGTGCCCACTCCCGCGATGCGCCTCGAGTGCTGCACGCCGACTCCGGCCGTGCTCAGCGCCTCGTCGGTGAACCGATACCGGGAGGGCGTGTCGTACGTGCCGATAAAGCCGCGGACCACCGTTTCGGGCGTTTCTGAGGGAACCGCCGTGATTACGTTCACGACGCCGCCGAGCGCCCCCGTCCCGTACAGCGACGAGTGTGAGCCCTTGACGACCTCGACGCGCTCGACGTCCAACAGGGGCAGCTTCTCGAAGTCGGCTTCGGAACCGACGCCTTTCAGCATCCGGTGGCCGTCCAGCAACACGAGCACCCGGCTGCCGACGCCACGCGATATTCCGGACGCTCCCCTGATGTCCAGCTGCCCGCCGTTCTTGACTACGCCCTGGGCGAACGGAAGGGCCTCTCCGACGTTGTTGACGTTGCGCTGCTGAAGCTCTCCCGATTCCAGGACTGACACGCTGACGGGCGACTCGTCGGGCCGCTCCCGGCTCCGGCTAGCCGTGACCACCAGGCCGGGCACGTCGATCACCGAGGGTCGGACGTACACGTCCACTCGGACCGATTCGCCCTCGGTCACGACCACGTCCGCGTGAGTGGTTTGCTCGTATCCGGGCGCTGAGATGCGCAAGGTGTATGTGCCGGGGTCGATGCGAACGATGCGAAACGACCCCTGTTCGCCGGTCAGAACGCCCAGGGGGGTGCCGGTGACCTGGACCGTTGCCTGGCGCACGGGAAGGCTGTCGGACGCGGAGCGCACCGTGCCTTCGATGGCCCCGCCCGTGGATTGGGCCTGCAGAGCACCTGCGCCTCCGACGAACCAGACCGCCGCGACCCC
>JBATJK010000130.1:0-8905 GCA_049668445.1 Gemmatimonadota bacterium
TGGCCGAGGCCGCACCCTTGTTCACCACGATCAGGGTGCCGCCGACCTCGGGGGCCTGTGCGAGCGCCGCGGAAGAGCCGGCGACCAGAAGAACAGCGCAGACCAGGCCGCTCCGGATGCGGCCGAGAAGCAGGGCGTCTCGCATCGATCACCTCGTATTGGGGTTCGCTGATCGATGCGCCATACACAGGTGCGCTGAAAAAGAGCCGTCCCGGTTGGGCGGGTCGGCCGCTCAAGCGCTCTCTCCTGAGCTGAGATCAGTAGGCCGCCCAGGTCAGTCCGAGGCCCACGGACAGGTAGCGGTAGTCCGCGCTGCCCGAAGCGAAGCTATTGAGACCGGTGGTCGAATACAGGGTCCGCAGACTCAGCTCACGCCCCGGCCCGAACGAATATGCCAGGCTGCCACCTGCCCGGATCGTGGCCGAGATCTCTCCCCCACCTCCGACCTGCTGGACGCCTGGTGCCGCGTCCAGACTGTACCTCCAGTTGCCGGAACCCGAGCTCCACGTGGCGGTGAGCTCGGTAATCCAGTACAGATCGGGATCGAAGTACCCCTCGCTCAGTTGCTTTTCGAACCCGAACGCGCGGGCGAACAGGCCGACGTCGAATGACCGGGAAACCCGCGCTCCCGTGAACAGGCTGCCCGCGACTCGGCGGTTGGATTCGGAGCCGTCGAATGAAGCGACGGACGCGGAGCCATCGACTCTCCATTTCGAGCCGAGGCGGGCTCGCGCACCGGCTTGCAGCAGGTCGACCGTGACGCCGTTCTCGATCAGCGCGGCCGACTCGTCCAGCGGCCCCGTCACTGCATCCAGCGTCCCGACGACGGGGTTTCGCCTCGGAGTCCGCACGCGGGCCTCGAGGCGACCCGTGGTTCCTCCCGTTCCATCGGAGCCACTGACACCGATCGCGCCGGTGAGGCCCCAACCCGGCTCCAGCTCAGTCGAGCCACTGATCAGTACGCCACCGGCCGACCTCTGAAGCGAACCGGATCCACCGAGCCGCGCGTCCCGATAATACGCCGTCGCGCTCACCCCTACGGCCGGTAACGGGTGCCATCCCGCCTCCGCTTCCACCGTCACGATGTCGTTCCGGTCCGAGTCGTTGGTGAACAGGATGCCGGGCTCCGCTCTCGGGCCAAGGTCCAGGCGCAGGGCTCTGAGCTCATCGCCGGCCTCGCTGTGGCCGGGAGCCAGTGCCATGGCTCGGTTGAGGGCTTCGTATGAGGCCGCGTTTCGTCCCTGCCAGCGCAAGGTCTGTCCGAGTCCGGCGTACGCCGACGCCTCGTTCGGGCCGGCGCTTACGGCATGTCTCCAACGGGACTCTGCCTCGATCAGGCGTCCGTCCCACGCCGCGACTCGGGCACGCCCGACGAGGGCATCCACATCGGTCGAGTCGCTCGCGAGCAGGCCGTCGTACAGTGCCGCGGCCTCGTCGAGACGGTTTGACCACGCCAGGGCCCGGGCCTTGCCGAGGCGGCTGTCTCGATCCGTGGGGTCGCTCTGAAGGAGGCTGTCGTAGATGGCGATGGCTTCGCTGAGCCTGTCGTCCCATACCAGGTAGGTAGCCTGTGATCGCCAGGCATTCCGGTTGCGCGGCTCCACGCCGAGCACCTCGTTCTGCATCGCGATGGCAGAGGTCAGATCGCCCCGCCAGGCCTCGTAGCGAGCGCGGGCCTCGAGGGCCGGAACGTAGGACGGGTCATCTTGGAGCACCGCGTCGACTTCACGGATGGCCCCCTGCAGATCTCCGCTCCAGGCGATCACCTTCGCACGATCCACGCGGGCTTCAGAATTGTCTGGAGCGATGCGAAGCAACTGGCCGAACAGGTCCAGACTTTCGTCGTACCGCGCATCCCACGCCTGCATGAGCGCGAGCCGATGGAGCGCGAGCTCGTCCGAGGAGTCGGAGTCGAGGCGCACCGCGTACAGCTCCCTGGCCGTATTCATGTCTCCGGCCAGCCAGGCGGAGTCGGCGGGGGACTGGGCGAGCCCCAGGTTGCTGCTGGCGAGCACTCCGAAGAGCGCCAGGGCAACGCGCATTCGTGACGTCATCATCTGTGCTTCTCCTCGTGCATCACGGCGGGAGCGAGTCCATCGAAGACCGCTCTCATTTCGTCGAAGGCGGGCCTGCGCCGGGATCTCCAGGTCGGCTCTTCCCAAGTGGGCCAGGTGAATACCGCCGCGTCGGCCGCCGAACCTGATGCGGGCAAAGACCGCCACTCCCCGGGCCCGGTCCGAACCACGGCCACGAGGCGGAAGTCGCCTACGGTGCGGGTGCCGAACTCCACGTGGCCGTTTCCGGAACACGGGTCGGCGACATCGCCCTGATCGGCCAGAACCCGGCGTTGGCTGGGGTCGGTGACGTTGAGCAGGGTCCAGGGGATTCGGACCTCGATGACGCCACCGTCCACGTCCCATTCCCACAGCCCGTCGGGAGGCGGACCCGATCGTAGGAGTCCCCGGTCATAGCCCATCGCCGCGAACTCGATACCGTTCCTCGTGAACCGGGGTCGGTTCGTGACGACGCGCATCGAGTCGTACCGCCCGTCGTCGTTGGCCACCGTTTGCAGGGGACGCCTGTAGCAAGCCTCCAGGCGGCCGGCGAACGAGCCAGGGGGCGGTGTCGTCAGCAGTCCCGGAGTACGCAGGCGCGCCGAATCGAGACCCTGGCGCACCGTGTCGACCCGTATCGGGTTCGACGCGGGGTCGACCAGCAGACGCGCTTCCCCTGGCGTCAGGCGAAGCGCGAATTCGAGCCCCACCGGAGAGCTCGGGGCCTCCCGGCCCGGCCACTCGAAATCCCCCTTCTCGGGCTCGAGCGTGTCGAACCCGATGAGCACTTCATCGGCTCCGGTGTTCTGTTGGAGCTCGACCGCCAGCCACAGGTAGGCCTCGTCGGCGAGCGCCCGCAGGGTAGGGCCGCCTTCGTTCCGGTACAGCGCCGGGACGTCTCGCCATGTCCGCTGGCGCTCCTCGAAGGTGTCTCCCGCCGGCGCGAGACCCGCCTCCATGGCCACCACACCGTAGTGCTGCTCCGCATCCATCCGATTCAGCCACAAACGATTGCGGTCGAGCGGGATCTCGAAGTCGATCACGATCCAGTTCTTCTTGAACCACTCGTCGATCCACGCGAACAGCGCGCCGCCGGCCATCCCGGCATCGGCGATCTCCCTGGTGAGACGGGCATTGATGCGTGCCATCGCCTCCTCGTCGTGCCCCCCGTGGTGCCATCCCTGCGGCTCGAGATGCGCGATGCCGATGCTGGCTGGCACGCCGTACTCGGTGATCACCACGGGCAGGCCGGGAAGGGCTTCCTTCAGGCTGGCAAGATACGCGAAGTAGTTCGAGGGTCCCTCCGGGCCTCTGCCCTCGCGATATGCGGGGTCGAGCGCCATGAAGTCCGGGTAGTAGGGGTACGCGTGAAACGCGGCATAGTAGCCGGCCGGGAACTCATCCGTGGGACGGACCAGCGAGGCGTCTAGCCCCACGGCGTCGTTGTCGTACTCGCGCGGAATGCGCTCCACCCGTTCTCCCAGACCCCTCCGCAGCCGGAGTTCCTCCTCCACCGTGGTCTCGGTCGGGTGGTTCTGCGGGTCGAGCGTGGGCCAGTTGGTGTACGCGACCGGGCGCTGTGCTCTGAAAGTGCTCATCTCGTAGGCGATCATCTCTTCGCATGCCTTCGCGAGCCAGGCATCCATCGGGAGTCCGTCGCTGAGCTTCAGATAACGTCCGTGCCATTCCCTCAGGTCCGGGTAGCGCTCGTTGAACTCGATGACGGAGAACGGCTCCCATTCGCGTCCGATGAGGAACGCGAGCGTCCAGGCGGACACATCGGCCGTGTAGCGGCCCGACGCGTGCCCCGGCATCCGGGGAATGACGGCCCAGCCATGCAGCAGGTCTACGACGCGTCTCATCTCGTCGAAGAAACCCGCTTCCCACTCCGGATCGAGGTAGTCTCCATGCGGTGGCAGCTCGGCCCACACTCCGTGCATGAGCCACAGCGCCTCGTCCGGGTTCGCGGTGTTGTGTTCGTACAGGGCTTGATAGAAGTGCGGCGGGTGGATGGTGTAGACCCGGATGACGTTCACGCTCATCTCGGCCATGCCGGCGATCCACCCGGCGTAGGTCGCCGAGTCCGGAAACTGACTCGGGTGCTTTCCGGGAAGCGCGGCGCCGAGGTTGACGCCCTTGATGTAGAAGGGCTCCCAGCCTTCAGCCGTCCGGATCTCGAAACGATCGGCCCTGGTCCGCGCCGGGTACAACGTCGAGTCCGGCCGGACGGGAAAAAAGCCGCGGTCGGGAAGACTCGTGTAAGCCTCGAGTTGGTCCACGTACTCCCGTGCCTCGGCGTGCTCGGGCTGGAGATCCAGAACCTTGCGGAACAGGCCGGCAGCTCGATCGCGGTCGCCATCGCGGACCGCGACCAGTGCTCTACCTGCGAGCGCGTCCACGTCCTGTGGGCTCGATTGGAGCACCTGATCGAACAGATCACGTGCGATCGCGGCGGAATCCCGGCGCAGAGCCACGTACGCCAAACCGTTCATTGCGTCCGGTCGTTCCGGGGCACACACGTCCGCCGTGCGGAACGCCTCCGCTGCGGCTTCGAGCGAGCCGGAGCGATATGAATCCCACCCCTGCGTGACCACCGAATCGAGGTCCGGAGGACACTCTTGGGTCGGCGCTGCGGATCCGGAGCACGCCACCGCAACCAGAGCGATCAGGACCGCGGGGCCGGCGAGGCCAGGTCTACGCCGCGACATCTTGCTCGTCCTGGAAACCGGTGCGCTTCATCTCTCCCCAGTGCGTCCGCTTCCGGAAGGCGCTCCAGAAGCTCCTCAGTCGCCAGACCACGGTGAGCTGCCGGTACCCGAACGGCTCGAGGAAAGCGAAAAGGAGCATCCAGGCGAAATCGCGGTGCCGCGGGTAGGAGCGGAACGTGACCTCATCCAGGATCACCGCCCACACGGAGAGCAGCATCCCGTATCCGAGGGCGGCGGCGAAGAACAGAAGCGCGACCTCGAGGTCCACCAGTCCGAAGGTGAGCCCCAGTATGGTCAGCACGTACCCGACCAGCTCGACCACGGGCGCCAGCATCTCGCCAAAAAAGAAGAAGGGGAACATCACGGTTCCGACCGTTCCGTACCGCGGATTGAAGAGCATGCGGCGGTGACGGGCCATGGTGAGGATGAGTCCCCGATGCCAGCGTTCCCGCTGGCGGCCCAGGGTGCGCAGATCGGAGGGCACCTCGGTCCACGCCACGGGATCCGGAATGAAGGAGATTTCGTAGGGCTCGCCGAGGTGTCTCAGGTGTTTGTGCAGCCGCACGACCAAGTCCAGGTCCTCGACCACGTTGTCCGTGGCGTATCCCCCGATCTCCAGCATGTACTGCCGATGGAAGAGCCCGAAGGCTCCCGACACGACCAGGTTGCCCCCGAGCCGGTTCCAACCCAGACGCCCAAACAGGAAGGCCCGCAGGTACTCGGGCACCTGTACTCCGGGGAGGAAACGACGCGGGACTCGAGCCTCGGTCACCCGCCCATCTTCGATTTTGCATCCGTTGGCCACCCGAATCGTGCCCCCCGCTCCGGCGATCGGACGACCGGACACGAACACGCGGGCCAGCCGCAACAGCGCATCCGGTTCCACCATGGTGTCGGCGTCGACGGCCAGCACCAGGGGGTACCGGGCCGCTCCCAGCCCCGCGTTGAGCGCGTCCGACTTTCCTCCGTTCTCCTTATCGACGACCAGCAGGCCAGCGTCCGACCGCGAGCGGTAGTATCCGCGAACCGGCTGCGTCGGGATTCGTCTCGGGATGGCAGGAGGTACCTCGTACAGCTCGAACGCGCGCCGAAGCTTCTCGAACGTCCCATCCACCGAACCATCGTTGATCAGCACCACCTCGTGCCGCGGATAGGTGAGCGCGAGCTGCGCCCGGACGCTCGTGACGATGCTGGCCTCCATGTTATAGGCGGGCATCAGGACGGAGATGGGCGGCAACGCCTCGGAGCCGACGAGGTGGTTCACGTCCTCCGAGCTCGAGAGCTTCCAGTGCTTCCATATCTCCGGGATGGAAAGCAGCAGCAGAAGCCCGTAGAAGGAATTGACGGCCAGGAAGTACCAGATGATCCCGGAGTCGACGGTCGAGACGAGCCAGCTGGCGAACTCCATGGCGCCCTATGCCGCGTGTGCCGAAGCGGGCGCCTCGGCGTAGTCGACCACGTGGGCGCCGGAGTACTCCGCAATCGCCGCGGGATCCAGCTCCAGGACGTAGCGAGCCATCTCGTACGCGTACCGGTCGGCCTCGGGACCGCGCGCTTCGAGAACCGCCACCCCCTCGCGTCCCAGGCGACGCAGAGCAAGCGCGGCCCGGAGGCGCACCCACCAGCTCGAGTCGGTCAGTGCGTGGTCGAGTCGCTCCAGCGCTTCACGCGCTCCGATCTCACCGAGGGCAGCGGCAGCCTGAGCTCGAACCTGCCACGTCGGGTCATCCAGAAGTACGGAGAGAGCCTCGCTGGTCGCCGCATGGGGGTAGGAAGCAAGGGCGCGCGCAGCGGCAATTCGCACCTCGAAGTCAGGTGCGCTGGCGTGCGCGAGAACGTGCGGCAAGAGTATGGGGGTGCCAAGCAACTCGGCGAGACGCAGCGCCGTCCTTAGCTGCTCCTGGTCTTCGTCCCCCAGTCTGCTGATCAGCGCGTCGACGATCTCGCCCCTGCTGCGCACCAGCGTCTCCAAGATCTGGTCTCTCAATATCCGGGGCTCGCGCGCGGCCATGTCCAGCGCGGCTTCGGCCAGCCCTGGCGATCGGACCCGTCGCAGGCACGACACGGCGGCCCGACGGACAGCACCCACGTCGTCGCGAAGCAACGCCTCGATCCGAGAGAGGTCTTCCTCGGTAGCCACCACCCGCAGGGCTCGCGCCGCCAGAAGCCGCCGCCACCAGAGCCTTGAACCGGCCCTGCCTCGAACGCGGTCGTACCAGCTCGTGCTCCGCGCGACCTCGGCGAGACGTTCCCAGTCCGCTCCGCCCACCTGTGCCGAGTGCTTCTGAAGAAAGCAGGAGAGCTGTGAAAAAGAGAGCGGCTCCAGCCGGGAGCGCAGGTGCGCGTCGTCCACCTCGCCGGCCAGCCACCGCGCCGCGGCGCGCCTCGCCAGCTCGCCGTATTGCCGCGCCCGGTGTGAACGCACGCCCAGGACCAGTCGTCGCGAGACGAGCAGGACCAGAAGCAGCCCGATGAACAGTCCCTGCGATATCGCGATGGTGGCCAGGACCTTGGTGCTCAACGGCGCACCTCCGGTTGCACCAGGCGATCGATCTTGGCGAGCGTGATGGGCAGGCTGATCGGCTTCACGATGTAGTCGACCGCACCCGATTCGATGGCCAGCACCTGAGCGGCCTCGCTACTGTGCATCGTGGCCATGATGACCTGGAAGTCGCCCGGGCGGTTCGAGGAGAGCTCCTGAAGGACTCGAAAGCCATCCATTCCCGGCAGGTCGACGTCGAGGAGTACGACCGGCTTGCGGGAACCCGTGCGCATCTCCAGCAGTGCCTCGAGCGCGTCCCGTCCATTCGAGTAGAAGGCGAGTTCGTAGCCCTGGTTTCCGAGCGAGTAGTCCAGCATCTCGATGAGGGCGACATCGTCCTCCACGACCACGACATCCGGCACATCGTCATCCGGTACCAGGTCCGAGATTTCGGGTACGGGAGGAGCGACAGGAGGATGCGTCGATTCCGTGTCCCTGCGGGCCGCACCCAGGATCCGCGCCACTAGCTCAGCCATGCCCTCCGACCGCGTCTTGGACAGGGCCGCGTCGGCTCCGGCTCCGAAGGCAGCGAGGGCTGCGTCCGTGCCCAGGCGACGGCCCGTCACGAAGATCGGAATTGCCGCCCAGTCCGCGGACGCGCGCAGGCTACCGAGGATCGCCTGGGCGTCGCCTTCCGGCTCATCCCGATCGAGAACCAGGCACGCCGGGCGATACTCCCGCAGTTCCTCCTCAAGGTGTTCGGGAGCGCTGACGGACTCGATGTGGCACCCCAGGCTCGACATGCGTTCCGCGAGCCTCTCTACGAACTCCGCGTCCGAGTCGAGCACGAGTGCCGCGACCGTCTGCAACCGTGGATCCACCTTCATGCCGATCTCCGCGCTTCTGGGTCCCTGCTTCGCCTGAATACAGGCATGATCGCCACCCCGCCGCACCCGCTCTGGGGGGCAAGAGGCAGGCCGATCGGTTCCCATATGAACCGTGGACGACATGAAATCGTAACTATCGTATACGACAATAGTTTACGACGCGCATGTCAATATTGGTACAGACGGTATGAAAACATGCGCGGCGAATTACCGGCATTCTGCGAGGTACGTAGTGGAAGTGAAGGAGTCGAGTTCTCGTCAGGCAGGCGTTTGTCCCTGGTCGGGAAGCGTGAAGTAGAACGTCGAGCCCTGGCCCGGCTCGGACTTCGCCCAGATCCGCCCACCGTGCCGGCCTACGATCCGCGTGCAGACCGCCAGGCCGACGCCGGTTCCCGGCTCCGAGGACCCGGACTCGAGCCGGCGGAAGAGCTCGAATACGCGCTCCAGGTCCTCCCCGGCGATCCCTACGCCGTTGTCGGATACCGAGAAGCGCCAGCCGTCTTCTTCGCGAACCGCGCCGACGTGAATCTCCGTCCGCTCCTCGGGGCCGTACTTGATGGCGTTGGAGATCAGATTCTGAAACAGCTGACCGAGCTGGGTCGGCTCTGCCGTGACCCTGGGCAGTTCGTCACACGTGACAAGGCCTCCGGATTGCTCAAGGGCGACCTCCAGGTTGGTGATCGCCCAGTCGAAGGCGCTCTTCGCGTCGACTTCTTCGAAGGGCTTCCCATGGGTCTCCACCCGTGAGTAGCTGAGGAGATCGTCGATCAGCTT
>JBATJK010000131.1:0-15303 GCA_049668445.1 Gemmatimonadota bacterium
AGGTAGTTCCGGTCGGCCGAGAACGTGGACCGGTGTGCCTCGGCGTCGCGCACCAGCACGCACCCGGCGTCGTAGGGAACGTGCATCCACTTGTGAAGATCGAAGGCCAGGCTGTCCGCCCGTTCGATGCCGGCCAGGCGGGGGCGCAGTTTCTCGCTGAGCATCAGTGCCCCGCCAAAGGCCGCGTCGACGTGGAACCACAGACCGTGGCGGGCGGAGATGTCGGCCAGGGCGTTCAGGTCGTCGATCGCACCCGTGGTGATCGAGCCCGCCGTGCCGACCACACAGAACGGGTGGAGGCCCGCCGCTCGGTCCTTCTCGATCATCTTCTCGAGGGCGACCGGATTCAGGCCTGATACCGGGTGGGCTGGAACGCGGCGCAAGGAATCGGCCCCGAGGCCGAGGAACTCCAGGGCCTTTCGGATCGACACGTGCGCTCCGTCCGAGGCGTAGGAGACCAGCGGGCCCGGAGCCGCCGCGAGCCCCTTCGTCCGCATCTCGCCCGGGGACACGCTCTCGCGCGCCACCGCGAGTCCCAGGAGCATGGCCATCGAGGTTCCGCTGACCAGCAGACCGCTGCTGTCGGCGGGATACCCGAACAGATCCGCCAGCCATCCGATGACCTGGCGTTCCACGTAGACCGCACCGTGATCCCGGCCGCCCACGTTGCAGTTCATGAAGCCGGCCACCAGTTCCGCGAGTGCACCTTCGACGGTGCCGGAGCCGTGCACCCAGCCGAACCATCGGGGATGGATGTTGCCCGTGGCGTAGGGCAGGATGTCGCGTTTCAGTTCCTCGAGGACATCGGAGAAGTCCGCCGGAAGTCGCGCGGCCGGCTGCTCCAGCCGCGCTTTCACCTGCTCCGGTACGGGCGTCCACGCGGGCCGCTCGCCCACAGTGGAAAGCTGGTCCACGAGGTCGTCGAGCAGCTCGTGTCCGAGCCGCCGGACCTCGGACCAGTCGTCCGGATCCAGGGTGGAATCGTGAGGGTCGCCTTCCGGAGGAGTCACGCCCGGCTCAGTTGTACGGGCAGCAGCCGCCAGTTCCGCAGGCCGGGGCGGAATCGGACCCCGTCGAACCGCCCGTCATCGGCACCGGGGCGCCCATCAGCTTGCGCAGGGGAGCGTCGGCAGGGGTGTCCCCCGCGTCGATTCCAGCCATCTCGCACAGCTCGCCCCACGTCTTCACGGACTCGGACATGCCGTGCCGCACCTCGACGGTGCGATCATTCGCTTCACAGTAGTAGTCGTACAGCGCCATGTTCAGTTCTCCTCGTATCTCGTGCAGCGGGCCCGATTCACCCGGCCCGCGTGTGTGTGATTATACGCCGCGGGTTCCATGAGTGTCAGCAGCCGCCAGCTTTCTTCTTCTTGGCGCCCCCGCCCATCGGCATCACGGGAGGTGGGGCCGAGGTGCTGGTCGTCTGCACGGCCGCACCGGTGAAGTAGGCCGAGATCTGGTTCTGGCGCTCGATACGCTCGCGCTCGGCAAGCGTGTGACCCGTGGGCTCGGCTGCGGTTCGCACGTCGGTCTCCCACGCCGCATAGCCCCCACGCAGGTAGCGGTATTCAACGGTCTCGGGCCAGGCCCCGGGCACTTCGCTCCAGATTCCGACGTCGTCGTAGATCACGATCTTCGTGCCGGGGGGCACGGAGTTCGCGGTCTCGGTGGCCATATCGATATCCGTACCGCAGCCACAAGCCCCGGGAATCGACTCGGCCCCGTCCTCGCCCGCGATGGTGCGGAAATCGAGGATCTTGAGATCCGGATCGCCAGCGATGATCAGTTCGGCCAGCTCGAGCGGCTCGATCGAATCCATGGGCCGCGCGGGGCGCTCGATCGTGCGCGGCGGCGCGAACGCCGCGAACACGGCCACCAGGGCCAGTGAACCGGCGACGGCGAACTTCAGGCGCGGGGTGCGGCGGGTGACCGTCGGCTCAAGCTCGATCATGCCGTACTTCCGCTGGAAGATCTTCTCGACCTTCTCGGCCCCGACGAACGCGGCTCCGGCCATGATCACCACGCCGAGTACAAACAGCTGCGTCGGAACGGCAAGCAGCTCAGGCAGTATCGAAACCCCCATCGAGCCGCCGTTGTACAGGGCTTCCATTCCCGGTACCACATCCACGGCGATCGCGAACACGGCGGTCCCGATGAAGATTCCAACGAAAGCCACCACGCCGTCGATCCGACCCGAGGCCGCCGATACCACGGACGTCCCGGGACACAGGCCGCTCACGATGAAGCCCACCCCCAGCAGGAATCCGCCGATGACCTGCGCCCACATGAAGGTGGGGTTGATCCACATCATCGACATGTCCACCAGGCCGAGCCCGTTCAGCGCATACAGGCCGACCATGGCTACCAGGATCGCCGTGAACATGACCTTGAACACGGTCATGTCGTACAGGTAGAACTGCGCCGCCAGCTTGCGGGCGTTCCCGAACCCGGCCCGCTCGAGCGAGAACCCGAACAGGAAGCCCAGGCCGATCGCCGTGAGGAGGTACAGCTCCTCCGACGCGAAGGTGAGGGGGAAGATCGCGGTGCTCATATCCACTGCCTCCTCACCAGGTAGGCGAACGCGTACCCGCCGGCGAATACCATCATCATGAAGGCCCAGCTACCGGTTGCGAGCATGGCCCCGCCGCTCAGGGCCTGCCCGGAGGTGCAGCCGCGGGCCAGGGCGGCCGCGAAGCCCATCACGATCCCGCCCCCGAGCGCGTAGCGCAGGCGGCCGCGGGTCGAGATGTTCGGACCCTTCTCCACCTTCACCTGGAAACGGCCGGCGCTCATGGCTCCGAGGAACCCTCCGATCACGACGCCGATCACTTCGATCAGAAGCCAGTTCCGCAGCGGGTTCGCCCCGTCCGCCACGTAGCCGCCGATCGCCGGGTTGGCTTCGGTCCACGCGGGGGCGATTTCGTGAGCTGCCAGGGCCAGCGTCCGCTTGGGCAGCGCGCTGGCACCCAGGCCGTTTCCGGCGACCAGGAACGTCGCGAGCAGCGTGAGTCCCAGCAGTACGCCAGCCACGTACGGGTTCCAGTATCTCCTTGCTTCCATCTCCAGGTCTCCTCTATCGCGAGGCCAGGTCACTGACCCAGCCCGAGTGCTGTCCCGCGTACACGATGATCCAGCGAAGTGCGAGTCCGCCGATGAGAACCAGCGCCGCCGTGAGCCGGGCCGGAACCGCGGAGTGTCTGTGCTCGAGCCATTCCCCGATCAGCGGGGTGAGCAGGCCGAGGGCCACGACCAGGGTCCAGAAAGCCGCCGTGTAGGGACCGCCCATGATCGTGTGGAGGCCAGCCCGCGAAGCCGCGCCGCCCGCCGCGAGACCGATCATCCACAGGGCGAGCAGCAGCAGCTCGACCGAGATCAGGCCCATGTCCACTCGGCTGAGCAGCTCTTTCTCGCTGCGCTCGAGGCGGTACAGCATCATGAACGCCGCCCCGGTGCTGAGGCCGGACACGAGGAACAGCGGGCCGAGAATGGCCGAGTTCCACAGGGGCCGGGCTGCCATCGTCCCCAGCAGGACACCCGTGTACACGCCGAGCGCGGCGCCGAGGACCACGTTGAGGCCGGCGAGCGCCGGCACGTGGCCGCTGACCCAGGCGTCCAGCCTTCCGAGACCCGGCACGCGCGACAATCGCATGAGCCACCGGTCCCGGGTGTCGGCCGGGGTCGAAGCCCAGGCGAGCAGGATCGAAGCCGGGTACACGCCGAGCAGGATCCACGAGCCCCACGACATGGGCGAGGTCAGCTCGAACGTGAAGTAGAACCGGAAGGCGTTGAACGGGTTCTCGAGGTCGAGCCACAGGAACAGCATGCCCACGCTGATCAGCGCGGGAGCCGCCCACGGCATGAGCCAAAGTGCGCGGGACCGTGGGCCGTCGGGGCCCCGCAGCATCCACAGGCCGGTGATCACCATCAACCCGGCCACCAGGCCGCCCAGGAACAGGTACACCGGCACCTCGTAGTGCCAGATGTGCATGCTCGGATCTATGAGCGCGTTGACGCGCGTCGTGGTCGTCTCTTGCATCGCTATATCACTTCAGGAAGAAGTGCTTGGGGCGGGTCCCGGCGTCGGACAGGAGCGCGTACGCCTGCCGCGTCCTCAGCAGCCGGGACACTTCGCTCTCGGGGTCGTCGAGGTCCCCGAAGTAGATGCTCTTCGTGGGACACACTTCCTGGCACGCCGTCGTCGGCGTCCCGTTCTCGACCCGGTGAACGCAGAACGTGCACTTGTCGATCGACCCGGTACGCGGATCGACGAACCGCGCGTCGTACGGGCAGGCCGCGATGCAGGCCTTGCAGCCCGTGCACTTGGACTCGGTCACCTGGACGGTGCCTCCGGGCCCGTAGTGCGAGGCGCCGGTCGGACAGACCGATACGCAGGGCGCGTCCTCGCAGTGATTGCAGCGCTCGGAGCGGATCTCCATCTCCAGGTTCGGGAACGAGCCCGTGGTGGCGGTGAAGATCCAATCGCGCGAGAAGCCCTCGGCCACGTCGTTCTCCGTCTTGCAGGCGATGACGCAGGCCGCGCAGGCCACGCAGGTGCGCGTGTCCACGACCATGCCGTAGCTGACGGCGCTCATGCCACCACCTCCTCGGCGTCAGCTCGGAGGAAGGTCACGAAGTTCACGTTCATGCCGGTCCCGCCCATGATCGGATCGACCTTGTAGCGGGTGATCAGCTCGTTGTCGTCGATTCCCTTCCCGTGCACGAACCTCAGCTTCGGAGCTCGCCGCCCGTATCCGTGCACCACGTACACGGCGTCCGGCCGGATGCGACCGGTCACCTTGACCGGCGCCGAGAAGCTGGAACGCTTGCCGTCCTGGTTCTGCAGGTACACCCGCTCACCGTCTTCGAGACCCCAGCGGCGGGCCACGTCGCGATTCACCCACACCTCGTTCTCCCGGTACACCTCCGAGAGAAGGCGGTTGTTGGTGGTGCGCCCGAACGTGTGCACCGGTGCGCGCCCGAACAGGAGGCGGTAGTAACCCTCGGGCGGTTCCTCGAGGGCCGAGTGGTCGTAGGTCGGCATGGGATCGAATCCCAGCGCCGCCAGCTTGGGCGAGTACAGCTCGATCTTGCCCGAGTCGGTGTAGAACTCGGGGAGCGCGCCCTCTTCGAAGTACAGGGGGGCGGGTTCGCCCAGGATCACGCCGTCGGCCCGCATCACGTCGCAGTCGAGTCCGGCGGCTTCGAGACGCGTCTTCGCGTACTCCTCAGAGTCCTTCCACGGGAAAAACTCCGGCAGCCCGATCCGCTTGCCCAGTTCACGGGCGATCCACCAGCCCGGCTTGCTGTCGTACATCGGCGGCACGACCTCCTGCCGGACCGCCACGTAGGGCTCGCGCCACCACGGCGCGAACAGCTCGTCACACCGCTCGAGGTAGGTGGCCTCGGGAAGCACTACATCCGACCAGCCCACGATCTCGGCCGGCAGCACATCCACGGTCACCAGGAAGTCGAGTTCCTGGATCGCCTTGTACGTGTTCTCCGGGTCGGGAAGCGTGGTGGGCAGGTTGGAACCGTACACCATCCACGCCTTGATCCGGGAGTCGCCGACGACTCCAGGAACCGTCGCATCGCAGACGCCCTGCGCGAGGACCTGGTCGGCGAGCGGGTAGTCGCTCGGCGCCGGTCGGTCAGCGGCCTGGTCGTCGTGCGGCAGGTAGCCCGGATACTCGTAAGGCGGGATCGACACCTGCGACGGGATGAAGAACCCGCCCTTACGGCCCCACGAGCCAAGAAGCGCGTTCAGGATCGCGATCGCCCGCGATCTCTGGGTATCGTCTCCATACCAGGTGACGTGCCGGCCGGGGTGGACCAGCGTCGCCGGGCGAGCAGCGCCCATCGCGCGGGCGGTGCGCCGGATCACGTCGGGCTCGATTCCGGTGCGCGGATACGCCCACTCCGGAGTGAACGCCTTCACGTGCTCCGAGAGCTGTTCGAATCCGTAGGCGTACGTCTCGACGTAGTCGCGGTCGTACAGCCCCTCGCCGATGATCACGTTCATCCAGGCCAGCAGCAGGGCCGTGTCCGTCCCCGGCTTGATCGGGAGCCACCAGCGTGACTTCGAGGCGGCGACCGAGTGGCGCGGGTCGACCGTGATGATGTCCGCCCCGTTTCGGATCGCGTCCGCGAAATCCTGCACCTGGGTGTTGTGCATGTTCTCGCCCAGGTGGCTGCCGATCAGCACCAGGCAGCGGGCGTTCCGAATGTCCGTGTTCTCGGGCGAGCCGACGCCGGACCCGAACGTGAGGTCGAAACCGACCTCACGCGGACCGCGGCACTGGGCGTACGAAGGCGCGGCGATGTTGGGCGAGCCGTAGGCCTTGAACAGGTGCTTCATCCAGCTGCCGCCGTACCCGTGCGAGAACAGGGCCAGTGCGCCGGCCCCGTGCTCGGCCTTGATGCGCTCGAAGTTCTCGGCCACGACGCCGAGGGCGTCGTCCCACGACACCTCCTCGAAGACCTGGGCGCCGCGCTTGTCGCGCCGCACCATCGGCTTCTGCAGGCGGTCGGGATCGTACAACAGTCCGGTGCCACCGGCCCCGCGCGGGCACAGGTGGCCGTTCGAAAGAGGATCCTTCGGATTCCCCTTGATCTTGGTGACGCGGCCGTCCTGCACGTGCGCCAGGATGCCGCACTTCCAGAAGCACAGCTCGCAGAACGAGGGTACGACCCGGTCTCCGTCGGTTCCCGGGTCCGCGATCGGATTCGCATATCGACCGTACCAGTCGGTCGTCAATCCGCCGGCCACGGCGGCGCCCGCGGCGCCGTACGAGCCTACGCGGATGAATTGTCTACGCTTCATGTGATAGCTCGCCGAGCCTGTGGTTGAAGTGTTCTCCGGTCTCCGGGTGCACCCACTCGCACACCGCCCCCATCAACTCCTGCGCGACGGGCTCGACGAGTTCGAGGTGCACTTCCGTTCCGCACCGGCGGGCCGTCACCAGGCCTCCCGCGCGCAGAGCGCCCACGTGACGCGCCACAGTGGACTGGGGCCAACCCAACGCCTCGATCAGGTCCCGCTGCGTCGGGTATCTGCCAGATCCGAGAAGACAAGCGATCTGGAGGCGGCCGGGATGCGAGAGCGCCTTGAACACTCGGGCGGCTCGCTTGAGGTCCTGCGGATCGGTCATCATGTGGATTCCCCGTTTCCGCCTATCCGGATTACCGGATGTTCATTCCCCATGAAAAGCCGCCAGGCATTGAGTTTCCGGACGGCTCACGCTTCGTGATTTATTTCACAAGGATAAACATACGAATATCCGAATAACCGACAATCGTACTTTAGTACCAGTCGGAATCAGCTCAGTCGATTCGCGTATGCCGGACAGCATACACGTAGGTACGCGACAGGACCCATTCGGCCATGGCCTGCACTTCCCGGTTCACCCATGCGGCCGTGGCATCCCAGGCGTGCGACCACGCCAGGAACAGGGGCCGGAACACGGCCAGGCTGAATAGGAACCCCAGGGTGAGGACGAACAGGATGGGTACAGCCCACGCGGCGACGACGAGCGGGATGCCTATGAGTTGGAGCATGCCTACCTCCTTGGGAGGGTCATCCCTATGCAACTTCCTACACCAGAGGTGCGCGATGGATTCCTCGCGCACCCTGATCGGGACTAGCGATCGCCCCCGAACTGGTCCACGAGGCTCGGGTCGAGGGCGTCGGGGTGCACCATGTAAGCCAGCACCCGCATGGCCATCCAGTCCCCGCGGATCCACACGTAGCCGCGCCGGCCGGAGCTGGTGCCGTGCGAGTTCTTGATCAGGTACCAGTCCACTCCGTCCACCACGCGGTGGTCTACGGCCAGCACGAGGTGGTCGTCGGTGGTCCGGCCTTCAACGAAGTCGAGCTGCCTCGACGCCTGGTCGATCGCCGCTCCGTCGAGCTGGTCGGGGTGAATCACCGCGATGCCGGCCCCGTTCCATGAAGCGCCCTTGTCACCCCAGTCGGTGTCGATCACCACCGGGTAGCCCGCGTCGAGTGCCTGGTTGATGGTCTGCATGTAGTCGTCGAGCGGGAGGTTGTAGTAGCCGTCGTAGTCCCACCAGTTGTCGGGAACGTCCAGCTCTCCCCGCCCATAGAACGGCACGTCCGTATACGACGTGATCTCCCAGTACGCGGCCGGATCGAGGGCCAGGTACTCGGTCGCGTACTCGATCGGGGTCATGACCTGGCCGGCCACGGTGATCGTCTCCGGCGGGGGGGCGAGATGCCGATCCAGGACCTCGCGGATCTCGGCCACCACGACGTCCTCGGTCCAGTCACCGCTCTCCTCGTGGGCCTTCAGCACCGCGTTGAGGTCCGTGCGCATGGCGCTGTAGTCCTCGACCACGGCAAAATCGGCCTCGGGGACGATGCCGTACTTCTCGACCAGCCATGTCACATCGTGGCTCAATCCGCCGTCCGTGAAGCGGGCGTTTTCACCCTTCCTGCGGGCGTACTCGCGAGCCTTCTCGACGTAGGCCCAGTAAACGACGTAGTACTCGGACAGGTCGAGGTCTTCTCTGGCTTCCTTGAGGGCCGCCACGACATCCTCGTTCGTCCGCAGCACCTCGGACTCGAGGAACGCCACGGTCGAGAAGCTCCAGCAGCTTCCGCCGCGCTGCCTCTTGATCGGCGTGTGGTCGATGTCCGTGCCCAGCCAGTTCGGGGCCTGGATCTCGTCGAAGAAGGCCTGGCGTTCGTCTACCTCGGTCGCCGACTGGGCCGTCAGAAGTGCCGGGGTGACGAGTACCGCGGCCATGAGGACCGCGAGGAAACGCACTGGGTGTCGCATGGATCCGCTCCCTGATCAACGCTGTGTCGTGCCGCTGAGTTGAACTGAATCTCAGGAGCAAGAGTCGTGCGGCTGGCGCGGAGGACGAGATCGCGCCGGGGACGTCGCCCGCGGAATCGTGCAGTCGGCTGTGGGCATTGAGCTTGCGAAGCTGACAGCCTGCAGAGTCGGCGGCGAACCGGTTCCACGACGCACCAACCCCCGGACAGCCGCAGCGCCATGTTGTCGGCGCCAGGCGGCCCGGGGGTGACAGGGTGTCACATCGGCCGAGCGCGGTTCCTGCCTACTTCGGGTCGTCCATCCGGATCCTGGTGCGCGAATCGGACGTCACGATCTCGATCTCGCGTCCCGGTTCGATGATGTTGACGACCACCGAACCGGTGCCTCTCACTTCGACGCTGGTTGCTCCGACGAGGCCCGAGTACCGGAGCTTGTTGGTTGCGCTCGAAATATAGGCCCGCGCTACTCCGGTGTACGCGAGTGGCTCCTGGTCCGGCTCCGGTGCCGGGGGCGGAGGCGGCGGCATGTTCGGTCGCTGGCCGGCCGTCGCCGTGGTGGTCCGCGTCTCGCCGCCGCGCCGGTAGGTCCAGCGAACCTGTTGACCCGGCTCGACGGACCCGAAGCGCTGCCCGCCCTTTTCGCTGACCAGAGGCTCGCCGTCGATCTCCAGGAGCACGTCTCCGCGCCGCAGACCCGCCGCCGCCGCGGGACTGCCGGCCTGGATCGAACTGATCTCGGGAGGAGCACTGAACTCCCACTCGGACAGCCCGGTCTCCTCCTCGACGCTCCACTGGCATTTCGTGCACTGGATCCCGAACCCGAACCACCCCGACGGCAGCAGCGTGTAGGTGGGTCTCGGAACGGGACCGGCAGATACGGCCACGCCGGTTGCATAGGCTTCGGCCCGCGGGGCCACGGCGGCGCGGGGAACCCCCACACCCACCGCCACGCCCGCACTGGGGGCCGCCGGGGCAGCGGGGACACCCGGCACGGCAGGCGAGGCAGCCACGGCCGGCGCCTCTGCGTGCGTCCCCCTCCGCGAGCACTCGGGTTCCGGAATCACCACCACGGTCTTCTCGCGATTCCCGCTGCGTACGACCACCGACACCGACTGGCCCGGCATCATGTTGCCGAACCTGCGCCCGCCTTCTCCCGTCGTAATCAGGTGCCCATCCACCGCGACGATCGCATCGCCTTCACGGATCTTCCCGTATGCCGGCGAGCCGGGCGTGACGGCCTGCACGATCGGTTCCGAGCTGAAGTCCCAGGTCCTATCGCCACCGTCCGTGGTCATCGTGCAGTTGGTGCACTCGAAGCTGGAGATCCCGATGGCACCGCGTGGCGGGAGGCCGTCAGGGCACACCTGAGCGCTCACTCCCACCTGTCCCACGAGTTGCCCTGCAAAAGCCAGCGACAGTCCGCCGGCCACCATGATCGCGTTCTTCATCCCGTTCATCTTGCCCTCCCCTCTCTAGAACTCGACCAGGAGTTGCCCGGCAGCTCCGTAGTCCGCTGATTCCTGCGCCTTCGCCTCGAAACCCTGGAGTATGCGGGCCGTGACGGGATCATCCGGCGCCAGCCGCACGATCTCGTTGGCCGCTGCCCACAGGGCCGTAAGCGCCACTTCGAGCGCCTGGCTGGTGTCCGCCGCCGCGCCCCCATCTGCCGCGGTCATGGCCGCCAGGGCCGCGACATAGTCGGACCCCGCGCGCTGCACCTGGGAGGCCAGCAGTACGTCGCCGTCCTCGAAGACGCTGTGGAACGCGTCGGCCGTCTGCCTGGCCCCCAGGATCTGCCCGACCGAGAGCCCCCCCGCGAACAGGGCGATGCCGGCCGCGATCGCCGCGGCGGAACGCCACCACGGCCTGTGTCGCTCATCGATCCGGGTGGCGGGTTGTGCTCCAGCGAGCAGACCCTCTTCGCGGATTGCCTTTACCGTGCGCTCCTCCAGTATGCGCCCCGGTTCCCGCTCGCGGGGCAGCCCGTCCAGGGCCTGTCGCTCTTCGGCGGTAAGTTCGTGGTCCGTCATTGAACGTCTCCCGTCTCAGGGTGGCCGGACCCCAGCAGACGCCTCATCTGGCGCCGGGCCGACCACAGCTGGCTCTTGGACGTGCCTTCCGACACGCCCAGGCGCTCGGCGATCTCCGAGTGCTTGAAGCCTTCGATGTCATGGAGGATGAGCACGGTGCGATAACCGGCCGGAAGCATCCCGATGGCCTTCTCCAGGTCGATTCGGGCCTCGCCCGCGGGGGCCTCGACGCGGCGAAGCGTGCCTTCGTCCAGGTCGGTCCAGCGACCGCTGGTGCGCAGCCGGTTGCGACACAGGTTGAGCCCGATGCCGGTGAGCCACGTGTCCAACCGCGACTCCCAGCGAAATCGGGCGAGGTTGCGGGTGGCCCTGATCCACGTGTCCTGCACCACGTCCTCGGCTTCCAGCTCGTCCCCGCCCATCACGCGCAGGACGAACTGATACAGTCGCGGCGTATGGCGGCGGTACAACTCGCGGAACGCGGACTCGTCGCCGACTCCCACGACACGTTCCGCCAGGACCTGGTCGGTTATCGGTACCACCGCTTGCGCTCTCATCTCGACTTTGAGTGTCGGGAAGGACGGGAAAGGTTGTCCGCTCACTTCGTTCGCGTAATGTCTCAGCGCTTTCGCGCTTCGACGGGTCCTCGCACTGCGCGCTTCGCGGCAGCCGTGTTCCACTTTGGTTATATTGGGTCATGCGACACGGGCATGCACGCCGTCCTCCTTCAGAAAGCCACCATGACTCGGCATATCACGAAGGGACGGTGCCTCTGTGCATCTGCGGCACTCGTCGCTCTCCTGGCTGCGTCCATCCCCGCGCCGGCGCTCGGCCAGGGCCTGGCCCCGATGGAGATGCCGGCCGACGAGCCCGACTCTAAGACCGCCTGGAGTTTCGCCCCGGGTGAAACAGCCACCTACAGCGTGGCCTTCGGACGTTTCAAACTCGGGGAAGCCCGTCTGACGGTGCGGGACATCGAGACCATCGGGGGACGCGAAGTGGTCAGGACTTCCCTGCAGGTCGAAGGCGGGCCGCCCTTCTACCGAATAGAGAACGATTTCTCGAGCTGGATCGACACGGAGCACTTCCGTTCCATCCGATTCGAGAGACGAATCCGGGAAGGTTCCCGGCGAACGAGGGATCGATACGAACTGGATCCGGTTGCCGGGGTCTATACGGCCGAAAGCTGGTCCGAGGATCTCGAATCCTACGAACCGTCCACTTTCGAGGATGGCGGTCCCATGCCCGAGGACGCGATCGACGAGATCGCGTTCCTCTTCCTGGTCCGAACGCTGCTTCTGGAGCCGGGAGACGAGAGTCGGATGGAGCGGTACTTCAAGCCCCAGTCGAATCCGATCGTTGTTCGCGTTCTGGGCCGCGAGGAGATTCGTGTGCCTGCCGGACGGTTTCAGACGATCGTGGTGGAGCCGATCATCCCGGAACTCGAAGTGTTCGGCGAGGACCGGAAGCCACGTGTCTGGATCTCGGACGACGAGCGGCGGATCATCGTGAAGGTGCAGACCTCAGCCGCCATCGGCGCTGTGGCTCTGAACCTGACCGACTACCAGGAAGGAAGCTCGTCACCGGAGTGACTGCAGGCCCCTGCCGTGCAGTTTCCACCACTCCTCCGCCTGTTCCCTGGTCCAGGCGGTGACCGAGCAGGCCGCGAGTCGCGCGTCCAGATCTTCGGCCGTCTGCGGCCTCTCGGCCGGATCCTTGGCCAGGCAGGCCAGGATCACGGCGTCCAGGTCTTCCGGAATGTCCATCTCGGTGCGGCGCGAGGGCGGGATGGGCGCTTCCTGCACATGCTTCAACAGGGTCGCGACCGGCGTTTCGGCCGCGAACACCGGCTGCCCGGTCAGCAACCAGTAGCCGACGCAGCCCACGGCGTAGATGTCGGCCCGTCCGTCCACGCGTCCGTCCCCCAGGGCCATCTCGGGCGCCATGAACGCCGGCGTTCCGGCCACGGAGCCCTCCTGAGTGAGGGCGGTGGCGGCGCCCGCTTCCTCGCCGGTCGACTTCACGAGCCCGAAATCCAGCACCTTTACGAAGTCCAGGTCCGGACCGAGCCGGCAGGTGAAGATGTTGGCCGGCTTCACGTCCCTGTGAATCAGGCCCTGCCCGTGGGCTTCACCGAGGGAATGGCAGACGCCGCGCAGCAGGTGAACGACCCGGCCGGCCGGCAGGGGCCCGAACCGCTCGACCAGAGTGGCCAGATCCAGCCCGTCCAGCATCTCCATGACGTAGTAGAACGCTCCGTCGTCCGTGACGCCGAAGTCGTACAGGTTCACGGTGTGCGTGGAGCGAAGAGCCGCCGTGGCCCGGGCCTCCCGCTTGAACCGCTCCTCCACTACGCGGGTACCGGCCTCCTGGGAACCGAGGGCCTCGGGTCGGATCAGCTTGATCGCCGCCGGGCGGGCCAGCATCTGGTGCTCGGCGACCCACACGTCACCCATCCCTCCCCGTCCCAGCAGTTCCGTGAGCCGGTAGCTTCCCACCTCCTGCGCCTTCGCGAGCCTCTTCCCGTACCGGTACACGCCACGCGAGATCACGATGGCGATAGCGGCGCACAGGTAGGTGCTGAAGAAGTAGTACCAGAACAGATCGGCCATCGGCACGTCGGCCGCGGTGGCGCCGAACGCCTTGGACAGCGTTAGAACCAGGACACCGGCCGACGCTGCACCGAGCGACGCGAGCACCGTCTTCCCGGGAGTGGTGGGCACGATCAGCGGAAACAGGAGGATCCACACACACTCCCAGGGTATCCCTACCCAGCCGGCCCTGGTTCGAAGCTCTTCGTACCAGCTGCCGAACTGCCCCATCTCGGGCCAGCTGCCCCACACGTTGGCCCACGCGATCCCGATGGCGCCGACCACCTCGAAGACGAGCCCGATGTCCAGCAGCCGCTCGGGCGGCAGCGTGCCGTACCGCGATAGGAGGTAGATCCCGAAACCGAGAGCGATGGAGGCCGCCGCGACCGGAGTGGCCGGGTGTTCGAGCAAGTTGGCCCTGTGCACCGGATCGCTGAGCGCGGCGCCAAAATAAGCCATGAAGTAGGTGCCGGCGTAGATCAGGGCGGCGAGGCCCAGACGCTTCGAGGCTCGCTGCAGGAGATCCGGCGGCAGGCCCGTGGATGCGGCACCGGCGTAGCGAACCTGCCGGGGCCCCGGCGTGGATTCGAGGGTCATTTCTCAGCCCGGTACCGCTTCGCCACCGTGGCCACCCGCTCACCCAGCAGCCTGGCCCGCCTCAATTCGGCCTCGTCCAGGCCGGGACTGTCCACCCCGGTCGTGGCCGCGACACCGAAGCTGCCGAATTGGAAACCACTTTCCTCGTAGTGCGGCCCCGCCACGATCATCCCGTTGTTGAGCATGGCGGCCAGGATCGACAGGACGGCGAGTTCCTTGCCGCCGCCGTCGCTGCCCCCGGTGGCGAAGGCCCCGCCCACCTTGTCCCCCATGAAGGGGCGCTGGCCATCGATGAACTGCTTGACCGGCGTGGACATCGAGCCCCAGTAGGTCGGCGATCCGATCAGCAGGGCGTCGCAGGCCTCGAGATCCGCGTTCGTGGCCTCGTCGACCGTCCTCACTGTGACGTAGGCGCCCTCCACGCTCCGGGCGCCTTCGGCCGCGGCCTCCGCCAGCGCCTCCGTGTTGCCGGTCTCGCTGTGGTAGACGATGAGGACCCGGACCGTGTCCGCGTTCAAGGGTGCCGCCGAAGCCTGGCCAGTCCAGGCGACGAGAGAGACCAGCGCCACGAGCGACGCCGCACAGAATTTGCGCATCAGTACCTCCAGCTCATCAGGTCCGCGCCCGGGGGGGCCGCCTCGCGAATCCTCTCCAGGATGCGGGGCAGGTACATCGTGTTGTAGCGCAGTCTCGATATCGCGTTCGAGTTCTCGTGATCCCCGTTCCAGCAGTGCTCGAAGCGGTCTCCGTAGTCCACCAGGCCGGCGTAGTACGGATCCGTTGTGCTCTCCAGGAACTCCTCCATCAGGTAGGTGGCATTGTTGAGGTAGTAGTTGTCCATGTCACCGGCGTAGATATGGATCTTGCCCTCGAGGCTCGGCCCGATCTCGGCCCAGTCACGCTCGAGGATATGCCGGATGTCGTAATTCTCTCTCCAGTACTCGGCTACCTCGCGGTCGATCTCTCCGGTCCGCTTGTCCCATATGCGCTGCGGGTAGCCGTCGTCCCCCATCGGAGAGTAGGTGGCCTCCCAGATGTCCCACTGGCCGCCGGACCGGCCCTTCGTCCCCCGCACGAGCTCGACGTGGTTTTCGTTGCGCACCGTGTAGCTGACGTTGCCGAGCCAGTCCCGGTGCGCCGGACGCTCGATGCGACCGAACGGTCCAATGTCGAAATAGGCGTTCTCGTGCTCGTAGATGTTCACCAGCTCGTAGGCCCTGAAGTCGATCGGGTCGGGGCAGGCCGCGAACGCGCCGTTGTACTCGTCCGGATAGAACACCTGCACGGC
>JBATJK010000132.1:0-8342 GCA_049668445.1 Gemmatimonadota bacterium
TACGAGG
The DNA here is from genome assembly GCA_049668445.1 of Gemmatimonadota bacterium. Taxonomy (GTDB): domain Bacteria; phylum Gemmatimonadota; class Gemmatimonadetes; order Palauibacterales; family Palauibacteraceae; genus Benthicola. Next base: position 8 of record JBATJK010000132.1, read on the forward strand.
TAGCGTTCGGTGTGACCGTGCGCGAGGTACTGGACCTGTGCGGAGCCGAGGAACCCGTTGCCGTGCAGGTCGGTGGGCCGAGCGGTCAGATGGTGGGCGAAGATGACTTCGACCGGCAGATCTGCTTCGACGACCTCCCGACCGGCGGATCGATGATGGTGTTCGGTCCCGATCGTGACTTGCTCGAGATCGTCGAGAACTTCATGGACTTCTTCGTCGAGGAGAGCTGCGGCTACTGCACTCCTTGCCGGGTGGGCAACGTGCTGCTGCGCGAGACGCTGCAGAGAGTCCGCTCCGGCAGGGCAGAACCCCAGGACCTCGAGAACCTGGAGAGGCTGGGCGATACGGTGAGGAAGACCAGCCGCTGCGGGCTCGGGCAGACCTCACCGAACCCGATATTGAGCAGCCTTCGGAACTTCCGTCATCTCTACGAGGACCGGGTCGCCGACGCGCCGGACGGCCAGCGTCGGTCCTTCGACCTCTACCGGGCCGTGCAAGAGGCTGCGGGCCTCGCCGGTGTCGCCGCCGCGGACCCTCGAGATCCGGATGACGACGGGTTCGTCCCGGCTGGTGGGAGAGAGAACTATGAGTGAGTTCACCATATATATTGACGGAGTCGAGATCGCCGCCCGGTCGGGTCAGACCGTCATCGAGGCGGCGGACGAAGCGGGCGTCTACATCCCGCGTCTGTGTCACCTCCCAGGCCTTCCGCCTCACGGCAGCTGCCGGATGTGCACGGTCGTCGCGAACGGCAGACCGGCGTCAGCCTGTTACCAGCCGGTGTCCCCTGGAATGGTCGTTGAGAACGAGACCGACGAGCTGCTGGAGCATCGGAAGGCTCTCGTCGAGATGCTGTTCGTCGAAGGCAATCACTTCTGCATGGCTTGCGAGAAGAGCGGCCAGTGCGAGCTGCAGGCGCTGGCCTATCGGTTTGGGGTGACGGCGCCGCGTTTCCCCTACCACTGGTTCCAGCGGGAGGTGGACGGGTCCCACCCCGACGTCATCGTGGATCGGAATCGCTGCATCCTGTGTGCCCGCTGCGTACGGGCGTCCCGGGACCTCGACGGGAAGCAGGTCTTCCAATTCAAGCACCGGGGTCCACACAAGAAGCTGTCCGTAAACGCGACGGCTCGGCTCAAGGACACGGACCTCGACGTCACGGACGCCGCGCTGGACGTCTGCCCGGTGGGCGCCCTGATGCGGAAGCGGGGGGCGTACGGCGTCCCGATCGGCGAGCGGCTCTACGACCACGAACCGATCGGATCGGACATCGAGCAACGAGCCACGGGGGAGGTGGGGTCATGAGCTCCAGCGGAATGGGTCCAGAGACGGTCGCGAAGCCACGCGTGGCGACGACATCGCTGGCGGGCTGTTTCGGCTGCCACATGTCGCTTCTCGACATCGACGATCGGATTCTCGCGCTCGCCGAGCTGGTGGACTTCGACAAGTCTCCGATCAACGACTTCAAGGAAATCCAGGAGCAGTGCGCCATCGGGCTGATCGAAGGCGGGTGTTGTAACGAGGAGAACGTGCACGTGCTTCGCGACTTCCGGAAGCAGTGTGACATCCTCATCTCGGTGGGAGACTGCGCCACCATGGGCGGCATCCCCGCGATGCGCAATTTCGTGCCCCTGGAGGAATGCCTGCGGGAGGCATACGTGGATGGTCCCACCGTCTACAACCCGAGCGGCGAGATGCCGGCCAGCGAGGACATACCGCTCCTGCTGGACCGGGTGTACCCGGCGCACGAGGTGGTGAAGATCGACTACCACCTGCCGGGCTGCCCGCCCTCCGCCGACACGCTGTGGGCCGCGCTGACGGCGCTGCTCAGCGATGAGCCGGTGGAGCTTCCCTACTCACTCATCAAGTACGATTGACCGGGAGGTCCAGGTGTCAACGACGACGACCCGGAAAGTAGTCATAGAGCCCGTGACCCGCGTGGAAGGTCACGGGAAGGTCACCATCCTTCTCGACGACGCCGGACAGGTCGAACGCGCGCGACTCCACATCGTCGAGTTTCGCGGATTCGAACGCTTCATCCAGGGACGCCCCTTCTGGGAGATGCCGGTCGCCGTTCAGCGGCTGTGCGGAATCTGCCCCGTAAGCCATCACCTGGCCGCGGCCAAGGCGATGGATCGCATCGTAGGTGGGGAAAATCTGACACCCACCGCTGAGAAGATGCGGCGACTGATGCACTACGGGCAGATATTCCAGTCGCACTCCCTGCACTTCTTCCACCTGGCCTCGCCGGACCTGCTGTTCGGGTTCGGGGCCGACGTCGCGGTTCGCAACGTGATCGCCGTCGCGGGCAACTTCCCCGAGCTCGGCAAGCAGGGGATCATGATGCGGAAGTACGGCCAGGAGATCATTCGGATGACCGCGGGCAAGAAGATCCACGGAACCGGTGCGATCCCCGGCGGCATCAACAAGAACCTGTCGATCGCGGAACGGGATGAACTCCTCGTGGACCTGGACCAGATGAAGATCTGGGCCCGCGCAGCCGTGAAAATCGCCCGCGACTACACGGTCGATAACCTGGAAATGGCCATGGGTTTCGGCTCGTTCGAGTCGAACCACATGAGCATCGTCCGGTCCGACGGAGCGATGGACCTGTACGACGGCGGCCTCCGGGCGATCACGGCCGGCGGCGATACGATCTTCGATCACGTCGACAACCAGTCGTACTCGGACTACATCGCCGAGGAAGTGAAGCCGTGGTCGTACATGAAGTTCCCGTTCATCAAGTCGATCGGTCCGGAAGACGGCTGGTATCGAGTGGGCCCCCTGGCCCGGGTCAACGCGTGTGATTTCATCGATACGCCCGAGGCCGAGGCCGCGCGCCAGGAGTTCATGGCCGTCACCGACGGCAAGCCGAACAACATTACGCTCGCCTACCATTGGACCCGGATGATCGAGACGCTTCATTCGATCGAGAAGATAGAGGAACTGCTCCACGATCCGGATCTGCAGGGCGAGGACCTGGTGGTGAAGGGCGAGCGCCGCAACGAGACCGTGGGAATCATCGAAGCGCCGCGTGGTACCCTGTTCCACCACTACATCGTGGACGACAACGACCAGGTCGTCATGGCCAACCTGATCGTCTCGACGACCAGCAACAACGAGCCCATGAACCGCGCGGTGGAAGGCGTGGCGAAGAAGTATCTCTCGGGTCGCGAGATCACCGAAGGGCTTCTGAATCATGTCGAGGTGGCGATCCGCGCCTACGACCCCTGCCTGAGCTGCGCCACGCACGCGCTGGGTCAGATGCCGCTGGCGGTGGACCTGCTGGACGCCTCCGGCGCTCTCCTCGACAGCAGGAAGCGAGGCTGAGATGGGCGTCCTGATTCCGACGGCGCCCCGTCTCCGGTCCGGGCCGATCAGGGTGCTCGTGCTCGGCTACGGCAACCCGGGTCGGCGAGACGATGGGCTTGGGCCCCGGCTCGCCGAGGAGCTGAACCGCAAGGCACTGCCGGGAGTCGATGTGGACTCCGCGTACCAGTTGCAGGCAGAGGACGCGGCCGCGGTGGCCGATCACGACGTGGTCGTATTCGTGGACGCGGACGTGTCGTGCCCCGACCCGTTCGAGCTTCGCCCGGTCCTACCCGCCGGAGAACCCCGATTCTCCACGCACTCGCTGGCCCCGGAGACGGTTCTCTCGATGGCGTGGAAATACCTGGAAGCGAGACCTGAAGCCTACGTCCTGGCCATCCGTGGAGAGGACTTCGACGGTTTCGGCGAGGGATTGTCAGACCGAGCCAGGCGGAATCTGTCCGCCGCACTCGATTTCATCGAAGAGTTTCTCGAGGAGCGAACATCATCATGCGAGAAGGCAAGCACGTAGTCCTCTACGTCGAGGACGACGCTGATTACCAGGACATGGTACGCGAGATCCTGGAGGCGGCCAACTTCGAGATGGTGGCCGCATCCAGCGCTGAAGAAGGCATCCGCGCCTGGGACGCGGAGAAGCCTGACCTCGTGATCGTGGACCTGATGATGGAGGAAGTTGACGCTGGCACGAGCCTGATCACCGACCTCCGGGCGCGCGGCTGCGATGTGCCCATCTACATGTTGAGTTCGGTGGGGGACGACCTCGCCACGAGCATCGACTACGGTGCCCTGGGGCTGGCGGGTGTCTTCCAGAAGCCGATCGAGGGAAGGTCGTTGGTCACCATTCTGAAGGCACGCCTGGGCTGATCGCCTCAGACGGAAGGTAGGTCCAGGTAGAATCGGCTGCCCTCGCCGAGCCGGCTCTCGAGTCCGACCGACCCGCCGTGCACGTCTGCGACGCGGCGCACGATCGAGAGACCCAGGCCTGTGCCGCCGGGTGCGTCACCGTCACCCGGGTGGGCGAGTCGCTGGAATTCAGCAAACAGCCGCGACTGGTCTTCCGGTGCGATCCCCGGGCCGTCATCCGCCACCGTCACCCTGACGAACTTGCGCGCCCGCTCACCCTGCACCTGGATGATGCCCCCCTCGGCCGTGTACTTGATGGCGTTCGTGATGTAGTTGACGACCGCCTCGCGTAGAAGTCGTTCGTTCCCCCAGACGGTCAATCCGGCGGGAGCCTCCAGCAGCAGGCTCTGCTGCCGCCCCGCGGCGATATCCTGATACTCGTCCACCAGTTCAGCCAGCATCGGCGAGAGGTCAACTTCGCCCATCTCCTCTTCGAGCCGACCGGCCTCGAGCGTAGCCAGAACCCGGAGGTCCACCAGAAACCGCGACAGCCCATCCAGCCGCGAGAGCGCCCGATCGACCCATCCTTCCTGCTTGTCGTTCAGGGGCCCGGCGAGTCCCTCGCGCAAGTTCTGGAGGAACATCGTTACCGCACCCACCGGCGACCCCATGTTGTGCACGGCGATATGCAGAAAGTCGCGCCTCAGCGCCGACACCTTCTCCAGCGCAACGAGCGTTGCCTGCATCTGGGCTTCCCCGATCTGCAGGGCTCGACTCAGGGTGACCAGCATGTAGGAAGCGGACCCGAGGAGAATCCCGTACACGGCCAGGAGCAAGCCCGCGTAGCGGCCGTCGAGTGGCGCGTCAGCCGTGATTCCCTCGACACGGTGAACAGGAATCACCCCGGCCCACTCTCCGATGACCAGCCCGGCCAGGAGCCCGTACGCCACGATCGTGCTGATCGCGGCTTCCCGCGGAGACAGGAGGACGGCCGCAAGGATCACGTGAAGAAGGTAGAAGGCAAGGAACGGTGAACGCGCCCCTCCCATCAACCACACCAGCGCGGTGAGCGCCAGGAAGTCGAGGGCGATGGTGAGGTGCATCAGGTGCTGGAGCCGCCGGTAGTGGAGCACCGCCTCTCCGGGACTGCGGAACCGGCGGATCAGCAGCCATGCAACTCCGTCATAAACGAGGATCACAGCCGCGAGGATCATGAACGCCCGGACGTCCAGATCGGCGATCCCGACGAGATCGCGCCCCACGAAGGCTCCCACGACCAGGGTGATCGCCAACCCGACCCGCACGAGCGTGTGCAGGTAGAGTCGCGCTCCAAGCAACTGGTGCGTCAGGGGCTCGCCCGTCGGCTCAAGCCCCAGGACCACAGCGGCGCTGCGGTCTCGGCCCATGCGGATCCTCCGGCTGAGTGGTGCCCGGAGTGGTGGTTGCACGTTGCTTGCCAGCGAATCGAGTGCAAAAGACCGCCGTTTGGCCGAAATCACGGGACAGGTTGGTACTGCCTTGGGCCACGCTGACCGAATGCGCCAGCGTGCGCCGTCGAGCACAGCGAGACATTGAGCGCGCCCTGTGCGCGAACAACTACCGGGGACCTCATACGAAAAGGGCCGATCTCACGATCGACCCTTCGAAGTCGGGGCGCCCGGATTTGGAGTCGAGGCGCACCGCGCCGAGACATTGAGCACGCGCCAGCGTGCGAGTTACCGGGGACCTCATACGAAAAGGCCGATCTCTCGATCGACCTTTCGAAGTCGGGGCGCCCGGATTTGAACCGGGGACCTCTGCGTCCCGAACGCAGCGCTCTACCGGACTGAGCCACGCCCCGATCTCTGGTCGTTCAAGCAGGCAACCGGATTCGAACCGGCGACCTCAACCTTGGCAAGGTTGCGCTCTACCAGCTGAGCTATGCCTGCAAGTCTCTATCGATCTACCCAGCTGGGCCCGAGAAGCTGCGCTCCCGTCGCGAAGCGACCTTGAGCACGCGCGAGCTTGCGAACAACCAGCTGAGCTATGCCTGCGTGTACTGCGAATCTTGCCTACCACCAAGCCACCGGTCGGAATTGAACCGACGACCGCTCGATTACGAATCGAGTGCTCTACCGCTGAGCTACGGTGGCAGAAGTGGAGCCGGCGGGGCTCGAACCCGCGACCTCTTGAGTGCGATTCAAGCGCTCTCCCAGACTGAGCTACGGCCCCCTTTGCAGGGTGAACGGGGCTGACGGGACTCGAACCCGCGACCTCCGGTGTGACAGACCGGCACTCTAACCAAACTGAGCTACAGCCCCCAAAATCAACGACGAACCACTTATCAAACAGCCGCATCGATGGGGCCTACTGGACTCGAACCAGTGACCTCTACGATGTCAACGTAGCGCTCTAGCCAGCTGAGCTAAGGCCCCCCGAACGTGCGCGCGCGAGCGAAGGAATCGATCCCCCGCTCGCGAGACCGAAGAAGGTAGTAGGGGTGTCTCAACAGGTCAAGGTAAGACTGCGACCGTAGTGGTCTTCGCAGGGTTTGCGGCCGTCTTGCGCCGACCCCCAGATCTGATACCTTGCCCCGTCTATTTCGGGAACCGGCGCGGGTCGCCAGGCGGGGACGACCGGACGCCGCCGCAGGATCGTTCGAACACCGATGGGACCAATGACCGTACGCCACAGGTTTATCGCAGCGGCCGCGATCGCAACCGTCTTCTTGCCAGTCGCTTTTCTTGTCCTCGGGGGCACGGCACCGGAAGCCACCGGACAGGAGGCTGCGGCGGCGAATACCCCTCAGGAGGCACCGGCCAGGATCGACCCGATCAAGCCGCGTACTCCCACCGGGCAGACTGCAGACGAAGCCATCGCGGCTCACGAGAACGCGACTGAAGGTCCGGAGCAGCCGATCCCCTTCAGTCACCGGTTCCACACGCAGGAACTCGAGATGCAGTGTGAGTACTGCCACGGGAGCTCGGATCAGACGGCCGTGGCTGTGATGCCGGCGGTCGACCTCTGCATGGGGTGTCACCGAATCGTCGGCGCCAACCTGGAGCCGATCCAGCGACTGCGCGGCTACTATGACTCCGGTGAGCCGGTTCCCTGGGAACGCGTTTACACGGTGCCCGGGTTCGTCCAGTTCCCGCACCGGGCGCACATCCGGAGCCAGGTGGAGTGCGAGGAGTGCCACGGCAAGGTCGAAGAGATGGACCGGGTCTACAAGTATTCCTCGCTCAAGATGGGCTGGTGCCTCGATTGCCACTGGGATGTGGGTGAGGACACGGACGTAGCGACGGACCGACTGCTGATCGAGCAGTTCCCGCCGCCTGAGACACCCGACGAGCGCCAGCCGATCGGACTGTATCCGCGTCGACTGGATCAGCAGTACGGGGCCAACCGTGGCCCGATCGACTGCTTCGCCTGTCACTATTGATCACGGACCACGACCGAATGAATGACGGCGACGTGAATAATAGCGGGAACGGAACGACGACCGTGGAGAACACGGGCGAGGGTACGACCCGACGTCAGTTCCTCAAGGTTATGGGCGTGGCGGGTGCCGGGGCGGCGGCCGCAGCGTGCGGCCCACCCGACAACGGTGACAAGCTCATCCCATACCTGATCCCGCCGGACGACATCGTTCCGGGCACGAACGTGTCCTACGCGACCCTGCTGACCGGTGCGGGACCCGAGCCCCTGGCCATCCACGCCAGCGTGCGTGACGGCCGGGTGATCAAGCTCGAGGGCAATCCTGGACGGAACTCGGTCGGAGGCCTGTCGGCGCTGGCGCACTCGACGCTCCAGGACCTGTACGATCCGGATCGGGTGCCGGGCCCCCGGCAGCGAACCGGAGACGGCCTGGCCGAGGCGACGTGGGACGATGGGATCGCGGCAGCCGGTGCCGCCGTGGCCGGTGGCACGACCGTTCTTCTCACACCTCCCGCCATCGGTACGGCCGCTCGCTTCTACCAGGAATGGGCCGCCGTGGTTGGCGCCACATGGATGCCCTGGGAGCCTCTTGGGCTCGAGGCGCTTCGCACGGCGCACGGAATCGCGTTTGGAATCGACGCGATCCCGACGTACGCGATCAACGAGTCCGATCACGTCGTCTGCTTCGGAGCCGACTTCCTCGGTACGTGGCTGGCTCCCGTCGAGATGGGCGCCCGCTTCGCAG
>JBATJK010000133.1:0-3698 GCA_049668445.1 Gemmatimonadota bacterium
TCCGCGAACTCCCACCCGATCCAGAAGATCAGTCGGGTGAGGCGGGCCGTCTTCTCGTAGTCGAGTCTGTCCGCCTCGTCCGTGGCCCGATGGTAGTCCTCGTGCAGGCCGCTCGTCAGGAACAGCACGGGCACGCCGTACGGGATGAACGGCGCCTGGTCCGATCGGTTGACCAGATTCTCACCGGGCCACGGATCGGTCAGGAGATTCATGTTGAGTTCGGGGTGCGCGTCGGCCACCCGGTCGGCTCGCTCGAAGATGTCGGAGTCGAGCTGATACACGGCCGCCACGGTGTCCGTCCAGTTCCGGCCGATCATGTCCAGGTTGATCATGGCCTTCACCTGGCCGATCGGCGCCTCCTGGCTGCTGGCGTAGTAGCGTGAGCCGAGCAGGCCTCGTTCCTCACCGCTGAACAGCACGAAGATGATCGAACGGGCCGGTGGCGTTGCGAGGGCGGCAAATGCCTCGGCGACCTCGAGGACCGCGGACGTACCCGAACCATTGTCGTCCGCGCCGTTGTAGATCGAGTCTCCGGCGACCGGCGTGCGAATGCCGACGTGGTCGAAGTGAGCACCGATCACCAGGTATTCGCCCCGCAAGACGGGATCCGAGCCCTGGAGATAGGCGATCACGTTCAGGGTCCGCAGCGTGTCCTCTGGCTGTGCGAGGAACCACTGTACATACGGGCAGTGCTCGTCCGCGATATCCCTCGCCGCGCACTCTGCCCGCTCGTCCGTTCCGTCCGGCCTCAGACCCAGCCGATCCAGCTCCGCCGCCAGGTAGCCAGCGGTCTTCAGGAGCTCCGGACTGGGGGTCCATCTTCCCATCATCGAATCGTCCGCGATGATCCCCACGCGAGTGGCCAGGTCCGCTGCCGTGATCGTGGCCACCGCGGCCGCCCCGTCAGGGGGAGGATCGGCCAGGGCCGGTATCTCCGGGTCAGGCGGGTCGGCATCGGTCGGGGAATCGGAGTTGCCGCAGCCGGCCATTGTCAGGGTTCCCAGCAGCGCGACGGCCAGCAGCAGGGCTGCTGTCGAAACGGTCGAACGGTCCCGGCTCTCGGCCGGACCAGCGTGTCTCTTCCACATATCCCCTCCCGACCATCCGCGGCGCGTCAGGGGGACGCACCGGACAGAACGGTCTCCATATCTACAACGTATGAGGACCGCTTTTCCTCACCGTTTAGCACGGCGATCTCGAGCCGGTACGTGCCCGACTCATCCGGGAGAACCCGGTCGAGTTCGATCCGTGTCGAGCTGTGCGGGAGAATACCCGCTCCGGGCAGATTCGGATCCTCCGGTGATTCGATTCGACGAGGCTCGATTCGCAGCCACCCGCTCGATTCCTGTTTCTCGCAGCGGACCAGGACGGCTCGGCAGTTTCGACTCTTTCCGGCTCCCTCGTTGCGGACGTCGAGGCGCACCCTGATTCCGACCGCGGTGCGTTCCAGGTTCGGGGCATCCGGCAGCACGAGTCGGGGACGCCAGTACCAGCGCCCGAGGCGCCAGGCGCCTGCCGCGACCAGGAGCGTGATCAGGACGAGCAGGGTTCGGGTCAGCATCTCACCTGCTGAGAGAGTGCACTCCACCCTTGGGAGAGTCGACGGTCACGGTGAACGGTCCTGACCCTCGGGCGATCCAACGGACGGTCACGGTTCCCATGCCGGGAATCGACTCGACTTCGATCCTTGCGGGCCGCCGCTTCTGCTCGACGGCGATGTCCTGAAGCGGGTCCGTCACCACGAAACCGGCTACCACCTGACCACCCGTGAGGGAGATCCAGTCCGGTCGCGAGATGCGGTGGTCCTGGTCCTGCTGCGTGTGCGTGGGCGCAAGCCGCTTGTTGGCGACGATGGCCGTGACTTCGCTGAGCCCCTGTCCGATCGGACGCACAGCGATCGAGTCCACCTTGGCCAGGGGCAGCTGGTTCGCCTGGTACAGGGTGAAAGCCATATTCCGGTGTGCCTCTTCGGGAAGCATGAAGCCGGGGATGGCCCGCGTGTATTGCTTCTTCACGCCACCCACTTCGATCGGGCCGTAGGTCGGGTGCTCGACCGGCGTCCACGGAACGACGGCTTCGCCGAACAGCAGCAGGCGGTCGAACCGGTAGTCGGTCCGGTCATGCCGGTCGGGTCGTTCTTCGTCACGCTCGGTCCGGAAGTAGTTGAAGGAGGTCCACAGTTCATTGCTGAACGTGAGGATCCCGCGCGCACCGTAGAACCAGTCCAGTTCACCGCCCCACACCGGGTAGAGGTCCTTCCACAACACCATGTACCGGTAGCCGGGCAGGATCGTCTCGCCGACCTCTCCGATGCGGTCGTACACCCGGATGTCGGCCGGCCGGACCACGTCCTCCGCCACGCCAGGACCGCGCAGAATCATGCCGCCGGAATTGTGATAGGTCTGGGCTCCGGCGATGTTCTCATGGCCCAGCACGAAATCGATCACCGCCCGCGTCTCGGGAAGGGAAGTCGGAAAGGCATCCGCGCCGGACTGCACGTACTGCGGCTGCCACAGCCACGGCCAGTTCCGGTTCGGGTCGTAGTATCCCGCCCGGTCCTCGTTGACCCGCCCGTCACCGTCGTTGTCGAATCCCTCGTAGCCGAGGAGTTCATAGTCCCCCGGCTCCTCCGGTAGGGCCCGGATCATGAGGCGCGGATCCTCCCGTGAGACGAGCCAGCGACCGTTGGGGTCCCTTCGACGCATCATCGTGATGTGTCCGTCCCCGTCGAGGTCGTCGAGGTCGTCCTCGTCGAACAGTCCGTCCCCATCGTCGTCCCGCGGCGCGACCCCGCTGCGCGGGCTGCTGGGGGTATTCGGCGAGTCCATGAATGCGGCGCGACCGTCCGGGTTGATGCTCGGCACGACGTACATCGTGCGCTCGTCCAGCAGATCGGACACCCAGGGCACACGATCGGCCATCTCGCACAGGTACCACGCCGTGTAGAGCGCGATCTCCTGCCCCTGGATCTCGTTCGAGTGAATGTTGCCGTCGATGTACATGGCGGGCTTACGGTCCGCATCGCCCACCCGGAAGTTGCTCACCGTGATGAGCCAGATGTCGCGTCCCTCGTAGCTCTTGCCGATCGAGCCGAGCCGACACCGATCCGGATACGCTTCCTCGAGCCGCCTGCCGATGTCTTCCACGGCGGCGTGATCGTAGTAGCGGTCCCAGCTGACCGGCACCTTCGGGTTGGGCGGCGAGCCCAGCGCGGCCAGGGCGCCGGCCTGGGCGATCGCCGGGCCGGCCGTCATCAGGACGGCGAAACCCGTCATCGCGATGACGGTGGCGAACTTCGTCTCCTCGCGTGCTCTACGCATTGGCCTCACCGTAACGTGACCGTTTGGCTGCTCTCACCCGCGACCGGGCTCGACGCTCGGATCGTGACGCGCGAGCCCGCGCGTCCGACCAGCACCCACTCGACATCCTCGCCACTCCCGCTCCCCGGGAGCGCCCCGAGCAGCTGCACGGCCTGGCCGCTGGCGATCTCCTGACCGTCCGTCACCACCTCCACCCGGACCCGCCTCGGCCAACGGACCAATTCACCTAGCCCCGACAGGGTGGGCAAGAACCCATCGTTTACCACACGTGCCTTGATCCGATACACGCCGTCCGACAGCGATTCGACTGCAACGTTCTGCAGCGTCACGGAGGGCAGGAGACCGGCCAGGGCGACGATGAACCGTTCCTGGCGCACC
>JBATJK010000134.1:0-1595 GCA_049668445.1 Gemmatimonadota bacterium
TCCTCTACGACGAGCCGACGACCGGGCTCGACCCGGTAAACGCGAACGTGATCAATCGTCTCATCGCCAGGCTCCAGGGCGAGATCGGCGCCACCAGCGTGATCGTGACTCACGACATCGAGTCGGCTTTCTACCTCGGCGATCGGATCGTCCTGATGTTCGACGGCAGGGTACAGGCCCAGGGAACTCCTACTGAGCTCCGCGAGTCGCCAGACCCCATCGTTCAGGAGTTCCTCCACCCGAAACTCACATAGGTGGCCGTTCATGCGTGACCCGGGCTTGAGAGACCAATACAAGACGGAGTTGCAGGTCGGGATCCTCCTCGTGGTCAGCTTCTTCGCGCTGATTCTCGGGGTGGCGTGGATCAGCGGACGCCAGCCGGGGGGAGACCGGTTGGTCGTCTACGCCCTCGCGCCCGAAGCGGCTGCCGTGACGCAGGGGACTCCGATCACCCTTCTCGGGGTCGAGGTGGGATCCGTGCGACAGATCTGGCTGCGCCAGGATCACGTGGGCATGGAGCTGGTCGTGAGTTTCCAGGGGCAGCTCCCGAGAGACACGCGCGCCGAGATCAAGACGTCCGGCTTCCTGGGGGCCAACGTGCTCGCGCTGATTCCCGGGGTATCCACCGAGCTCCTGACATCGGGCGACACCATCACGGCGGCTCCGACTCCGGGCCTCAACGAGCTAGCCGGAACCCTTGGCGATCAAGCGGGACGGGTGCTCGAGCAGACGCGGTTGCTCCTGTCCGACAGCCTGATCTCAGACGTTCACTCTGCGGCCGGGTCGCTGGCGGAGGGGATGGAAGACGTCAGGGTGTTGCTTGAACGAGAGGCGGGCACGCTCCAGGAGCTCATCGAGGCGCTCGAACTGGCGGCGACGAAACTGGCCGAGACCGCGGGTGGACCCGAGGTGCAACGCACATTGGCCAACATCGACACGCTCACCGCCCGGCTGGCCGCAGCCGGCGACGACCTCGACTCGGGAAGTCAGTCCCTGGCGTCGATCCTCCGCACGGTAGACGAGGGCGATGGTACTCTGGGCAAGATGGTAAACGATGGGGAGTTGTACGATCGCCTGACAGCCGCCACGGAGAACATTCAGGTGGCATCGGAAGAAATCGCGCTGCTGACCCGCGATGTCAGGGAGCAGCCCGAGAAATACCTGGACAATCTGAAGTTCTCTGTGTTCTGACGGGAACTGACGGCATGGCTGCCTCTAGAGCTTCATGATGATCATGAACAGGCCGTAAGCACAGCCCAGGACAGCAACCACCAGGAGGGCCCGACGACTGATCAGCGGCCAGCGCGGCGCAGTATGTCCAGCGGCATCGTAGGTACCGGTCACTTTCACGCCTTCCCTGCTGACCTCGAACATCCAGGCCAAGAACAAGGCGATGGGTAGGCCAAGGCCTACGATGGACCAGAGGTAGGGCTGAAAACGCTCGAGGTCCAGGTCCTCCAGAAGGGTACGAATCATCTCGACTGCCACCCAGGAGGTCGCGATATACACCGCCCCCACGTTGAGGACCTTCCTCCGCTTCAACTCCTCCCAGAACGTCAACTTGCCCGCCGGAGCCGCGCGGGCGCTGACGGCCG
>JBATJK010000135.1:0-5902 GCA_049668445.1 Gemmatimonadota bacterium
TGCACGCCGAGTACGCGTTCAAGCGAGGCCTGTGGGGCGCCCTCTCGTTCGGCCAGAGCTTCGGCGGGGCGACCACCGTGAACGGGGTGGAGGGAGACAACGCGCAGACCAACAACCGGTTCGGAGCGACGCTGGCGATCCCGATCCAGAAGACGTGGTCCCTGAAGGCGGCATACGCAGCGGGCCTGTCGACCCGATTCGGTGGCGACTTCGACACGTTCGCGATCGCCCTTCAATATCGATGGGGCGGCACCTGAGCGAACGCGACGAAGCGCTCTCCACCTTACCTAGTCTTCGCATGCGGCAGGCCCGCGGCGGGCTCGAAAGCCCCACTTCACCCTTGGACGGCCTCAGAACTCCACTCCGAAGCTCAGGCCGTACACCCAGGTCAGGGTTCCTTCGATCACGTCCATGTTGACTTCGGGAGTGAGGGTGAAGCGTTTGCCGAGCTCGAACTCCCAGCCCGCTCCGAAGCGCATGGCGAACCGGGTGCTGGATTCGCTCTCACCTCCGTCCTCAGCTTCTTCCTTGGAGCCCTCGATGCCGGGACCGGCCTTGAGGCCCAGGCCTCCTACCGGGTTGAAGTACACAGGCACGACGACGAGGAACCCGCGGCTGACCTCGGTTGTCGAGATCTCGATCGCCTCGACGCCCAGGCTCCAGCGCGACGAGAGGTGGCGCTGGTATTCGAGACCGAAACCGGTCCCGGTCGCGGACTCCTCCGTCTCTGTAACGGCCCCCACGAACAGTTCCACGGCGTTTCGATATTCCGCCGCCTCCTCGCCTGCTTCCTGCGCCGAGATGGGGGGGGCGAAACAGCAGACGAGGACGAGCAGCAAGGTCGGCACGAGCAGCGAAGCGCGTGTCATGGTCAGACGTCCCTGGACCCCAGGATCCGGTTGTACAGCCACGCGAACACCGCGCCGCCGATCGCGCCGTCCACGACGGCGTACAGGCTGCCCATGATCACCGAGCCGAAGCCACCGGGCGCATAGCCTGGGTAAAGGCCGTCCATCAGTTCGAGGAAGGTCACGCCGTACGTCGGCCACACCTGCTGCGCGCCGGCGACGGCGAAGAAGATGATGGCCCACATGATGCCGATGGTGAAGGCCGTGGTTCGAACGCAGAATCGCATCGGAGCCTCCCGCACGTGAGGGAAGTCCCACGTCGCCCGCGGGACCCGCACAACATAGGGTCGTTCAGGGCTCGAGCGCAGCCACCGCCTCGAAGTCGGCGTTCAGGGATCACGCCACACCGGCTGAGCGTTCGCTCGCCAACCTTCCACTGTTTGAGAGGCTGTTGATCGGGGCGGATAGACTTACACCTGAGGGAGCACGTCTGCGGACTGCGATCCGCTTCCGCCTCGCAGTCGTCGGACGTTTCCGCGGAAACGTTTTCTGATTCCGGATCGCCGTTCTTAGCGGCTGATGTCCTCCATTGATCGAGTGTTGCTTGCACTGGGTATATGATGAGCATATACTCAAGTATGAGCGAGTGGCCCGCGGAACTGGTGACATGCACCGGCTTCGAGTGGGATGCCGGCAACATCGACAAGAACTGGGAGCGCCACCAGGTCTCAGCGGTGGAGTGCGAAGAAGTGTTCTTCCAGCGTCCGGTGCTGATCGCCACCGATTCGAAGCACTCCCGGGGCGAACCGAGGTTTGCGGCGCTTGGGCGGACTGCCAGTGGGCGGCTGCTGACGATCGTGTTCACGATCCGGGAAGCCCGGGTCCGGGTGATCTCGGCTCGTCCGATGAGCCGCCGTGAGCGGAGGGCATATGGGCAAGCGTAAGAAGAAACCCGCGGTGAAGGAGCCCATTCCGAAGTTTCGCACCGAGGACGAGGAGCGAGACTTCTGGGCCGAGCACGAAGTCGTCGACTACTTCGATTGGGATAAGTCTGTGGCGGGCTCGTTCCCGGCGCTCAAGCCGTCGACTCAGACCATATCCCTTCGCCTGCCCAAGGCGCTGTTGGAGGAGCTCAAGGCCCTGGCCAACGAAAGGGACGTCCCGTACCAGAGCCTGCTCAAGATCTTCCTCTCCGAACGCGTGGCGCGTGAGCGGGGCCACCGCCGCTTCACGAATCCATAGGGATCCGCCTTCGCTTCAGAGGGCGCCGAGCGCCGCCTCGAAATCGGTGACCAGGTCTTCCGTCCCCTCGATGCCGATGGAAACCCGGATCAAGCCGTCCGCCACCCCGACTTCCCGCCGCTCCTCGGGGGTCAGGCCGGCATGCGAGGTCACCGCCGGCAGGGTGATCAGTGTTTCGACTCCGCCCAGGCTGGGCGCGACGATCGGAATGGTGACCGCCTCGGCAAACCGCTTCGCCGCTTCCGCCCCTCCCACAAGCTCGAAACTCATCATGCCGCCGAATCCGTCGAACAGCTTCTTCGCCCGCTCGTGCCCCGAGTTGGAGGGCAGGCCGGGGTAGTTGACGCGTGAGACCGCTGCGTTCGCTTCGAGCACCCGGGCCAGCGCCAGGGCGCTCTCGTTCTGCTGCCGCACCCGCACGGCCAGGGTCTTGAGGCCCCGATGAAGCAGGAAGCAGGCGTGAGCATCGAGCGAGCCGCCAAGGTAGTTCATCATCTTCTTCACCCGGGCCACCACGTCGGCCTGCCCGATCACGGCCCCGCACACGATGTCCGAGTGCCCGTTCAGGTACTTGGTGCCGCTGTGCAGCGAGAGGTCGAAGCCGATCTCCGACGGCCGGAAGTTGACCGGGCTGGCGAACGTGTTGTCGATCACCGAGATCAGTTCGTGCGCCCGCGCGAACTCCACCACGGCTTCCAGGTCGGCCACCTGCACCAGAGGATTGGTGATCGCTTCGACGTAGATCATCCGGGTCTCGGGCCGCAGAGCATCGGCCCAGGTGTCCGGTTGGTCTCCCGCCACGAAATCACAGGTCAGGCCGTGCCGGCCGAACTCCCGCCGTGCGTAGTCGTACGTGCCTCCGTACAGACAGTCCTGGAAGATCACGTGATCGCCGGCCGTCAGCAGTGAGTGGAAGATCGTGGTGATCGCGGCCATGCCGCTGGCCGTGACCACCGCGGCCTCGGCGTTCTCGAGCGCCGCCAGCTTGGCCGCCAGCACCGTGTGATTCGGCGAGTTGCTGAGCCGCATGTACTTGATCTCGTGATACTCCTCGCCCTCCACCGACTCGAAGTTGGCGGATTGGAATATGGGCAGAGCCACCGCGCCCTCGATGCCGGGGCGGATCTCGCCGGCGTGGATGAGCTGCGTATCGATGGAGCCAATTCGCTTCGTCATGTATCTTTCCCCTGGTGCGGTTCGATGCTGGCGTCCGGCAGGTTAATCGGTTCGCAGGGTCGCAGGCCAGTGGTGCCGGGGAGGCCCGTGACCCCGTAACATGGATGAACGTGTGCATCCAGCCCCGAGTCCCGAGCGGCCATGTCCGAACGCATAGCCCGGATCCTTTCAGCCGACCCGCGAACGGCGGGGCAGGGTACCCGCATCGGCGAGTCGAGGGAAGGCCGTCCGATCGAGGCCTTCCGGTTCGGATCGGGGCCGTTTCGCGTGAGCCTGGTCTCCGGCAGTCACGCCGACGAGCCGGTCGGTCCGCGCATGCTCCGCCATCTGGCCTCCTACCTGGGCTCCCTTCCCGCGAACGACCCGCTTGTGGAAGGGTACGAGTGGTGGATCATCCCGCACGTGAATCCGGATGGCGAGGAGCGGAATCGACCGTGGGCGGGAGATCGGATCGAGGCGCACGAGATCGGGACGTACCTGGAGAACGTCGTTCGTGAGCTGCCCGGCGACGATATCGAATTCGGCTATCCTCGGGATGCCGACGACACGGAAGCGCGCCCTGAGAACCGGGCGGCCTGGGAATGGTGGCGGGGCGCCGCGGGGCCGTTCGACCTGCACGTGTCGCTGCACGGAATGGGTTTCGCGGCCGGTCCCTGGCACCTGGTGGAGGGGGCGTGGCGCGACCGGTGTGCAATCCTGATCGAGCGGTGCAGTGCCGCCGCGCACGGCCTCGGCTATGTTCTTCACGATGTGGAACGTGGGGGAGAGAAGGGCTTCGAGCGGATCGAGCGAGGGTTCTGCACCCGGCCCGATTCGCGTCGCATGCGGGAGCACTTCGAGGCCCTGGGAGACCGGGAGACCGCCGCACGGTTCCGGCCCAGTTCGATGGAGGCCATACGAGCCCTGGGGGGAGATCCCCTGACGCTGGTCTCGGAGATGCCGCTGTTCCTGACCCCGGGTGTCGGAGACGAACTGGGGCCGCCGGATCCAGCGCTCGAGGCGTGGCGTACGCGGATCACGGACTGGCGCGGCGGGCTGGCCGCCGGAGCTGACGCGAGCACCATCTCGAGCGAGGCCGCGGCGGCGGGGATAACGGCGATGCCGATCAGGGACCAGATGAAGCTGCAGTGGAGACTGGTCACGGCGGGCATAGAACAGGTGGAGGGTGAGCGGGGATGCTGAAGCGCGCGTTCATGATCGTTGCCTTGGTGCTGGGGACGGCCGACCTTCTATCGGCCCAGGCGGTCCGCGGACGACTTCTCGACTCGTCGTCGGCCGAGCCCGTGGCGGGAGCCCTGATCGTCCTCCTCGATGCCGACGGAACCGAAGTGACGAGCACGGTCACCAGCGCCCGCGGCACCTACCTTCTGCGCGCTCCCGGGGCGGGCGTATTCAGGCTGCGGGCCGAACGGATCGGGTTTCAGAGCTCGCTGTCCAACGACATCACTCTGCTCGCGAAGGAGACCGTGACCGAGGAGCTGACGGCCTCATCGAGCGCCATCGTGTTGCCGGTCCTGGCCGTCGAGGGCGAGAGCGAGTGTCGGGTGCGCCCGGAAGAGGGCGAGGCCACCTACGTGCTGTGGGAGGAGGCCCGAAAGGCGCTCGAGGTCACGGAAAAGACGGCGGCGGCCTATCGCTTTGATGCCGTCACCTACCAGCGGCACGTCAACCTGTGGGGCGAGGCGCTCGAGCAGGGTGACGTGCAGTTCGTATCCTACGCGGGCCGTCATCCGTGGCGCAGTGTGCCGATCGAGGAGCTTGAGGAACACGGGTACGCCCGGGAGGCCGAAGAAGGCACCTACTTCTACGGGCCGGACGCCGAGGTCCTTCTCTCGGACCAGTTCCTGGACTCCCACTGTTTCCGCTATCGCACAGGCGACGACGACGTGGTCGTCGGCCTCGCCTTCGAACCGGTGCGAGAGGTGGATGACCGGGTGGACGTGGACGGGGTCCTGTGGCTGGACCGTGAGACGTCGCGACTCCGTACCCTCGAGTTCCGCTACACGGGCATTCCACGACCTGCTCACCTTGGCACCGGCCCCGGACCCTACGGACAGATGGAGTTCGATCAGCTGCCCGACGGAGGCTGGATCGTGCGGGACTGGTGGATCCGCACTCCGACCGGATCGCGCGATCGAGGCGTGCAGACGTACGTGACCTATGCACAGCAAGGTGGGCGGGTCAACCGGACCGAGAGGCTGGGCCCCACCCGCAATAACATGCGGCCCGTTCCTTCCGTCTATGGTCCGCCGCCCTCCGCCGACAGCTCCGGTACTCCATGATCGGAGCCATCATCGCCGGCCTGTCCGCGGGCGCGATTCATGTCCTCGCCGGGCCGGACCACCTCGCGGCCGTTGCGCCACTCGCGGCCGACCGGAAGAAGCGTCCCTGGACCGCGGGCTTCCTGTGGGGCCTCGGTCATGCCGGTGGCGTGGTCGTCGTGGGGCTCGCGGCGCTTCTCCTTCGAGAAGTGCTCCCGGTCGATCGGCTCTCGGACTGGAGCGAGCGGCTGGTGGGCCTGGTGCTCATCGCGATCGGCGTCTGGGGCATACGGCAGGCGACCCGGCAGCGGGTCCACGTTCACGAGCACCAGCACGACGGACACCGCCATGCGCACGTGCATGTGCATCACCGCG
>JBATJK010000136.1:0-6072 GCA_049668445.1 Gemmatimonadota bacterium
CATCCCAGGCGCTCGGATCCGTGGGATACAGGTCCGTCCGCATCCGGGCGATGGCCAGGGTCTTCTCAGGCTGACGTGTGATCTGGTAGTAGCGGACTTTGACCTCGAACCGGCTTCGCTCGCTGAGCCGGTACTCGTGCCTCAGAGCCGTCTCGTAGGCCGCATAGGCCTCTTCCGGCTGGTTGAATGCGAGGTAGGCCTCGCCGAGAGCCGCCTGGGCCAGGGCAAACGTCGAATCCGTCCCGGCCGCGGCGGCCAGGAGACGCAGGTTGGCCTGTGCGTCTCGACCCTCGGCGTACTCGGCCTGCAGAAAGGCCCGCACGGCGACCAGCGAATCGGAAAGCAGTTCCCTCACCGGAAGATCGGGAGTTCTCGCGATGTGCCCCGAGGGCATCTCGAGATCTTCCCGGAGCTGCACAGATACACGGTCCACCAGGTCCAGCGGGTGCGATCCTTCGAATTCCCGTTCTTCGATCAGGGTCCCGGTCTCCGCGTCGTACAACCGGCTCTTCAGGATCAGCGAGTCGCCGCCCCCGTGTATCGACCCTGCGAGCAGGTAGTCGAGGAATCGACCCCGGGCCAGCTCACGCTGCTGCGCCAGGGGCAGGTGCGAGGGCGAAAACGGGCCGCCTCCCAGTTCCTCCGCGAAACCGGCCACGGGCCGGATCCAGTCGTCCTGTTCCAAATCGAGCGTGAGCGCCCACGAAGCGCCGAGCTGGAGCCAGTCCAGGTCGGCATCGCCCGACTCATTCACGAACGCGAACACGGCCACCCGGCGCATGAACTCACGCTTGGGGATCTCGCGCTCGATGCTGCGACCCTCCTCGTCGAGGACCGTCACCGTGTTCGTGGCCGCCCCGAGGTCCCGCCCCCGGAAGAGACCGAACATGATGGCCGACGCGACGACGAGGTTCAGAGCGACTCCGATGATCTCGACGCGAGTCCACCGGTCGCGCCCGGGCGCGCCGTGCGTCCAGGCCAGCAGCGCGACGGCGGGAATCCAGAACAGCCATGCCATTACGACGAAGTCCGTGATGTGCGGGGACAGAATCCAGCGCCCCACGGCCCAGTCCGTGAACTCCAGCAGAATCCAGCCGCCGGCGAAGTAAGCTCCTACGATATGCGGCACCCGACGGCGCATGAGCTCCGTCCAGAGATGCGAGATCCGGGTCAAGAGCAGTCTCCGATGAAAGTCCCCAACCTGCGCAGCTCAGCGGCGGGCTCGTCCCGCTTGGCTGACGCCAGGCTACGGTTGCATGTTACCGGGTCACACGGCGGCAAGATCCCCGCTCGGTGAGACGTGCCGCAAGCCCCGCACTGAGGTGAATGGCGATGAGACAGCGAAGCCAGCGAGTATCCGGAGTAGTCTTCATGGCGGCGGCCGGCCTGGCCGGTCTGCTTGGCGCGTGTGGTGAGTCGGCTGACGACGGGCCGACCAGGGGGACTCAATCGGCTGAGGCGGCCGCCGAATTCCAGGAGCTTCCCAACCTGCTGACCTCTCTGGACAGCCTTCCCGAGGGAACTCGTCGGGCCCTCGAGCCGTGGACCGGGGACCTGCCCGACATGACCGAGCGGCGAGTGGTC
The DNA here is from genome assembly GCA_049668445.1 of Gemmatimonadota bacterium. Classification (GTDB taxonomy): domain Bacteria; phylum Gemmatimonadota; class Gemmatimonadetes; order Palauibacterales; family Palauibacteraceae; genus Benthicola. The sequence continues at coordinate 1,585 of JBATJK010000136.1, forward strand.
CGACTGTTGACGGTGCACGAGCCCATGTTCTTCGGGTTCGACGGCCGCAGGCAATCCGGCCTCATAGCCGAGGCGGCGGTCGCGCTCGAGGAGTTCCTGAACCAGAGGCTCGAGCGGAACCAGCTGAAGGTGGTCGTACTGGTTCAGCCCGTGACCCGCGACCTTCTCATTCCCTTCCTCGAGGAAGGCCGGGGTGACATCGCGGCCGCCGGACTCACGATCACTCCCGAGAGGCTGGAGCGGGTAGACTTCGCAAACCCGACCGCGACGGGGATATCGGAGATCGTGGTCACCGGACCGGGTACGGAGGTGGCGGTCCCGAACCGTGTCGAGGACATGGGCAGCCTGGAGCTTCACGTTCGACCCTCGAGCAGCTACTGGGAGAGCCTGCAGGTCCTCGATCAGGATCTGCGCGAGCAGAATCTCGAACCGCTCAACCTGGTGGCGGTCGACGAAGTGCTGGACGCGGAAGACCTGCTGGAGCAGGTAAGCGTCGGGAATTCGCCAGCCACCGTAGTCGATGCGTACCAGGCCGAATTCTGGTCGAAGATCTATCCCGACCTGCTGCTCCACCCGAACCTCGCTGTGCGAACGGACGGAGAAATCGGGTGGGCCATCCGCAAGGCGAGCCCGGTACTCAAGGAGGCGGTGAACGACTTCCTGCGGCAGTACCGGCCGGGCACCCTGTCGGGCAACATCCTTCTGAACCGCTACACGCAGGACACGGCGCGGGTTCAACGGGTACGGCGCGCGGAAAACGCGAATGCTCTGACGCGTCTCCGGGGTTCCTTCGAGAAACATGCCGCCACGCACGGGCTGGACTGGGTGCTGCTGATGGCCCAGGCGTTCCAGGAATCCAGGCTGGGGGCGGACACCGAGAACAGCCACGGGGCCGTCGGAATCATGCAGATTAAACCGACTTCGGCGGCCGAGGCGGGCGTCGACGACATCAGCACGGACGACAGCAACATCGAGGCGGGGGCCGCCTACTTGCAGTACCTCATCGACAATTACTTCGACGACTCGGACCTGGACCCGAGAATGCGACAGATATTCGCGATCGCCGGCTACAACGCCGGTCCCACTCGAATCCGAAACCTGAGACGGAAGACGGCCGCAGCCGGACTCGACCCCAACAAGTGGTTCAACAACGTCGAGGTTCTCGTAGCCCGGGAGGTCGGGCGGGAGACCGTCCGCTACGTCAGCAACATCATGAAGTACTACGTGACATTCACCCTGATGATCGAGGATCGCGAGATCGAGGAGTCACGCGGCCAGTGAGCGACCCGGTGGCCTACCTTCTCCTGTTCGCGGCGGGCTCGGTGGCGGGGACGATCAACGTTCTGGCGGGTGGCGGTTCCTTCCTCACACTGCCACTGCTCATCTTTCTCGGCCTACCACCCACGGTCGCCAACGGAACCAACCGAATCGCCATCCTGGTGCAGAACGTCGGTGCCGTGTGGAGTTTCAACCGACACGGCGTGATGGACTGGCGGTGGATCCGGACGGCGGCCCTTCCCGCCCTGGCCGGGGCGGGACTGGGGACGTGGGCCGCGATCAGGATCGGGGACGCATCGTTCCAGCGGGTACTCGCCACCCTGATGATCGTCTTCGCCGTGGTGATGCTGCTCGACCCGCTGCGTAACCGGATCCGGCGTGGAGGGGCAGATGCGGGCGACGCGACGACGGAAACTGAAACGGAAGCGCCAGCTCGCCTGTCGGGCGTGGCATTCTCGGCCACCTTCTTCGGGGTGGGAGTGTACGGCGGCTTCGTTCAGGCCGGCGTCGGCTTCTTCATCCTTGCGCTGGCCATGCTCGCCGGCTTCGACCTCGTGCGGGGAAACGCCCTCAAAGTGCTCGTGGTGCTCGTGTTCACCCCGCTGGCTCTCGTCCTCTTCGCGATGGCGGGAAAGGTGGACTGGGGCATGGGAATCGCGCTTGCCGGCGGCAACCTGCTCGGCGGACTGATCGGGACCCACCTCACGGTGCTCAAGGGCCACGCGTGGGTAAAACGGGTGGTGGTCGTGATGATCGTGGTGTTCGCCCTGAAGCTGTGGATCGCACCCTAGCCACCGCTACCCGACGTCGCCTTCGGTCTCCAGTTTCTCCAGCGTATTCCTGTAGACCTCCATCAAAGAACCGTGCAGGTCCGTCAAAACGGAGAGACTGATCACGCCCTGCCGGACAGCAGCCACCGGGTCCTGCTCGGCGGTTCGCATCATCTCGGTCATGTTGTCCACAGCGCCAGCGTGTCCTTGTTCTCCCGCCACTCCTCGGCCGCCAGGGCCAGCATCACCTTCGTCGACACGGCTACTCCTCCACCCGGGTGTCGTTCTCGTACCCCATCATCTCGTCCCGCACCGCCTTGAACTCGGTGCCCTCTCGCCAGTTGGGCCAGGCCTCACCCGAGGCCAGCGAGTGTCCCACCGCGAACATGAGCCGCAGGTCCTGCACGGCACCCTCCAGGTTCCACGACGGATCGTACTCGTCCGAAGGCTTGTGGTAGTGATCCCGTGTGTACTCCTCGCGGCGCTCGCGGGCCCACTCTTCGCCGTGCTCCAGATCCTGCACGCCGGCGTCCGCGTACAGCGACGGCACGCCCCGCTTGGCGAACTCGAAGTGGTCGGACCGGAAGTAGTGCCCCTTCTCGGGTTCCGGGTCCGGGGCGAGGGTTCGGCCCTCCGCATCGGCCGCCGCCTGCAGCACATCGTCCAGCTCTGACATTCCGTACCCCACGACCGTCACGTCGCTGGTGGGTCCCCAGATGTTGAGTCCGTCCATGTTGACCGTGGCAACGGTCGCCTCGAGCGGGTACACGGGATGTGATGCGTAGTGGGCCGCGCCCAGGAGCCCCTGCTCTTCCGCCGTGACGGCCATGAACAGGACCGAGCGCGCGGGCGCCTTCTTCAGGGCCGCAAACGCTCCGGCCATCTGCACCAGGCCCGACGTCCCCGAGGCGTTGTCCAGCGCGCCGTTGTAGATGCTGTCCGGGCCGAGAGCCGGGTCCGTACCCAGGTGGTCCCAGTGAGCCGTGTAGATCACCAGCTCTTCCGGCCTCGTGGCTCCGGGCAGCAGGGCGAGGACGTTTCGCGATGTCGATCGCTCGATCGAGTTCCGCACTGCAAGTGAGAGGTCGAGGCCCATATCGTACGGCGCGAAATCTCGACTGGCGGCCTGCGCGGCCCTGGCGTCGAAGTCGAGCCTGGCCTGCGCGAACACGGTGCGGGCCGTCTCTTCGGAGATCCACCCCTGGACCTTGGCCAACGGCGCATCGCCCGTCTCGGCGAGCATGAACTGCGGCCCCGACCAGCCGGCCTCCACCACGGCCCACGGATACCCGGCTGGACCGGTCTGGTGGACGATGAGTACGCCGTCCGCGCCCTGGCGCGCGGCTTCCTCGTACTTGTAGGTCCAGCGCCCGTAGTACGTCATGCTGCGGCCGTTGAACAGGGAATCGTCACCCGTTGCGTAGCCCGGGTCGTTTACCAGAACCACGACCGTCCTGCCCGTCACGTCCACTCCCTCGTAGTCGTTCCATTCGAACTCGGGAGCCACGATTCCGTAGCCCACGAACACGAGCTCCGACCTGTCGAGAGCGATCTCTTCGACCACTCGCTCCGTGACGGCCACGAAGTCGAGGGCGTGCTGCAGCCGATTCGCAGTCCCCCTGCCCTGGATGACGGCTCCCATGTCCGGATCGGGCGTGAGCGAAACGAGCGGCACCTCCTGCACCCAACTGATCCCGTTCCCGGGCTCGAGACCCAGGGCCTCGAACTTCTGCTGCAGATAGCGCACGGTCCGCTCTTCGCCCCAGGAGGCCGGCGCACGACCGCCCATGGAGTCAGCAGACAGGTCCTGGATCCCCTGGTCCAGATCCGCGACTGTGATCGACCGCGAGGCTTCTTCGAAACCGTCGCCCCGATCGCAAGCGGCAGTCGCCGCGACGACGACGATGGCCAATGTGGTGAGGATGGGTCGCAGCATGTATCGTCTTCCTGTCTGAGAGATGTCGGACCGGCCGGCGGGTCGGACCCGCTGGAGCCGACAATGTACGAGGCGTGTCCCGCGGCGAAACTGGGGCCGCGGCCTCACCCTCCACCGTGATCGGAATTCCGATGCGCTACACCGCACTGTCGTCGCTGTCGTCGGTCGCCCTGGCCGCCCTGGTCACGATCGGCTGCGAAACCGCGGGCGATGCACCCTCCCTGATTCCGGCTCCCGAGCACCTCGAGCTGCGGGCCGGCACGTTTTCCCTCGAGCCGGGGATCGGACTCGTCGTGTCCGACGCGGCGGACGACGAGCTGGTGCAACTGGCCAAACTGGTCGCCGACGAAATTGGAACGGCTACCGGCCTGGCGGTACGGACCGGCGAAGGCGATTCGGGCTCCATGCGATTGATCCTAGACCCGGACGCGGCAGGCCCGCCCCTCACGACGGATTCGCCCCTGTCGCGGGACGAATCGTATTCGCTGACGGTGGCGTCGACCG
>JBATJK010000137.1:0-5896 GCA_049668445.1 Gemmatimonadota bacterium
CGCGCGCCGTAGGAGAGCATCTGGACGAGCTTCGCCTCGGGCGCGGTAGCGGGAACGAAGACCACCGTTTCCAGGCCGGCCGCCGCTCCGACCGCTGCCAGGGCGGTGCCCGCGTTGCCGGTCGAGGCCGTGGCGATCGTCCCGAATCCATACTCTCTGGCCTTGGCGGCCACGAGCAGCGACGCCCTGTCCTTGGTGGAGCCGCTCGGATTTCGAGTGTCGTCCTTGATCCACAGGCTGTCGATGCCGAGTCGAGCGGCCAGTCGGGAGGCAGGGAGCAGCGGCGTGTCCCCGGCGCAATGGGTCGGGAAGCTCTCCGGGCTCTGAACGGGCAGGAACTCGGTCAGGAACCGGGGATCGGACGGCCGGTGATCCGGCCACCGGCGCGGGAGGTCCGCCAGCTCGACTTCCAGCACTCCCCGCGTGGAGCCCCCGGGCTCCTGCCGGCCGGAACATGCCGGACAGACGAGCAGCGCCGGATCCTCGGCATACTCGATCCGGCACTCGGAGCAGCGGAAAAGGAAGTCGCCCATCGGGTCCGTTCCGGGTTCAGGTTTCGGCCGAACGCCTCACATCGTCAGCGCCATCAGCGCCTTCTGAACGTGCAGCCGGTTCTCCGCCTCGTCGTATACCACGGACTGCGGTCCGTCGATCACCTCGTCGGTGACCTCCCGCCCACGGTCAGCCGGGAGGGGGTGCATGTACAGCATGTGGTCCTTGCCGAGTGCCATTCGGCTCGAATCGCACCGCCAATCCGGATAAGCCTCGATCAGGCGAATGCCCTCGGCGTGATTCCGGGTATGAACCAGCGGCCCCCACGACTTCGGGATGACGACGTCCGCATCCTCGAACGCGTCTTCGAAGCGGTGCGAAACCTCGAACCTGGTGCCCGCCATCTCCGCGTTCTCCCGCGCCTGCGCCTCGATTTCCGGAAGTAGTTTGAACTCGGGCGGATAGGCCAGCGTTACGTCGAGGCCGAGCCGGGGCATCATCAGGATGAGGCTCTGTGGAACCGAGATCGGACGGACGTAGTTGGGCGCGCTCGTCCACGCCACGCCGAGCTTCAGCCGGCGAGTGCTGCCCAGCTTCTCACGGATCGTCAGATAGTCGGCGAGGATCTGACACGGGTGGTACACGTCACACTGCATGCTCAGTACGGGGACGGAAGCGTGCTCCGCCACTTCGGACAGGTAGGCGTTTCCCTCGCCGAACGCGCAATGCCGGATCGCGATCGCCTCGCCGTACCGTGACAGCACGTTCGCGGTGTCGCGCGCGTTCTCGCCGTGGCTGATCTGCATCTTGTCTGGTGACAGAAAGATCCCGTGTCCTCCAAGCTGCGTGATGCCCGTCTCGAACGAGTTTCGGGTCCGCGTGGACGAATCGAAGAAGATCATGTACAGCGTCTTGTCCTCCAGGAGCCGGGTCGGAACTCCCGCCTTCCGGGCGGCCTTGAGCCGAGCCGCGAGCGAGAACAGGGTCTCCAGCTCGTCGACGCTCCAATCCTGCGTGGACAGGAAGTCCCGGCCCTTGAGGCCGGCCGCTTCGATCTGGTCGTACACGGTCGTCAGGCTCCCTTCATTTCGTGGGCCAACGCCGCCAGGGCGTCGGGCATCAGGCTGTAAGCGGCGGTGGCTGTCAGCAGGTCGCTGACGGCCACCCACTCCTCGGTCGTGTGAGCGAGCTCCTCCAATCCCGGGGCGAACCCCGCGGACGGAATGCCGTACCGGCCCATGGTCGCGACGCCGTTCGTGGAGAAACCCCACCGGGAGATCCGGGGCGCGGACCCGGTGACCTCGGCCACCGTGTCCGACATCCCCCTCACGAGGGGGTGATTCTCGGCCAGGATCCACGCGGGAAAGATCTTCTCCTGCCGGGCCTGCTCACCGGTCCAACTGGTCTCGGAGTACTCGAGCAGCTCGACCGTCGCGTCCCCGATGCCGGGCAACGCCCGCAGCTCGGCCAGCGCATCCTCGGGAGTCTCACCCGCAGTGAGCCGGCGATCCACGTACAGGCGAGCGGCAGCCGGAACCGCGTTGAGCGACGCGGAATCGCACTCGATGAAGGACGCCACCACGGTGCCCTTGCCGAGGAACGGGTCCGCCGGAAGCCGCTCGTTCAGCGCCTCGATGTCCTTCAGAACCGGTGCCAGCTTGTACAGCGCGTTGACGCCTTCCTCCGGATGCGCGGCATGCGACGACACCCCACGCGTCGAGATCACCGCTTCGACTCTTCCTCGCTGGCCCCGGTAGATGCCCAGGTCCGTGGGTTCGCCGATCACCACCAGGTCCGGTCGGATCCCCTCGTTTTCGATGAGGTGAAGAAGGCAATAGCCGTCACAGTTCTCCTCCATCACGGATGCCGTGAGGTACACGGTCACCTCCTCGGGAAAACCCCTAGCCCGGGCGATGCTCATGCCGTAGGCCATACAGGCGACCGCCGGCAGTTCATCCACCGCTCCCCGTCCCCACACTTTCCCATCTTCCAGCTTGCCCTCGAACGGGTCGTGGTCCCAGGCATTCGGATCACCGACGCCGACGCAGTCGACATGGCCGTCCATCAGAATCGTGAGGGGGCCCTCGCCAATCCGGGCCACGACATTTCCCAGGCGGTCGAATCGAACCTCGTCGAAACCCAACCGTTCGTACTCCGCCCGCACGCGTCGACACCGGTCGCCTTCGTTGAGGCTCTCAGCCGGAATCGCGATCATCTCACGCAGGAAGCTGACGATGTCGGCCTCGTGCTCCGCCGCCGCGGCCAGGGCGGTCTTTCCTCGCTCGCTGACACCCGTCATGCCACCCGCCTCTCTATGTCTTCACGTCTATTGGTTGGTCCCGGTCCGGGTTCGTAGAACATCCAGCGCCCCGGTGTCCGCGTTGAAGCGATCGATCGCCTCGTCCCACTCGGGAATCCTGGACTGCTGGTCTGTCCAGAACGCAGGGCTCCACAGCGCGTCCAGCTCCTCCACGCTCCGGCCCTGCTGCTCGACCCAGGTGAAGTACTTCAGGTTGTGGATCGCTTTCCGGTCCGGATGGGTGAGTTCCCGCAGGTGATCCGTGGTGGCGCCGAGGAGGCGGCGCTCGAAGTCCACTTCGGCCGCCACCCGATCGTACTCGCCACGTTCGGCTGCGAGTTCCTGCAGGCGAGTGTGATAGAGGCAAACGGAATCCGTGAACGAGGTGAAAAGGATGTCGTTCTCGTCCAGGTCGAACCAGCGGGCCGTCTTGATCGCGGCGAGAAGGTTTCCGATCGACGAGATGCCCAGGAGCGGCAGCTCGTGCACGTCTCTCTCGGCCACTCCCCGCGCGAGAAGCACGTCCCGGCCCGCCGGCTCGTTGAACAGCCGCAGCAGCCGCATGGTGGACTCGTCGTCGATGGCCGTCACCACGTCCGTGTTGCGCGCGTTGTGGATCCAGGGAACGTGCTTGTCTCCGATGCCCTCGATCCGGTGACCTCCGAAACCCGTATGCAGAAGGGTGGGGCACTGGAGCGCCTCGGCCGCCGTGATCCGGCAGCCCGGGATCTGCTGCTTCAGATAATCGCCGGCTCCGAGCGTGCCCGCCGACCCCGTAGCGCTCACCCATGCCGCCAACCGGTCGGAAGGTCCGGCGAGCCGCTCGTACGCCGACAGAACGGCCGGGCCGGTCACACCATAGTGCCACAGGTAGTTGCCGAATTCGTCGAACTGATTGAACACGACGGCTTCCGGGCGGACCCGGCGGATCTCCCAGCAGGCGTCGAAGATCTCCTTCACGTTGCTCTCGCACCCGGGCGTCGCGATGATCTCGGCCCCCATCCGCTCGAGCCATTCGAAGCGCTCACGGCTCATTTCCTCGGGAAGGATCGCGATGGATGAACAGCCCAGGAGGGTGCTGTCGAACACGCCGCCCCGGCAGTAGTTGCCGGTGGAGGGCCACACGGCCCGATGCATCGTCGGATCGAACTCGCCGGTGACGAGGCGGGGCACGAGGCAACCGAAGGCGGCGCCCACCTTGTGCGCCCCCGTCGGGAATCGTTCTCCGATCAGTCCCACGATGCGGGCCGGGACTCCGGTGAGCTCCGACGGGATCTCGAGCGCGTTCACCTTGCCGAATCCACCCGACCCGCGGTCATTACGCCACGTGATCCGAAACAGGTTCAACGGATCCGGCGTCTGCATATCGAGGTCGATCAGCGCCTCAGCGACGGCGGGGTCCACCCCGGAGGGATCCCTCTGCTGCGCCAGGGTCGGGATCAACACGCCCAGCTCACGGCACCGGGCCACCGCGCGATCCCGGACGGCCGAGTCGACGATCTTCATCAGGAGTTCTCCTTCCCGACCGACCTGGCCGGGCCGAGATAGGGCGTATTCCATTCGAGCTTGTGGAAGCGCTCCCACAGCCCGGGGACCAGGGCTCGCGCCTCGGACGACAGCGCCTCCGGGTCCAGGATCGTGTGGTTGAAGTCCTCCAGGACCAGGCGGCCCCGGGCGATCGTGTGGCGCACGGGTGTCTCGGATACGCCGTACACGAAGGACGGGAACCAGTTCTCCGAGGTGAGCGGCGTACGGGGCGGCGAGTCCACCACGATGACGTCAGCCGGCGCTCCCGGCGCCAGCTGGCCCAGCAGCGGCTCGCCCAGAAAGCGTCCGGCCACCCGGGCGTTCGTGGCCAGCAGCCGGGGCACATCCCGAAAGCCCAGTGTCGGGTCTTCGGATCCGCCTCGCAGGCCGAGGAACGCCGAGCGCTGGGCCCTCAGGACCGCGGACGACATGCCATCCGTGCCCAATCCGATCCCACACCCGCGGTCAGCGGCCCTCGGTATATCGAGTCTGCCCACCCCGTTGTTCGCGTTGGACTCCGGGTTGTGAATGATCGTCGCTCCGGCCGCCGCGACCCGATCGTAGTCCCCGTCTTCGACGTGAATGCCATGGGCGAGGAGGGCCTGCGCGTCGAGCAGTCCGTGTCGCTCGAGGCGCTGGATCGGAGTGGCGCCGAACGTATCCCGCGAGAATCGATCGTCCACGGGGTGCTCGGCCACGTGGATATGCACACCCGACACCGGCGAGCGCCTCGCGGCGACCGCGGCGAGCGTGGCCTCCGACACCGTGAAGCTGGCATGCAGGCCGACGACGCCCCGGATGCGCCGGTCATCGGCGTGTGCGTCGATGAAACGAAGGTTCTCCGCGATTCCCAGTTCCGTGCCTTCCGGTCCGTTCCGGTCCGTCACCTCATAGCACAGCACGCCCGAAATCCCGGCGGAAGTCAGTGCCTCGGCCAGGAGGTCGAGGCTGCCGTCGATGCAGGATGGCGACGCGTGATGATCGAACACCGTCGTGCAGCCCCAGCGGACACAATCGGCCGCGGACAGCAGGGCCGACAGGCGGACCGTGTCCCGATCGAGGGCTCGATCGAGCCGCCACCACATTCGATCCAGGATCTCCGGAAAATCGCTCATCTCGACTCCTGGATCGAGGCCGCGCGCCAGCGCCGAATAAAAGTGGTGGTGGAGGTTCACGAGTCCGGGCAGGATGAGACCGCCGCGAGCGTCGAGATATCGTGCGGCAGGGTAGGCGTCCCTGATCTCCGCCTCCGGGCCGAGCGCCAGGAGTCGCTCACCCTCCCAGGCAACGGCGCCGCCGGCGATCACGATCGGATTCTCCCACCCACTGACCACGTGGCCGTTTCCCATCACCGTTTGCCGGCTCACGCGCTTACCCTCGATTCACGCTTTACCCTCCGGCCTGCACCCGCCGGGCCGAAGACCGGGGAGCCGTCCGGACCGAGGCTGAATACCCGGGTCCCGCGCACGAAGGTGGAGGTGACGCGTCCGGACAGGGTCTTGCCCTCCAGTGGAGTGTAGCGGTTCAGGTTGTGCATTTCCGCGGCCCTCACGGTCCAGGAGTCGTCCTCGTCGATTA
>JBATJK010000138.1:0-12713 GCA_049668445.1 Gemmatimonadota bacterium
ACGTTGAACCAGCCCCTGACGCTGGAGCCGATCGGGATCGCGGTACCGGCGAATGACCCGCAATTGCAGAACCTGGTGCGGAACTACTTCGTCGCACTCGAGGGGACGGGTATTCTGGAAGCCCTGCGACAGGCCTGGCTCGAAGACGGGTCCTGGATCGCAGCCCTGCCCTGAGGACGTAACGCGCGGCGTCTGATCGCGCGATACGGCAGGAACTCGGCGGGTCGCTTCGCGTGATGCGGGGCGACCCGCTTTGCATCGAGACCGAGAGATGGCCGAAGAGGGTCGACGAGAAGGCATACCGACGGGAGGCAGGAAGGGCGTTTGGGCGTCCGTCCGTGAGGCCATCCACGGTTCCGAAGAGGACTTCACCGAGGGAAGTCTGAACCGGGCCGTAGGCCTGCTCGCCATTCCGATGGTCCTGGAGATGGCCGGCGAGTCGCTGTTTGCCGTAGTGGACGCATTTTTCGTGGCCCGCCTGGGCTCCGAGGCGCTGGCGGCGGTCGGCCTCACCGAGTCGGTGCTCGAGATCATCTACGCCATCGCCGTCGGGCTCGCGATGGCCACGACGGCCGTGGTGGCGAGGCGATTCGGAGAGGGGGACAAACGGGCGGCAGCCAAAACCGCCGTGCAGGCCATCTACATCGGCGTCGCGCTCTCGCTGGTGTTCGGGACGATCGGAGCCATCTGGGCCCCGGACATCCTGCGCCTGATGGGCGCCGACGAGGCCACGGTCTCCGCGGGCACCAGCTACACGAGGCTTCTGTACGCCAGCATGATCTCCATCATGCTCCTGTTCATCAACAACGCCATCTACCGCGGCGCCGGCGACGCCGCGATGGCCATGCGATCCATCTGGATCGCCAATGCGATCAACGTGGTGCTCGATCCGCTGCTGATCCTGGGCATCGGCCCCTTCCCCGAGCTCGGATTGATGGGAGCCGCCGTGGCCACCACGATCGGCCGGAGCACCGGCGTCGCCTATCAGCTGTGGGGCCTGTCTCGTGGAAAGAGACTCCAGGTCCGGCGCGAAGACCTCCCCGTCGACTTCACCCTGATCCGGCGGATCTTGCGGGTCTCGGCCGGCGGCATCGGTCAGATGTTCATCGCCACGGCCAGCTACATTGGCCTGATCAGGATTCTCGCCACGTTCGGCAGCGTCGTGCTGGCCGGATACGTAATCGCGATCCGCGTGGTGATCTTCATCATCCTTCCCGCCTGGGGCGTGGCCAACGCGGCCGCGACCCTCGTGGGCCAGAACCTCGGTGCCGGCAAGCCGGACCGGGCCGAGCGCGCCGTGTGGATCACGGGCGTGTGGAACATGGCGTTCATGGCCGTGATCACGGTGCTGTTCGTCGTGTTCGCGGGGCCGATCGTGGGAGTCTTCACAAACGATCCCGAGACGCTCGCAGTGGGGACAGCCGCCCTCAGGATCATCAGCTACGGGTACGTCTTCTACGCCTGGGGAATGGTGGTCCTTCAGGCCTTCAACGGGGCGGGTGATACGGTCACGCCGACGTGGGTCAATTTCGTCGCGTTCTGGCTGATCCAGATTCCGCTCGCCTGGTGGCTCGCGATGCGAACGGAACTCGGGCATCACGGCGTCTACCTGGCGATCGCGATCGCGTATTCACTGTCCGCCGTATTCGGTATGATCCTGTTTCGGCGCGGGAAGTGGAAGGAAAAGGAAGTCTAGGGAGCCGGGAACTTACGCTCGCATCATGCCAAACCGAGGACCAGGCCCAGGATCAGAATCAGGAAGTACACGCTCTGTCCAGAATGCGCGAGTATCCCGAACCAGGCGCAACGATAGCGCTTCGTTGGCCAGGCAAAGAAGAAAGCACCAAGAATGCTGGACCCGAGAATCGTCCAGGGCTGACTGAGATGGTAGACGCCGAACAGCAGGCCGTTGGCTGCCCAATCCCATCTTCCGAACGCACCGTTCATTCTGGGCAGCAGGAGGCCACGGAACAGTAGCTCTTCCCCGAGAACGGTGTTGAACAGGGCAGAGATCGAGAACAGCGCAAGGATACCCCAATTGCCCTCTACCTGGGCGCGACCGCCCGGGGACTCCAGATAGCCGGCCAGACTGAATCCGGGTGGTTCGGCAAGACCTGGAAAGACCGAGACCTACAGGTCGTGAACCGACGGAGCGGCGAGGAACTGGTACGCAGCCGTCAGAATGAGAAGAGGAAGCAACCACCACCACAGGCGGCTTCGAGGCCTGCCGGATCCCGGAGATCGTGGTTTGGTGAGCCACAGGCTGCGCCGAATCGAAGACCAGTTGCGGTCGATTCCCTCGCGGCCCAGGACGATGATGACGAGGACGAACTGCCAGACGAGGCCCGCCGTCATCACCGCCAGCCGAACGAGACCCGGTTGCTCCGAGTTCGCCGCGAGCGCCGGAGCGACAACCCAACCGAGTAGTGCCATGGGGAGCGCAGCGGCTGCCCAGATGAGCAGGATTCTCCCCAGACTATACTGCTTGATCACCGTGCGGCTTCCCGGGACGGAGTGCCGATTCGCCGACCGCGCCAGGCCCGGATCTTCACTCCCACGTCGTGCTGCAGCATCGTCAATGCCGGCACGAGAACCATGATGATGAAGGTGGCGAACACCACACCGATCCCCAGGCTCACGGCCATCGGCACCAGGAACTGCGCTTGCAGGCTGCGCTCGATAATCAGCGGGAACACTCCGAGGAACGTGGTCAGCGTAGTAAGCAGAATCGGCCTGAACCGAGTCTTGGCTCCGATCAGTATGGCCTCCTGAATCGGCTTCCCTGAATCTCTCTGCTCGTTCACGAAGTCGAGCAGTACCAGGGAGTCGTTGATCACTACGCCGCTCAAGCCGACGATCCCGAACATGCTGAGCATTCCCAGGTCCAGGCCGAACAGCAGGTGACCGAATACGGCTCCCACGACGCCGAACGGAACGGCCGCCATGATGATCAGCGGCTCCACGTAGGACCGGAAAGGAATCGCCAGAAGGGCATACATCACGAACAGCGCCAGCATGAAGCCCTTTACGATTCCGCCCAGCGCTCGTGCCTGCTCGCGCTGCTCGCCCCCGAAGCCGTACCCGAGAGCCGGATATCGCTCCTGGGCCGCGGGCAGAATCCGGCCCGTGAGCTCCGACGTCACCTCCGACCCGGTGATCACGGCGCGATCCACGTCGGCCGTGACGGTCACGATCCGGCGTCCGTCCACCCTGCGGATGGTCGAGGGCGCGGTCCCGTATGAGACGTCGGCGATTTCGTCCAGAGGGATCGCGGCCCCGGTGGGTGTCACGATCCGGTACTGGCGGATGTCGGCCAGGTTGGACCGCTCGTCCTTGGGCAGGCGGACGTAGACCCGCACCTCTTCGCGGCCCCGCTGGACGCGGACCGCCTCCGATCCGAAGAACGCCGCTCGCACCTGCCGTGCCAGGTCATCGAGCGTCACGCCGAGCGTACGGGCGCGCGGCTTGAGGCCGAGCTCGACCTCGCGCTTCCCGACCTCCTGGTCGTTGCGGACGTCGAATACCCCCGCGTAGGTCCGCAGCTCGTCTTGCACCTCGCGGACGGCCCTCGAGAGGACGGCCGTGTCGGGGTGCGAAATCTCGAGCTGAACGGGCGCTCCGAGGTTGATCACCTGGGAAGAGAAGGTCATGCTGCGGGGCCCGGGCAGTTCGCCGACCGCGGCGCGCCAGGCGTTCTCGAACTCCAACGACGAGAGATTCCGTCGTTGCTCGGCCTCGAGCAGGCGGAAGTTGATCTCCGCCTTGTTGGACTCGATGAACGAGGGCAGCGCACCGGCCCCCGGACCCTGCTCGGCGGACGGATACCGCCCCACGCTCGCAAAGACGGCGGTCACCAGTTCCTGATCGTCGCCGAGCCTGACGCCCAAACTGTCTGCAACCCGGCGCCCGACAGCCTCGATGTGGTCGGCCACCTCACGGGTCCGCTCGGTGGGTGTCCCCTGCGGCATCTCGATCTGGGCGATTACGTTGTCGCCCTCGATCCGCGGCAGGAAGCTGAAGCTGAGATACCGGCCTCCAACGATCCCCGCCGTGATGAGCAGCAGGGCGATACCCGCAGAAATGACAACGCCGTAGTGGGCCGTGGCGTACCGCACAGTACGGTCCACTGGACCGTCGATGAACTTCCGCAGACCTGCTTGCACAGCGTCCTGGGCCCTCTCCACGAACCGGAGCCAGGGCGGCAGCTTCATGTGCGCGTGCTCGGGCAGGTGCGATAGATGGTGCGGCAAGATGAACAGCGACTCGAGCAGCGAGAACAGCAGCACCGAGATCACCACCAGCGGGATGAACTTCAGGAACTTCCCGATCATCCCGGGCACGAAGAGCAGTGGCGTGAAGGCGGTGACCGTTGTAAGGACCGCGAATGTGACAGGAAGTGCCACTCGCTGCGTTCCCTTTATCGCCGCCTCCAGCGGCCCGGCTCCCTCTTCCCGTTCCTTGTAGATGTTCTCGCCCACCACGATGGCGTCATCGACTACGATTCCGATCGCGAGGATGAGGCCGAACAGGGACATCATGTTGATCGTTATGTCGAGCGACGGCATCACTGCGAACGTCCCGATGAACGAAAGGGCGATCCCCACGGCCACCCACCACGACAAACGGAGGTCGAGGAACAGCGTCAGGGCGAGCAGCACCAGGGCGAGACCGATCATCCCGTTCTTGCGCAGCAGGTTGATGCGGCTGCGCAGGAGTTCAGCGTCATTCTGCCAGATCTCGACCTCGACACCCCGCGGCATCGAGGGCACCCCGATCTCCTCCAGGTAGGTTTCGACCACGTCCACGATCTCGAGCACCTGCTCGTCGGAAGTGCGAAACACCTGGACGAAAGCGGCTGGATGGCCGTTGTACAGGGTGACCAGATCGGCGTCCTGGAACCCATCCCGGATCGTTGCGATCTGGTCGAGCCGTAGGGTAGAGCCGTCCCGGGCTCCACGCACGATGATCCCGGCGAAGTCGTCCCGATCGTATTTCTGTCCCTTCACCCGGACCAGGATTTCCTCGTCGGCGGTATCCACTCGGCCGCCGGGCAGATCGAGGCTGGCCCGACGGATGGCCATGGCCACCTGGTCGAGACTGAGGCCGTACGAACGAAGCGCGTCGTTCGAGACCTCGATCGAAATCTCGTAGTCCCGCACACCGGCGACCTGCACGTAGGAGATCTCTGGCAGCGAGGACAGGTCGTCCTTGATGCGGTTGGCCAGTTCCTTGAGGGTCCTTTCGGGAACATCGCCGGTGACGGCGATGTCGATGACCCGGCTGCGGCTCCCCGCTTCGGTCACCTCGGGCTTTTCCGCATCGACCGGGAAGGTCGTGATTCGATCCACTTCGGCCTTGATTTCGTCCAGCCGCTTGCCCGTGTCCTCACCCAGGTTCAGCTCGATGAACACGATCCCGACGCCCTCGGAGGCAGTGGAGTTGATCTGGCTGACGCCTTCGATCGACTCGACCCGCTCCTCGATCCGCTGGATGATCCCTTCCTCGACCTCCTCCGGCGATGCCCCGAGATACGCCACCCGCACCTGCACGGCTCCCAGGTCGGATTCGGGAAACACCTCCTGCACGACCGTGCTTCCGCCCACGAACCCGCCGGCGACGATCAGGAACATCAGGAGGTTGGCGGCGACGGGGTGAGCCGCCGTCCAGGCGATCGCTCGGTTCATCGCCCGCCCCCGTTCGCCACCTGTACGACCATCGAGTCGGTGACGATGCTCATCGGACTGACCACGACCGGCTCACCCGCCGCGATGTCAGCAGACACGAACACGTCGCCTCCGATCTCCTGCAACACCAGGGCGGGGCGCACGACGAGCAGCGTGTCGTTCTCGACCACGTACACGGCGTCTCCGTCGCGAAGGGCCATTCGCGGCAATACGGCGTAGGCCTCACGGGCGACGCCCTGGATATCCACCGAGGCGTAGGTGCCCAGCAGGAGCGGTGGCCGCCGGCCCGCATCGTCGGACATGAACGGATCGGGAACCCGGACCACCACATCCACGGCTCGCGTTTCCTGGTTCAGGGCTCCCTCTGCCCGGTCCACGTAGGCCGGCCACTCGTATTCCCGACCACCGAACGTGGCCCGGACCGTGGCGGGGATTCGGGTCGCCTCGTCTCCGGCACCGGCATCCCACAGGCCTTCCACGAGCGAAGCCTCGGTATCGGTGAGCGGCACTACGATCTCCACCTCGTCCGTGTCGTACAGGGAACCCAGGTTCTGGCCGGGTGCCACGTACTGACCCACGTCCACCGACTTGGATCGAACGATTCCGTCGAACGGGGCGACGAGCCGGGTACGCCCCAGGGCGAGCCGGGCGTCCGCGAGCTGGGCCTCGGCGCTCCGCAGCCCGGCCTGAGCCGCCTGCAGTTGCGGCTCACGGAAGATGAGACTGCTGAGCGACGCAGAGTCCGGCGCGTCCATGCCTTCCCGGGCCACCAGTCGCTGGTACTCCTCGCGGGCCAAGGCCTGTTCCTCTTCCCACTGCAGTACTTCCACCTGTCGCTGCGCTACCGCGGCGGAGGCTGCGTCCACGCGGTTCACGTAATCGGCTTCCTCGATACGGAGCAGCAAGTCGCCCTTCTCGAATCGGCCGCCCGAGGCGAAGGCCGGTGACGTCCATTCGACACGTCCGGCGACCTGTGAGGACATGACGATCTGGCTCTTCGGCCGCACGGTGCCGGAGCCACGGATCGTGAGATTTCCTGACCGGACATCCGCAGGCGCGGTGACCACCAGCGGAACTCGCCGCGGAGGTGTCTGCGCGGCGGGCTGCGGTCGGAATACGATCAACAGCACGAAGCCGAGGACCCCGACCCCGATGATGGTGACGCCCTTGAGTAACGGACTCAAACCCGCAAATGCTTGGGCCGGCTTGCTGAGAATGCTCATCGTCCCGCCTCCTCATCCGACGGGAACATCAGTCGATCCATCATGTCGTATTCCTCTTCGAGCTGTTGCCCGATGTCTTCGTCGTCCTGTACCCAGGCTCCGCCCAGGGCTCGGTGCACGGCGAGGCGGGCGTCTGCCAGCGAACGCTCCGCACTCGCGAGGTTGATTTCGGCGCTTGCCAGGTTCTGGCGCGCGTCCAGATATGAGATGTAGTTCCCGACTCCCCGCTGGAACGATCGGAGCTGATAGTCCACCGATCCGGCGGCCGACGTGGTCTGCCGGCGCAGCGACTCGTATCGCTCGGCCTGGTTGTCGAGGTTCACCAGGCTCACCTGTACTTCCTTGAAGGCGGTGAGCACGGTTCGAACGTAATTGGCGGCCTGGGCCTGGAACTGGGCCTCGGCCACACCGACGTTGGCCCTCAATCGGCCGCCCTGGAAGATCGGTTGCAGCAGTCCGCCCACCAGGTTGAAGAAGTACTGGTCCACCCGGAACAGATCCGCGAACGAGCCGGCCTGCAGCCCCACCGTCGCATCCAGGCGGATCTGCGGATACAGCTGGGCTTTCCGGGATCCGATCCGGTACCTTGCCGCCTCCATGCGCTGCCATGCGGACCACACGTCAGGCCGTTTCTCGAGCAGGGCCGCCGTGAGATCCGCCGGCACCGGGTCCAGAACGATGGCTGGCGCCTGGTCTGAGCCGATCAATCCGTCGATCGTTCCGGCGTAGCGGCCCAGCAGAATGGCGAGTCGCCCCTTGGCCTCTTCGTACGCGCTCTCGAGCGCCGGAAGCGTCGCCTCGGTATTCCGGTACAGCGACTGAATCGTGTACAGCTCGAAGGTCGTGACCAGGCCGCTGTAGTAGCGCACATTGGTGAGCTCCGTCCGCTCTCGCAGAAGGTCCACGCTGAGCGTCGTAAGATCGACCTGCCGACGGAGTGCGACGATCTCCGCGTACGTCGAAACGGTGGCCGAAATTACCGCGAGGCGGGCCGTCTGATAGTCACCTTCGGAGGCAAGGAAGTCACTGATCGCCGCCCTGGTTTCGTTCCGGAATTTGCCCCAGAAGTCGATCTCGTAGGAGAAGCCGAGGGCGACGGTCCAGGTGTCGTACTGGAAGCGGTCCGGGAAAAGGGAGGGCGAGCCAGGTGGTTGCTCGCCGCCTCCACCGATCGCTCCGGCGAAGCCTGCGTTCGTAGGCGCGTCCTGGTAGGTGCCATCAGCCGACAGCCCGAGCGACGGATACAGGTTCGCCCGGGCGATGCGGTGCCTCTGGCGCACTTCCTCCACCCGGGCCACGGCCTCCCGCAGGTCCAGGTTGGCGGCAAGGGCCGTATCCACCAGGGCTTCGAGCACGGGATCGTTGTAGACGGTCCACCAACGCTCGGCCTCTCTTACGTCGCGGATCGAGTCCGCTCTTGTGGCGCTATCGAGTGGCGCGGCGGCGTACTGTTCGGGCAGGTTCACAACGGTGGTCGGCTCGCGGACGTCGGGAGCGAACGAACAACCGGCGGCCAGCATCCCGGCAACGGCGACAGCGACGATTGGCCTACGCATCGGACACCTCCCGGCTCGCCAGGCCGTAGTAGACGACCTCGAACACGTGTTTCTTCCTCTGCTCGACGTAGGCATCGAAATCCTCTGCCGCGAGGGGGTTCATCATCTTCACAGTCGGGAGAGTCACGAAGAAGAAAACGCACGCGGATACGACGGTCAGCAGCAGCTGGCGCGGGTCCACGTCCGCAATTTCCCCGGTCTCGATCGCCCTCTCGATGGCTTCTACCATGGCCCGCTGGGGAGACCCCTCGGTTGCGAAAGCCCGGGTGAGCATCTCTCCGAGCACGGGGTTTCCGGCCATGTTCTCGGTCACCATCCACATCGCCGCGTGCGGGTGCTCCCCAACCGAGTCGATGTAGTGGTCGATGAACGCGCGAAGCACATCCGCGAGACGGCCACCTTCCGCGGGAGCATCGAAGCTCGCCAGAAACTGGTTGAACATCCGGTCGGCCACGGCCTCGTAGAGCTGCTGCTTGGTGCGAAAGTAGTAGTGCAGAAGAGGCCTGTGGATACCCGCTTCGTCTGCGATTTCCTGGAGACGCGCCCCGTCCCGGCCCTTTCGGGCGAACACCCTGAGCGCGGCATCGAAGATCCGCGCCTCGGTATCCAGGTTGTCGGATCCCGTCGAGACCTCTGACTCGTTCACTTGCGTGCTCACTTCAGAATCCTGTCCAGAGTGTTTGACAATATCGTCAAACAGTAGCGCCAACAAGACTGGACTGTCAACCCTTAATGTTTATATCATGTCCTAGACAACACATTGACAAGCGCAGCTCCGCCACTTATTGTGTTCGCAGATCGGGGAGGTCACGAAACTTGAATCAGGGAGGCAGCGTGGTCAGCAGGCTCGGAGTTCTCAGAGCGCCGCTCGCGGAACAGGGCCCGGCGCATTCGGACCGCCAGAACGGGAACGGCCGTCTGCAACCATCGAATCGCAACGGACACGGGAACGGGAATGGGTCGGCAACTGGTATCGCGGAGCTGCGTCCAGCAGGTGGCGTGGACATGGCCCGGGTCGAGGCCGCGGTTCGCGAAATGCTCATCGGACTGGGCGAGGATCCGGACCGCGAGGGCCTGGTGGATACGCCGGCACGAGTGGCGCGCGCCTACCGGGAGATACTTGGCGGCATGCACGAGGATCCTGGCGTTCACCTCGTCCGCCAGTTCTCGCAGGAGCAGACCGGAGACGACCTTGTCATCCTGCGCGACATCGATTTCGTGAGCGTGTGCGAGCACCACTTCCTTCCCTTCACCGGCAAGGCCCACGTCGCCTACCTGCCGTCGCACGGCAAGGTGACGGGACTGAGCAAGCTGGCCCGAACGGTAGATGTGTTCGCACGCCGACCCCAGTTGCAGGAGCAGCTCACCAGCCAGATCGCGGATGCACTGGTCGAGCACCTGGACCCGCGCGGCGTAGGCGTGGTGATTCAGGCCGAGCACTCCTGCCTGAAGCTGAGAGGCGCTCGAAAGGCCCACACGGAGATGGTGACCACGGCCTTCCGCGGCGAAATGCGGTGGGACCGGGACCTGAGGAGCGAAGTGCTCGGGTTGATGCGGGGAGAATAGCCGGCGGCTGCCTGTAACGGGTTCGTACAGCGGTTTGCGCCTGTCGGACGTGTGTCGCAGGTTGTCACTCCCCCACACAGAGATGTTTTGTGTAAACTGGTGCCCCGGATTCGATGAACTCATGAAGATCAGGAGCTGATATGTCTTTCCACCTGCCGAAGCTGCCGTATTCGTTCGACGCGCTCGAGCCTCATATCGACGCACGCACGATGGAGATCCACTACACCAAGCATCACCAGGGCTACGTCAACAAGCTGAACGCCGCACTGGAAGGTCATCCGGACCTGCAGGACCTGACCGCGCTGGAACTTCTCCTGAGCCTCGACTCGATCCCCGACGGCATTCGCACGGCCGTTCGCAATAACGGCGGTGGACACGTCAACCACTCGTTGTTCTGGACCAACATGAGTCCGGACGGTGGCGGTACGCCGGATGGCATGCTCGGTGACGCGATCGACGACTCGTTCGGGTCGTTCGTGGAGTTCCACAAACAGTTCAGCGCCGCGGCCGGTACCCGTTTCGGCAGTGGCTGGGCGTGGCTGTGCGCGGCCTCGGACGGTCTCATCGTGACCTCGACCGCCAATCAGGACAACCCGATCTTCACGGACGGAGCGGTTCCGATTCTGGGCCTCGATGTGTGGGAGCATGCCTACTACCTGAACTACCAGAACCGGCGCCCGGACTACATCGAAGCGTTCTGGAACGTGGTGGATTGGGACGAGGTAACGGCGCGGCTGGCCCTCGTCAGAGCGCACGAGACCTTTGAGGAGATGAAGGGGTGGGCCAAGGGGCAGTGGGATCACCTCAAGGACGCCCTGAAGAAGATCACGGACTGACGTTCAGTCGGTACCCCGGGGGTCGTAGCATGGCGACCCCGCTAGACCTGACACGGAGAATCGAGAACATGAGAAAATGGTTCATTGGAGCCTGCGCCTCCCTGCTCCTGGCCGCTCCGGCCGTCGCACAGGACAAGCCCAACATTCTCGTCGTATGGGGCGATGACATCGGTCAGTCGAACATCAGCGCCTACACGATGGGCGTGATGGGATACCGGACGCCTAACATCGACCGCATCGCCAGCGAGGGGATGATCTTCACCGATTACTACGGCGAGCAGAGCTGCACCGCTGGCCGTTCGTCCTTCATCATGGGCCAGAGCGTGTTCCGCACTGGCCTCTCAAAGGTCGGCCTCCCGGGATCAGACCTCGGGATGCGCGTGGAGGACCCCACGATCGCGGTCGTCCTGAAGGAGCAGGGGTACGCGACCGGACAATTCGGGAAGAACCACCTGGGTGACAAGGACGAGATGCTCCCGACGAACCACGGGTTCGACGAATTTCTCGGCAATTTGTACCACCTCAACGCCGAGGAAGAGCCGGAGCTCGAGGACTATCCGGGCGACATGATTACGTCCGACGGCAGAACGTTCCTGGAGCGGTACGGCCCGCGTGGCGTGATTCACAGCTGGGCCAACGCAGACGGCACCCAGCGAGTCGAGGATACGGGACCGCTCACGAAGAAGCGCATGGAAACGGTGGATGACGAGACTTCCGACGCGGCCGTTCGCTTCATCCGCGAGGCGCACGAGCGCGGGGAGCCGTTCTTCGTGTGGTGGAGTGGGACGCGAATGCACTTCCGCACTCACGTCAAGCCGGAGCTCCGCGGGATTTCAGGGCAGGACGAGTACTCCGACGGCATGGTCGAGCACGACATGCACATCGGAAAGTTCCTCGACCTGCTGGACGAGCTGGGTATCGCCGATAACACGATCGTGTTCTACAGCACCGACAACGGCCCGCACTACAACACGTGGCCGGATGCTGCCTCGACTCCTTTCCGGGGCGAGAAGAACACGAACTGGGAGGGCGGCTGGCGTGTGCCGGCCATGATTCGCTGGCCCGGAAACATCCCTGCCGGTTCGGTGACGAACGAGATCGTGCACCACATGGATTGGCTGCCGACCTTCGCGGCTGCTGCCGGCAAGACGGACATCAAGGAAGATCTACTGGACGGCTGGCAGTCATCGGCGCTCAGCCGGTCCTACAAGGTGCACCTGGACGGCTACGACATCCTCCCGCTTCTCACCGGTGAGACGGACGTCAGCCCACGCGATGAGATCTTCTATTTCTCGGACGACGGTGACCTTACGGCCCTGCGCTACGACGACTGGAAATTGATCTTCATGGAGCAGAAGGCCGTGGGGACCTTCCGTGTCTGGATGGAGCCGTTCGTGCCGCTCCGCGCTCCGTTGATCTTCAACCTTCGTCGCGATCCGTACGAGCGCGCGGAGACCACGTCAAACACGTACTTCGACTGGGTGCTCGACCACGTCTACTTCATGGTTCCGGCGCAGTCCTACGTCGGGAGTTTCCTGGCGACGTTCCAGGAGTACCCGCCGCGCCAGAAGGCGGCGAGCTTCAGCCTGGACCAGGTGATGGAGAAGCTGGAGAGCGGCGGGGGCGCCCGGTAGAGACTCGGTGAAGCCTCCAAGACATTTCACCCCGAACCACTGCTGGCGGTTACGCGAGCACTGGTTCGGGGATCCTTTGCCGGCCCGCGCGCCACAGCAGCGGGACCAGTAGCAGCTCGACGCCGAGACCACAGCCCGGTGGCGAGGCGTTGCTCCAGGCAGCCGGCGCCTCGAAGGCGCCCAGGTCCGGGGCGAGGCCCGCGTAGTCCCCAGG
>JBATJK010000139.1:0-2363 GCA_049668445.1 Gemmatimonadota bacterium
CGATCGGCGACTCGGAGGTGCCGTCCGACTCGGTCGCTTCTGCTTCCTGTGCCTCGGCTACATCATCGGCGGACTCGCTCTCGGTCGGCCGCGACTCTTCTTCCACCTGTCCTCCGGCTGCAGGACTCTGGGACGCACGTGCACCTCATACGCTACTCTGTCTGGTTCGCCGGCTCCACCCCGGCTAGGTTTCGCCTTCCGCAATCCATGACCCGAATCAGAGAAACGCCGTGCAAATCCGTCCGCTTGTCATCGCTCTTCTGCTCGGTTTCGCTATCGTTCTGCCTGCAGCGGCCCAGGAGCCGTTCGGTCCGGCGCGCGAGGTCCAGATCGGCCTGCTCATGACGGACATGATCGAGGTGAACGGAGCCGAGCAGTCGTTCTCGGCGGACGTGTTCATGATAGCGACCTGGCATGATCCAGAGCTGGCGGGCGGTTCAGACCAGGTCCGGACCCTCGATTACGACGACGTCTAGCACCCGACTCTCCTCATCTACAATCGGCGGTCGGTCACGGAGTCGCTGCCGTACGAGGTGCTGGTGCGGCCGGACGGAACCGTCACCTATCTGCAGAGGTTCACCGGCCAGTTCTCCAGCCCGATGAGCCTCCGGGAATTCCCGAGGGACAGCCAGGAGTTCTTCGTGTGGCTCGTGTCGCCGGTCCGAGTCGGAGCGAACGTCACGCTCGCTCCGCTCGAGTCGATGGCGGCTCTCCGCACCGATCAGCTGTCGATCAGCAACTGGAAAGTCGGAGAAGCCAGCCTCACGATGCAGGAGTTCCAGGTCGCTCCGGGGGCGCCCGTGAATCCGGGGATCAAGCTCACAATTCCGGCAACCCGCAGGGTGACCTACTACACGATCCAGGTACTGATCCCGCTGATCGCCATCGTGATGATGGCCTACGCCGTGTTCTGGGTGGCGCCAACGGTGGTGCCGACGCGCGTGGGTGTGGTGGTGACGACGATGCTGACCCTCATCGCCTACCGTTTCATGCTGGCCAATCACGTCCCGCCCCTCTCCTACCTGACCCGTCTCGACTGGTTCATGCTGGGTGCCACGGTACTGGTCGTCTTCACACTGTTCACCATGGCCGGGACCTCCTACCTCGTGAGCCGCGAGCAGGAGGCGGTCGTGAAGAAGATCGATCGCGCCGGACGCGTGCTGTATCCGGTCGTGTTCGTGGTGTACTCGCTGATCGTGTGGTGGGGCTGATCGAACGCTGTTCCTGCCCCGAACCTCACCCGATAGGGGATTGGCGGGCATCGGGATCCGCGCATCGTTAGTTTGCCGCACGACCAGACGCGATTGAGACAATGAGAGCGACCACCGGGTCGCAATTCTGAACAGAGGAAGGACTGCAGCGCATGACTAGAAGAACCAGTTTCCAATTCCTGCTCGTCTCGGCGCTTGCCGGGTGTCTGGCAGCCCTGGCGCTGGCCGTACCGCGCCCGGCTTCGGCCCAGGAAACCGTACTTTTTAAGAGTCTGCAGAAGGCGGGAGTGGCGGGTCCCCTCGATCCCACTTTGTATGCGGGGCAGTGCAACTACAGCAACATCCCCGGAGTCGTGTGGTGGGGGACCGAAGAGGAGCTGACGGTCGAGCGCATCGCCTCGTTCGCCGCACCCATCTACTGGTTCTCGCCGGATGAACCTCTGCTCAGGGGAACCTCGGGCCGGGACATCATGATGCCCTCGAATCTGCCGTTCGAGGACAGTGCCTCCGCTCCCGTGGTGTACTACCAGCTGGACGAGATGGTCGTGTACGAGGACAGCGTGGGTGAGTTCACGCTGAATTCGGATGACAAGGGACAGTCCGTGGTCAACTTCCGGAGTACCGGGCTTCTGCGGATGGGCTACTTCGCCTACTACCCCTCCGAGGCCGGACTCGGGGCGCACCAGCACGACCTGGAGGCGGCGGAGCTCAAGATCGCTGTGATGCGTTCCAATGGCGAAGTTCTAAGTGAGATCACGCAGGCTTCGTGCGAGGAAGTCAATTACGTGCTCGTCGTGACCCGGGTGATCGGCAAGGCCCACGGGATCGAGTTCTTCTGGAACATCAGCGAGGTGAATGCCGAGACCAAGATGCCGTTCACCCTCCTGGTGGAGGAGGGCAAGCACGCGGTCGGGACGGACAAGAACGGGGATGGGTACTTCACGCCCACGTATGACGTCGACGTGCGGGTGAACGACGCATGGGGCACGCGAGACGTGATCTCGTCGGGAGGTTTGCTTTCCGGGAGCTACCAGTCGTGGATGACCAAGGTCCGGTACCCGGAGTACCGGATCTTTCCGCCGCTTCCGGAGGACAGCCCCAATCGCGCGCAGCTCGCTCGTAAGCGAGGGGCCGAGAACTGGGAGACCGAGA
>JBATJK010000140.1:0-1695 GCA_049668445.1 Gemmatimonadota bacterium
CGTCCAGTACATCCCCGTCCCACACGAGCTTCAACCGGGCGTTGCCTACGGATTCGAAGAACTCGAGTCGAAGGTCGTGCTCCGAGTCAGCGGCAAGGTCAACCTCTGCCAGCTCCGTTCCAACGGACCGCTTCCGCCAGTTGTCCAGGATGAGCTGGCCGTCGAGCCACAGCCGGTACCCGTCGTTCCCTGCCACACCCAGGCGAGTCACCCCGGTGGACGGTGCCCGGAGGCGTCCGGTCCAGCGGGCGGAGTACCAGTCTGATGTGATTCCAGCACCCGGAGAACTGAGCGTCCACAGGAAGTCGATCGCCGGATCCCTCCGCTCGAGTTCCGGTTCACCCGCCAGCTCGATGTTGTCCCAGTACTGCCCCACCACGCCCGTGCCTGCGGGAGAGTCCCGATCGGTCCGCAGGTAGGCCCCCGGCACTGCAACGACCCGTTCATCCACCCGGCCGGGCCCCGGCGCGAAATGCACTTCCGCCGCGGCACCGACACGCTCCGTGATTCCGTCCAGAATCGAGACCGGAGAGACGGGAACCGTGCTGTAGCCGCCCTGGCGCGCCTCGATCGCGTCCACCCCGATCACGGCGATGGACGAGACCGCGGGCGACAGAGGTAACGTCCCATCGCGATTCTCCAGGAGCACGAGTGAGGCTCGGGCAGCCTCGCGGGCCAGCGCCCTGTGCTCCGCCGAGTTCGCGATTCGAGCTGCGGCAGAAGGATCGACCAGAGGATCTTCGAACAGCCCGAGGTCGAACTTCGCCTTCAGCACACGGGCTACGGCCGCGTCGAGAACGGATTCGGAAACCAGCCCGTCCTCCACCGCCTGGAGGTAGGGACGATGCTGGGGATATGTGGTCTGGAAGACGACGTCGAGACCGGCCTCCCACGCGTGTTGGGCAGCTACGGGGGTGTTCGGCTCGGTCATGTGCAGGACCGTCGCCCCGCCGGTGGCCGCGGCGTCCGAGATCACGAAACCCTCGAAGCCCCACTCGTCCTTGAGAATACCGTTCAGCAGCCAGGGGTTCTGCGTGGCCGGGCGCCCGTCCACCGAGTTGTACGCCGTCATCACCGATCGGGCGCCGGCCTCACGCACCGCCACCCTGAACGGCGGAAAGTGATACTCCTCCAGGAACCGGAGACTGAAATCAATCGGATAGCTGTCTCGCCCGCCCTGCCCCACGTTGGCCACGAAATGCTTCGGCGTGGTGATGATCCCGCGAGACTCGAAAGCCCTGACGAAGACGCGGCCCATCTCGGACGCCAGATGCGGGTCTTCTCCGTACGTCTCCTCCACGCGTCCCCAGCGCACGTCGTCGGCCAGGTTCACGACAGGCGACAGCACCTGCCGAATCCCACGCGACCGGGTCTCCGCCGCGATGCCGTCCGCGACTCGCCCCACCAGGGCCGTGTCCCAGGTCGCCGCGAGCCCGATGGCCTGAGGGAATACGGTGGCGCCAGGTCGCACCAGCCCGTGCAGTGCCTCGTCGAAGGGAATGATGGGAATGCCGAGCCGGGTCTCCTCGACGAAGTAGCGCTGAATGTCATTGATACGCACGGCGTGAGCCGCCGCCAGGCTCGCGGCCGAGGAGTCGGCGAGCGCCCCCGGTGGCATGGAGACCTGGAGGCCGAAGACTCCAGATGAGTAGTCGTGGGACGGGTCGTCGAGGCTTCCCGGCGTCATGTAGAGCT
>JBATJK010000141.1:0-1936 GCA_049668445.1 Gemmatimonadota bacterium
CCTGTGCAAAGATCAACACACTAATCCAAACTAAAAATTTTGGTTAACTTTTTGCTGTACTAAAAGGGCCAAGACCCAAGGGGGTCGCGGAATTTTTACAAAAGCTTAGATTAAGAACTTTCGGACAAAAACAGCTCACGGAAGAGGGGGGGAGTACCCAATCAATCTTACTTCTGCACGAACTCCGAGCACGGGACACGGCTCGGGATAAAAAAGGCTGGCTAGCTGGAACCCTCTGTAGTTAGAACCAGCGCCTAACAAAATAACTTTAAGAACTCGGGATCAGCCCGGACGAAAAATTAATTCAGTGCTTCCTCTATAGTCCACACTGCAGCGGTACCGCTCTATAAAGACGGGTTACGCTGGACGAAAAAAGTTATAATGAAAAGGCTCTTGCGTACAACCTTGAAAACACGCATGCCCTCAGCCCATTGGCTGTTGGTTTATTGGCACGGGCTGGGCCCACGCTCATTGGTTTAAACCGAGCAGATGCGTTTTCATTGGCTGCGTGCTAGAAAAGCTATTGTTTGGCATATGAAGGTCAATTGACCTTATGCGCATTTTGGCAAAAACAACTTTAATCGGTTTCGCTTGACCTAATTCTTTAATCGTCGGCAAATATCACAGCCGTTTGGGAGCTTAGTAAATTTGGGCTGTAAATGTCACAGCTGTTTTAGCGCTTAGAAAAACAATGCCGCGCGGATTAAAAGTTACGCAAGGCAGGGCTCGCACGTGAAACAGGGTGTCGAAAACAGATATTCACGTGAAATTTGAATTTCGGAGCGCTGGGGCGGACACAAAGTTCGTTTGCCAAGTAAACAAAACGGATGTCTAACGTGAACTAATGGGTAACTAAAACGGAAAATAGCAGGATTTCCACCCGCGCGCTGGTGAGAATCCTGGGGATCCGCGATAGAAACGTGGATCACTAGAAACGAGGTTAAACTGAAAGAAACAGGGTTGGTCGACTGCAAAACCTAGTTTTGGTGTTGGAATGGTAGCTAGCACTTTCTTTACTGGCCTAATGCCGGCAGGACGGCCTCAAGGGGTGGGATTTCCTGAAAATAGATTCTAGTGCACGTATTAGCCGAAAAAACTACCCTTTTTAACCGTCGCACACGGGTGCTTCCCGCGTATTAGTACATGTTATGCATAGCTGTTTATTACTACCGTAATTTTTGTATTTTAGCGGCAGGCCGCAGGGAGACTTGACCCGTTGTGTTTCCAACAAAACTGAAAGGACAACAGTCGTCGACAATTTTACTTTGGCAAGAACCAAAGGCAAGGTTGATTGTTCGTTAAAAAGATTAGGTATCCAAAAACGAAACAAGGTAAGGGGAAAAAGAAGAAACAAAAGACAGGTTCTCACGGAACTCCTGATCTCTGCATATCGTTGACTGGTGGTCCACCGCAGAACACCTCGCCATCATGTCGGCTCATTGGGTCGTTGGTAGAAAGCACCTGAAAACGCACTCACACAACCCCCAAGGGGGCTTGAACATAAAGTACGAACAATACAAAAAACTACGGGACCGAGGTCCACTGGGGCCTCTGGGGAGTTCACGACCTTCGACTTTAACTAGGGCCTAATCCCAGATGTCGGCAACCAGCACAAAACAAAAAAAAACGGACAGAAAAGCATAAAATTACGGGACTAAAAGTCCACTGGAGCCTCTGGGCCGTTCACGACCTTCGACTTTAACTAGGGCCTACTCCCAGATGTCGGCTACCAGCACAGAGAGAAGCGTGAACCAACCAAGATATTGGCATAACAGCCACAAAAACGGGGAGGTCCAGCAAGGACTGGATCCACGCCAGCTAAGGAGAGGTGATCAGTCTAACCAAAACTGGGGAAAGCGGGATCAAGAACTCACCGAACTAGGGTGGGTGCGCCGGAACGCAACCCAAGTCCGCTTGGACACGGGGTACTTAGGAT
>JBATJK010000142.1:0-10298 GCA_049668445.1 Gemmatimonadota bacterium
CCGATCCGGTGGAGGCTCTCATCGAAGACACGCGAAGCCGCGGAGCCGATCCCGACTTCTATACCGCCGGGGCCCGCTGGAAGCGCGAGGCCGACATCCCCGACGATGTCTACTTCCGGGCCATGGAGGCGATCGGATAGGCACTGGGCAGGAATTCGCGTTTCCGAAGAACCGCGCTCCCTGCACCATGCCACCCGAACCGCGTAAATCCGCCTGCCGAATAGTCACTGTGTCGGACAGGCTGACCGTATCCCCGCACTCGCGGCCGGCCAGCCCAGCCGCCGGACCCAGGGACCTCTTCGCCTACAGGCCCGTGATCCGCAGCACCTTCACGTACTGGACCTCGAACTCGTCCCGCCACACTCCGTAGAACAGGTCGCCTCTGAGCGAGAACGGAGTGAACCGCTCGGGCATCGTTACGAATCCCATGAAGCGGCCCTCGGCGTCGAACACGTCCCACTCGTCCGATCCCTGGTCGAGCAGCGGGTTCCAGTTCTCCTGCTCGTCCGCCGTCATGTCGCTCGGGACACTGATCCGCTGTACCCACAGGCTCTGCTCGGGGCCGTTCCGCATCTGAGTGAACGCCGGAAAGACATCCTCGTAGCTGATGCCCTGCTTGATCCCGTCAAGCGCCTGCGGCGGCACTCCCTGCTCTTCCATCAGTCCCATGATCATCCCCGTGATGATCTCCTTGTCCTGCTCGGAGACGGGGATTGGCTCGCTGGGCATGGTGATGACCCGGGTCAGGCTGGCGTCCGGGCCGGCCACGTTGATTCGGTAGTCGTCGTTGACCGCGTGGACGAAGGTGCCGTCGTTCAGAAGGGTCCACATCGGTTCCGGTGCGAAGAAATGGAACTCGGGCAGTCCACCGCCAAACGAGAACGTCTCTCCGCGCGGAGGCGTAAGAAGCGTGTCCACGATGGTGCCGTCATACGCCTGTCGGGCGATGAGGTCCACGTCCACCACGTCCTGGTTCGGCAGGTTCAGAGCCCTTCGTTGCACCGCCAGAACGCCTGAGTTCGAAATCTGCCAGCGCATGGGGATGCCTTCCTCGAAGCTGAGAGGAAAGCTGGTGCTCTCTCCCTCGCCCAGGAGGATCACGTTGACGCGCTGGTTCCCGGCGTCCGGGACGATCACCGTGTCGGCGGCGCCGACCATGAGGACCGCGGCCCCGGGACCGAACTCGCCCGGACCCGATCCGGCCTGTCCGACCGTGCGCTCGAACACGCCGTCAGCGGAAAACACCTTGATGTGCTGCGCCTGGTTATCCAGCACCAGGATGCGTCCGTCGGACGTGGCATCCAGCCCCGCGATCTGCCCGAACTGATAGTCGGGATCGCCGGCGGCCTCGCCGATGCTCAGGACCTCCTCTAAACCCCACGCCTCGCCCTCGCCCCAGATCGGCTGGAGGGAGTTGCGCACGATCTGCACGCCGGCACTGTCCTCTACCGTGCCGGACCACTCGGCCCCACCCTCGGCTCCTCCTCCGCAGGCTGCCGCAAAGAGCACGGCGCCGAACAACGCAAATGTCTTTCTCATTACATCCTCATCTGATGACTTGAATGGCCTGTGCGGCGCCCTATGCGGTCGCCTCGAGGCCCACGACTCTCATGACCCGCACGTACTGTACGTCAAACTCATCACGCCAGATTCCATACACCAGGTCGCCTTCGAAGGTGACCGGCTGGAATCGGTGCGGCGCGTCGAGCACACCAAGATAGCGGCCCTCCGCATCCAGGATATCCCACTGCGACGCGCCCAGGTCGAGGAGCGGATTCCAGGTCTCGCGCTCTTCCGCCGTCATGCCGGTCGGCTCCTGCACGCGCTGTACCCACAGGCTCCCGCCCGGGCCCGGCATCATCTGGAGAAACGCCGGGAAGAATTCGGCGAAGTTGAAGGTTGACTTCACGATCTCCGCCTGCGCCGGCGGAACGCCCTGTTCCTCGAGCAGGCGGTCCACCGTCTCCATGAAGAACTCGATGTCCGCGTCCGTGACAGGCTTTCTCTCGACGGGCACGCTGACGACCCGGTTCAGATTCCCGAGGGCGTCGTACATGCTCAGCCGGAACACGTCGTTCACCGCGAAACAAAGCCCGTCATCTCCCACCATGGACCACACGGGCTCGGGTGAGAAGATCATCCGGATCGGTTGTCCGTCGTCGCCGAAAGTGAACGACTCGCCACGTGCCGGAGTCAGCAGCGTGTCCACGATCTCGCCCGCATAGGATACCGTAGCGATGAGATCGAGGGTCTCGTTCTGGTCGGTATTGGGCAGATTCAGAGCCCGGAGCTGATAGACGAGGTCACCGGTTTCGCTCATGTCCCAGCGGGCGGGAATGCCCTGCTCGAAGCTCATGCGAAAATCGGCGGGCTCCGATCCGTCGGACTTCAGGATGTTGACCCGCTGGTTTCCGAGGTCGGGGACGATCAGCGTATCGCCGCGCCCGATGAGAACGGGACCGACTCCCGGGCCGAACTCGCCAGGGCCCGAGCCCGCCTGTCCGATCGTCCGCACGTAGGCCCCGGTCTGGTCGAAGACCTTGAGGTGCTGGGCCTGCTGATCCACCAGTACGATCTGGCCGTCCGCGGCAATGGCGATGCCGGCGATCTGGCCGAACTGGTAGTCCGGGTCGCCCGCGGCCTCGCCGATCGTCATCACCTCTTCCAGGACCCAGGCGTCACCTTCGCCCCACAGCGGTGTGAGCGAGTTCTTCACCAGCTGCACGCCCGCGCTGTCCTCCACCGTCCCGGCCCAATCGGCCGCTCCGCCCGCCTCGCCTCCACAGCCCGCCGCGAACAGCAGTGCCGGAACGAGAATCCATGTGCTACGCATGACCGATACCCTCCCTGGGGAGCACGAGTCTATCATTGCGAGGCGGCCGGAAGCCGTCCCGGCAAGGGGTCTATCCACGACCGGAACGGCGGAGTTCCGCCGCCGGTTACATCTGAAACTACACGTCACTCGCCCGATTCATCGCCCTCCGGAAACTCGGCGAATACCACGTGAGTGCCACACGGAGTCCGGATCCCGATCTCTCTGGATCCGTAGAACGTCTCCCGTTCCGCGAACAGGTGAACCACACCGTCCGCTCCGTCGAGTCTCTCCTTCACGTCCGCCAGGTCCTCCACCTCTATGAACAGCAACAGTCCGTCACGTGTGTAATCGAGGTCTGCCAGGGCCGGAAGGTCAGCGGCCACGGCTCCACCGGTCTGGTACATCAATTCCACCGGCCCCTTCTGCAAGGCGGCAAAGCCGATCCGGTCACCCTCTGGTACTTCCATGGTCATCTCGAATCCCAGCCGCTCCCACACGGCCAGGCAGGGTTCGACCTCTTCGACGAGCAACACGGGCGTCATCTTCTTCATGTTGTTCTCCTGGGCTGACATGTCGCTCTCCTGGGCTGACGCAGTGCCGGCACTTGCGAGGGCGAGCAATGCGATAGTCACGGCGGCCATGAATGCCGCGGGAAGTCGAGTGTTCATGAAACCGCGCATCAGAGGCTCCCGTCGCTTGCGACCGTCTCAGGGGTACAGCCGGTCGATGGTCCACCCGGCGCCGTCGCGTGTGAAGCGCAGGCGATCGTGCAGGCGGTTGGCCCGCCCCTGCCAGAACTCGATGGTTTCCGGTATGACGCGATATCCGCCCCAGAACGGGGGCAGCGGCACATCCCCGGACGAGAACCGCTCCTGCGTTTCCCTGAACCTCCGCTCCAGCTCATTTCGTCCCCGCAGAACCGAGCTCTGATCCGAGGCCCAGGCCCCGATTCGGCTCCCGCGTGGCCGGCTGTCGAAATAGGTCCGCGATTCCTCGGTGCTCGTCTTTTCGACCGCACCGCTGATCCGAACCTGCCTCTGCAGGATCGGCCAGTGGATCGCGATGGCGCCGCACGGATTCTCCTCTATCTCGAGGCCCTTCCGGCTGTCGTAGTTCGTGTAGAAGACGAAGCCCCGGTCGTCGGCCGTCTTGAGAAGCACCTGGCGGACCGACGGTTTGCCGTCCGCCGTGGACGTGGCCAGGGCCATCGATTCAGGCAGGTAGAGGCCCGCTTCGCGCGCTTCCCGAAACCACCGATCGAAGAGGATGAAAGGATCGGTGCCGGCGCCTTCCTCGGTCAGGCCGCGCACCACGCCTTTGCCGGCTGTGAAGAAGGCTCTGAGGGTGGCTAGGATGGACATCGGCCGGGCTTCTCTCAAGGCTGATCGGGTGCTCGCCGTCGGGCGTATTCGCGTGCACGAAACTACACGCTGCGCACCTGCCGCGCGACGCCACGATCGGGAGGCGACGTCCTTGGTCGACACGAAGTTGGAGCGCTTCCAGGTTGCCGGTCCGGTCCGGGATCTCTAATGTTGACGGGCTCACGAGGCACCGGCCCTGGCCCCGGCCGGACTTTCCCGGGAGCCGTCAATGCCATCCCTTCTCGAGCGGCTGCGCGATGCCCTGGCGCCGCGCTACGAAATCGAGGGCGAAGTCGCCTCCGGCGGCATGGCCACGGTCTTCCGCGCCCTCGATCGATCCCTCGGTCGCGTCGTGGCCGTCAAGGTGCTCCGGCCGGAGATGGCTACGGCCACGGGTGAAGCGCGTTTCCTCCGGGAAGCCCGCACGCTGGCCTCGTTTTCCCACCCGAACATGGTCTCCATCCACGACGCCGATCAGCGAGACGGTCTTTCCTACTATGTGATGGATCTGATCGAGGGCGAGACGCTTCGCGAGCGTCTCGAGCAGGGCCCCCTCGACGGACGGGACGCTTTCCGGCTTGGCCGCGATCTGCTCGCCGCCCTCCAGCGTATGCACGCGGCGGGGGTCGTGCATCGCGACATAAAGCCGTCGAACATCTTCCTGGTGGACGGGCGAGCCCTCCTGGCCGATTTCGGAATCGTGCACGTGGCGGGGCTGGCGGACGACACGCTCACCCAGGATGAGCGGGGGCCCGCGACTCCCGCCTATATGTCTCCCGAGCAGGCGCGCGGCGAACAGGTCATGCCGGCGTCCGATCTCTATTCCCTCGGTCTGGTGCTGTACGAGGCGCTGGCGGGGAAGCGCTGGACTCCTCTAGCCGCGCCGGAATCAGGGGATTGGAGCCCGATTCCGGCAGCTTCGAGGCCGGTGCTCAAGAAGGCGCTGGCGGTAGATCCGGCCCAGCGATGGAATAGCGCTGCCGAGTTCCGGTCGGCCCTGAGAACTCGGGCACCATGGATCCGGGTGCCCCGTCGGGCAGCGATCGTGGCCGTGCTGGCAATCGCGGCCTTGGTGTGGTGGGCCCTGGATCGTCCCGGCGTGAGCCGGCTCGGGGTGCAGAGCGAGTTTCACGATGTGGCTGTGTTCCCGTGCCGCGCGTTGGACGAGAACGATAGGGATCTTGCTCGGGAAATAGGATGGCGCGTGAACCTCAACTTGGAGGACGTGCCCGGAATCACGAAGGCGAGTAGTCGGACGGCTCGCTCGCTCTACGACCGGCGTGGGGGTGAGCTGGTTCCCGCGGACTGGACTGAGCGCCTTAACGCGTCGCACGCCGCGGTCTGCGTCATCGATGTCGTGGAGGGCGGTTTGAACGTGGATCTCCGCCTTCTGAATGCCGCGGGGAACGTGATCGACACGAGAACGTTGTCGGTGAGAGCCGATTCGGAAGACGAGTGGGCACGGCAGGCAGCGGTCGCGATTTCGATGCACGTAATCGACCAACTGGCTCCTGACGTCATCGTGACCTCGGGAGAGGTGGACCGCCTCGCGGCCTACCCGATGGAGGCAATTCGTCCGTTCTTCCTGGGCGACCAGGCGCTGCAGCGGGGCGCCTGGAGCTCGGCCGCGGGCTTCTACGAAGAGGCTCTGGCCGTGGACTCTGCGTTCACGCTGGCACGCCTCCGGTTGGCCGAGGCACACCGGTGGCTCGCGGACCGCGAGATTGATGAGGACCTGGAGGAGATCCGGGGAATGGACCTGTCGAGCCTCAGCCCGCTCGACTCTCTGCTGCTCGAGGCGGGGGCGAAGCCTCACGGTCGAGATCAACTGCGGGCCTACGAGGCGATCCTGGAGCGACCCGAATATCAGTTCGATCCCTACGCAACGCTGCTGTACGCTGACGAACTGTACCATCGGGGTGCCTTGTGGGGAGTTTCCATCGACAGTGCGATCGCCCTGTTCAGGCTCGCGGTCCGTCGCGACTCGTTCCTGGTTCCCGCCGTCGAACACCTGACCCAGGCCCTGATTCGAACCGGGAACAGGGAGGAGGCGGCGACAGCCCTCGCGCACCTGGGCAGGATTCACGCACCGCGGGAGGAGTCGGACCTCTACTATCCCGACGTGTGGGGACTGGGGTTCCTGGAGAAGTTCGATCCGGATGCCGCGCGCGAAGATCGCGCCGCCGCTGCGGACGTTCCGATCGAGACGCTCAGCCTGTATGCCAGGTGGGTCCGCTACATCGACTCCCCGTCGACCCAGACCGAGTTGGGAACGCTGCTCGTGAATTCGGCCGACCGCTTCGGCAGTCCGCAATACGCCGTGCAGGGGTTCATCGATCGAGGCACAGGTCTGGTCGCCCAGGGCCTCATCGTTGAGGCGCTCGCCTCGTTCGACTCGGCGACCGGTCGGATGAGAACGCCGGAAACCATCACCCAGGCCGCTGAGTGGGCGGTCATTCCATATGCGCTCGGGGTCGAGGGATTCACTCCCGAGAATGCGGAGCGAGGTGAGCGAGCGCTGGCGGCCGTGTGGGCCGGCGCCGGGATCGACACTCGGCTGAGGGCACGCGCGGCCACGGCTCTCGGGCTGCTGGCGGATCGACGCGGGAACCCCGAGGTCCGTGACGAGTGGTTGAACCGACTCGAGTCGCTTGGGCAGGAATCCGGAGCGGGCGAGGCGCGTCCCCACAGGCTCGTGTCCGCCCTCGCCGACGCTTCTCGCGGCGAGTACCGGATCGCACTGGACCGAACGGCCGAGGACCTGGCGTATGATTCCGTCGGCCTCGCGGACCGTCCGTTCCTGCGTTCGGCTCTGTACCTGAAGCGGGGCGAGTGGTACGAAGAACTGGGAATGCCGGACAGTGCCATCTCCTCGTGGCTGTGGCATCAGAACACCGACCTCGAGGGGGCGGTGCCGCCGGAGCTCGTTCAGGCCGGTGAAGTGGACGGAGCTCTGGGACCCTATGCCGACAGGCGAATCGACGGGGCCCGCACCGGGAGTCCAGAATGATCTCGCTCAAGACACTCGGGCCGCTCGAGGTGAGAGTGGACGGCGGCGAAGCTCCCCGGGAGCTCCTGTGGCGCAAGAACCTGGCGCTCCTTCTCTACCTGGTCCGCTCTCCCGATCGTCGGCGAACGCGCGAGCATCTGGTCGGCGTGTTCTGGGGTGACAAGCCGGATTCCTCGGCCAGGCATTCCCTGAACGAGGCGCTCCGGGTCATCCGAAAATCCGTGGGAGAGGATCTCCTGCTGTCCATCGGCGATCAGGTCGCGCTGGCGCCCGACGCGGTCCTGGTGGATGTGGACGAACTCGAAGGCCTGCTTCAACTGGAAAGATGGAGTGACGCCGTTCCCCTGATGGAGGGACCGTTTCTCGAGGGGTTCACCGTGCCGGACAGTTCGGCCTTCGAGGATTGGCTCGCGGCCGAGCGCCTGGCGTGGCTCGACCGAATGGGAGCGGGATTGAGACGTCACGCCGAATCACGGCTCGCGGCGGGCGACGGCCAGGCAGCGCAGGAGGCGGCCGTGCAGGCCCTGTCCCTCGACCCGTTCTCCGACGGTGCCGTGAGGCTCGCGATGCTGGCGGCAGCCGTCCGTGGCGAGCGGGCGGGCGCGCTGTCGATCTACGACACGTACGCCGGGCGGCTCGCCGAGGACCTGGGCATCGAGCCCGATCCCGAGACGGAGGCGCTGGCTGAGCGCATCCGCAGCGAGCGAGAGTGGCGCCTGCCTGGATCGCCCTCCGACCCGGATCGATGGGCACGCCGCATTCCTCTCGCTGGCCGGGAATCCGAGTTGGGGGCGGTGCTTGGGTGCATGTTCGAGTCCTTCTCCGGAAGTTCACCGGCTGTGGTGGTGCTGCACGGGGACTCCGGCTCGGGGAAGACCCGCCTGGGTGAGGAGGTTGCGGCGAGGGCTCGGCTGGAAGGGGCGGCCGTCACACATATCCGCTGCGTTCATAGTGATCGGGACGTGGCCTGGAGCGGATTTGCCGGCCTGTGCCGGGGTCTGGCCGCCGAGCCCGCTGATCCGGCGACGGCTCTGACCGGTCTCGCACGGGCCGTCGGGTCGAAGCAGCCGGTCCTGTTGTGGATCGATGGTGCCGACTACCTGGATAACGAGTCCGCTTCGGCCTTGCAGTCGCTGGTGCGGGATCTGTCCGGAGTTCCGTGCGTCCTCATGATGACCGCCGCTTCCTATCCACCGCGAGACGAGCTGGACGATCTCCGTGGGCGAATCGGGCTCGATGTTCCCGGTGTCGCTCTCACGTTGGGTGCGCTCGACCACAGCGGGTTGGAAGAGCTGGCCCGCCATGTCCTGCCCGACCTCGATGACTCGGCCGTGGACCGGATCGCGCGGCGGGTCCTGGTAGATTCGGCCGGCCTTCCGCTCCTGGCGATCGAACTGCTCACGGCGGTTCGCCTGGGACTGGAGCTGGACGAGGTGGGCGGGGTGTGGCCCCAGCCATTCCGTACGATGGAGCAAACGTATCCGAGCGACC
Source organism: Gemmatimonadota bacterium (assembly GCA_049668445.1). Taxonomy (GTDB): domain Bacteria; phylum Gemmatimonadota; class Gemmatimonadetes; order Palauibacterales; family Palauibacteraceae; genus Benthicola. The sequence continues at coordinate 8,678 of JBATJK010000142.1, forward strand.
TTCCGGACTCCGTGGTGGCCGCCATTCGCATTGGCTTCCGACGTCTGAGCCGTCCGGCGCAGGCACTGCTCGGGGCCGCTTCCGTCCTGGACGAGCGGTGTGAAACGAACCTCCTGTCAAAGGCCACCGGACTCGAAGGAGACGAACTGCATGACGCGCTGGACGAGCTGGAGTGGAACCGTTGGCTGGTCGCCGAGCAGAGAGGCTACGCCTTCGTCGCCCGAATCGTTCGCGATGTCGTTGCGCGTGACATGCTGACGCCGGGGCAGCGTCGTCGAATCCAGGAGGTGGTCTCCGGGACCTGATTTCTTCTGCCCTCGTCTCTAACGCGGCCACCTGGTGCCCTTCCTTGTCCCTGGGCTCCGGGGACAGCACCTTTAGCTCAGCGTCCCCATCCGAATCATCCCAAGGAGTCCGACATGTACGCCGTCATCGGAGCGACCGGAAACACGGGTCGAGTGGTTGCGGAGCATCTGCTGGCCGCGGGCCAGCCGGTTCGCGTGATCGGCCGAACCGAGGAACGCCTCGCCCCCTTCGTCGAGCAGGGCGCGGAGGCAGCGGTGGGCGACGTGTCGGACGCGGAATTCGTGGCCCGGGCCTGTGACGGTGTCGGAGGGGTGTATCACCTGATTCCGCCGCGCTACGACATCGATCTGCGGGCGTGGCAGACCGAGGCGGGCAAGGCGCTGGTGGCCGGGATACGAGACGCAGGGGTGCCTTACGTGGTCAACCTGTCCAGCGTGGGGGCCCAGCATCACGAGGGAACCGGCCCGATCGCAGGGCTGCGTGAGCAGGAAGACCGGTTCAACGAAATGACGGAGACCAACGTTCTCCACCTCCGTCCCGGCTGGTTCATGGAGAACCTGTACATGACGCTGGACGCGGTCCGTGCAATGGACATGCTTCCAATGCCGATTCCCGGCGACCTCTCCGTGGCCATGATCGCCACTCGGGATATCGGAGCGGAGGCGGCGCGCCGCCTGTCGGCCCTGGACTTCGACGGACACCACACCAAGGAGCTCCTCGGGCCGCGTGATTACACCCTGAACGAGGTTGCGGCGATCGTCGGTGCGGCGATCGGCAAGCCGGATCTGCCGTTCGTCACCGTGCCGGAGGAAGCGGCGGCCGCGGGATTCGAGCAGATGGGGGCGCACCCGGCGACCGTGGCCACCTTCATGGAGATGTACCGGGGGTTCGGCAACGGTCGGATCGTGCCGCTGGAAGCTCGGTCTGCCGCCAACACGACGCCCACCACGCTGGAGGAATTCGCTGTTGGGCTGGCCGCGGCGTACGGAGCCTAGCGGCCCGAGAACCGTTCGGGGCGGAAAGCCCCGATCTCCAGCGACGGCGACCCCCGAACGACCAGATCGGCCACCAGGCTGCCGGTGATGGGGCCGAGCGTGAGACCGAGCATGGCGTGCCCGGTCGTCACGTAGGCGCCCTCGCACCCGGGCACCCGTCCGATCACCGGCAGACCATCGGGGGTGCAGGGTCGCAGCCCGCACCACTCGGAAACCGGTTCCGATAACTCACTGGCCGTGAAGTACCTCCGGGCCGCCGCGTCCAGTTGCTCCAGCCGATCCCCGCGCAGGTTCAGATTCAGTCCCGAGAACTCGAGGGT
>JBATJK010000143.1:0-2943 GCA_049668445.1 Gemmatimonadota bacterium
AGCGGACGTCACGAGAGTCCTCGCAATCCCCGGCAGCGTCCAGGTAATAGGCGTGGCTGGCAGGCCCGCCCCGATCCCGGACGAGGAGATCGAGAACGTCCGGTTGTTCGCAGCGTGCCTGGAAGAGACCGGAGGCGAGGTCCCGAAGTCGACGCCGTCGATTGAACTCGGGGAGCGCGTAACCGTTCAATCCGGACCCTTCGCCGGCGTTCGCGGCGTCGTGCTCGAGCACCGCGGAGTGGAACGGGTGCTGATACAGGTCGGCCTGAGCGTGATCGGACAGGCACTGAAGATCGAGCTCGACACGGAGAACCTCGAAGCGGTCCCGATCGAGTCTACCGCAGAGAATCGGAGGATGGAGTGACCCCGGCAACCAGCACGCGGGCCCCGGCAGACGGCGCCCAGGTAGTCGCCGCGGACCTGCAATACATATGCGAGCGCCTGGACGACGAGTTCAGCGCGATGAGCGGAAAACGACTGCTCATTACCGGAGGAGCGGGATTCCTCGGGTACTACCTGGTCCAGTCCGTCGCCGAGTGGAATCGTGACCGCGCAGTACCCGAGCGAATTCAACTGACCGTTCTCGACAACTTCAGTCGGGGCGAGCCGGAGTGGCTCGTCGAGTTGGCGAAGGAAGCCGACATGACAGTGGTCGAACGCGATATGATCCTTCCTTTGCCGGCCGAAATGGGGCACTTCGAGTACGTGGTTCACGCGGCCTCCGTGGCCTCTCCGATCTACTACCGCCTGCATCCGATCGAGACCATGGATGCCAACGTCAATGGGCTCAGACACCTGCTGGAGCGCTGGAAGTCCGCGCAGGAAGCGGGCTCGGAGTTGGGCGGGTTTCTGTTCTACTCGACGAGCGAGGTCTACGGCGACCCGACGCCGGGCAATATACCGACCCCGGAGACCTATTTCGGCAACGTATCGACGATGGGACCCAGGGCCTGCTACGACGAATCGAAACGGTACGGTGAGACGCTGTGCGCGAACTTTCACCGCGTCTACGACATGCCGATCAAGATGGCCCGGCCGTTCAACAACTACGGGCCCGGCTTGAAGATCACCGATCGCCGGGTACTGCCGGACTACGCCCGCGATATCCTCGACGGCCGGGACATCGTGATGCTGTCGGACGGATCGCCTTCCCGCACCTTCTGCTATGTCGCGGACGCGATCGTCGGCTACTACCGGATCCTGGTACGCGGCCGTCCGGGCGAGGCGTACAACATCGGCGCGGACGGCCCCGAGATCAGCATGCGTGAGCTGGCGGATCGGACGGTGGCGCTGGGACGGGATCTCTTCGACTACGAGGGCAGGGTCATCCTGAAAGTCAGTGACGATCCCGAGTACCTGACAAACAATCCGCAGCGGCGTTGTCCGATCATCGACAAGGCCCGGCGCGACCTTGGCTACGAGCCAGGAATCGACCTGGACGAGGGCCTTCGTCGCTCCCTTCTCTGGTACCACGACAATCAACACGGCACGGAGGCCTGAATTCCATGCGCGTTTCGATAGTGGGAACCGGGTACGTCGGGCTCGTGTCAGGAGTCTGTCTCGCGAGCAAGGGGCACGACGTCACCTGCGTCGATGTCGACGAAGCGAAAGTCCGACAGATCCAGAACGGCGAGCCGCCGATCCACGAAGAGGGCCTAGAGCAGCTCTTGAAGGACAACGTCGGGCACCGGCTGAAAGCCACGACGGATCTGCAGCGTGCGGTCCTGGACAGCGACCTGACCCTGATCGCCGTGGGCACTCCCTTCGACGGACAGGTCATCGACCTGGGCTACGTGCGCGAAGCGTCACGTCAGATCGGTGAGGCCCTCCGCCTCAAGCCCGGTTTTCATTCCATCATCGTGAAGAGCACGGTGGTTCCAGGGACTACGGACGACGTGGTCGCGCCCGCGGTCGCGGAGGCCTCTGGCAAAAAGGTCGGAGAGGGATTCGGGGTGGGAATGAACCCGGAGTTTCTGGCCGAGGGGCGAGCCGTCGAGGACTTCATGAAGCCGGACCGAATCGTCCTCGGAGCGGGAGACCCCCGAACCCTTGAGTTGCTCGAGGAGCTCTACGGAGTGTTCCCCGATGCCGACAAGGTGCGGACGACGCCGCGCACGGCAGAGATGATCAAGTATGCCGCCAACTCGCTCCTTGCGACCATGATCTCGTTCGCGAACGAAATCGCTGCTGTGTGCTCGGCCCATACTGACGTCGACGTCGTGGAAGTGCTGAACGGAGTGCACCTCGACAAGCGGCTCTCGCCCATCCTCGAGGATGGAAGGCGCGTCAGCGCCCCGGTCACGACGTACATCGAAGCGGGCTGCGGTTTCGGCGGCAGCTGCTTCCCGAAGGACGTGAAGGCTCTGGTGGCCCACGGGACGGGATCCGGCGTCAACATGCAGCTCCTGGAATCCGTCCTGGCCATCAATGCGGACCAGCCGGAGCTCATGGTGGATCTGCTGCGCGAGAGGGTGCCGGACCTGGAGGGCGTCGAGGTCGCGGTGCTCGGTCTCGCGTTCAAGCCGGGCACGGACGACATACGCGAATCACCGGCGCTCTCGATTGTGGATTCGCTGCTGCGGGCCGGCGCCTCGCTTCGGCTGTACGACCCGATCGTCGGCGCGGGCGACTTCCCCGTTCCGGACGGCGCCAGCGCGCGACATGTCGATAGCCTCGCGGAGGCGCTGCAGGGCGTGCAGGCCGCGCTGCTGGTGACGAGGTGGCCGGAATTCGAGGCGGTGCCGGGTCTTATCGCGGCACTCGATGAGCCGCCTCTCCTGGTGGACGGGCGCCGAATGCTGGCGCCGGAATCGGTGCCCCACTACGCCGGAATCGGCCTCCGACGGGCGCACGCGTGATCACAACGGGAAGCGGGGCGACGGACGGCATCGAGAAGGTTGGCACGCCGGACTTCTGGCGGTCCCGGCGAGTGCTCGTCACGGG
>JBATJK010000144.1:0-11281 GCA_049668445.1 Gemmatimonadota bacterium
GCCTGCGGAAGATCGCGTTCCGGGACATGCGGGTACGGCGGCTGCTGGCGGCGGGCGTGCTCGTGGCCGGATTGTGGTCGATCGGTATGCGCCAGGGCGTGATCGGATCGGGCCACGGCATGCAGCATGGAATGGACGGGGCGGACGCGCCGGCCATGGAGCACATGCAGCACGAGATGACCCCGGAGCCTTAGCGCGGCTGCGAGTCCAGGACTTCAACGCGGCAGGCACATGAACCGGACCTCGATCTCACGCCGGCGGACCTCGTGCGTCCCGGTACTGTTGGTCGCACTCGGCCTCGCCGCGGTGGCAGATGCGTCGCAGGCACAGGCGCAGTCGACCACCACGGTACTGGTCGTTCGCCACGCCGAGAAGGAGTGGGAAGACGGCGATCCGCCGCTCAGCGAGGTCGGCCGGGAGCGAGCGGAGGCGCTGGCCAAGGTCGCCGGGGAGTCGGGCGTTTCCGTGCTGTTCGGCACGCAGTACACGCGCACGACCCAGACCCTCGAACCGATCGCGGAGCGCCTGGGTCTCGAGATCCTGACGCACGATGCGCGAGACTCGGAAGGGTTGGCCAGGCGGATTCTCGCTGAACACGCGAGCCGAGTCGTCCTGGTCTCCGGCCACTCGAATACGGTGCCCGAGATCGTGGCGGCCCTCGGCGCCCCCGAGCCCGACCCGATCGATGACGCCGAGTACGACAACCTGTATGTGGTGTCGGTCAACTCCGCCGGGGGTGAAGCGACCGTCCTCCACCTCCATTTCGGGCTTCCCGCGGACTGACCCTTAGTCCTCCCGCGGATACCTGTTGTCGTTCGGGTTCGCGTCCGGGGTGTTCCAGTTCCCCAGCGCGATCGAGCGAAGCTCGCCCCGGGCCGGTACCGAGACCGTGTGCGTACCGGCCCCATCCCTCCACACCGCGACCGACTCTTTGAGCACCTCGGATGTCCCATCCTCGAACTCGACCGTGACTTCGATGGGCACCGGATTCCGGCCCATGCGGACGATCTCGATGCGGTAGGTATCCTCTTCGCGATCCACGGCGCCGATGGCCAGGTCGGGCGCGCCGTACTCGTCGAACCACGGCCGGATCAGCCAATCGAGGTCCTCGCCGCTGAAGTTCTCGAGCGTGTTGAAGAAGTCCCACGGCGTCGGATGCTTGCCGTTCCAGCGCTCGATGTACTCGCGGATCACGTCGCGGAAACGCTCCTCGCCCCACATGTCCCGCAACACCAGGTAGAAGAACGCCGGCTTCGGGTATGACGCATGGAAATAGGCCGGATGGCGGGCCTGGCCCGAACCGGCCATGATCGGGAGGTCGTTCCACCCGCCGATGTCCGCCTCCCATTGCTCCACCCCGAACAGGCGGAGGGGCTCTTCCGTGTGCAGGTGGTTGGTGATGAAGAAGTCGCCGAACGTGGCCCACCCCTCGTCCATCCAGGCGTACTTGATCTCGTTGATCCCCATGTAGAACGGGAAGTACGTGTGGAAGATCTCGTGCGAGGTGAGCGACACCATGTACATCCGCTCCGGTACGCTGCGGTCGTTCACCATCATCGGGTACTCCATCTCGTCCGCCCCGTTGAACACCGTCTCCTGCGGGTACGGGAAGGGCACGCCGGGGAACACCCGGGACATGTAGTCGATGGAGTTCCGGGCCACCTCGGCCACTTCGTAGAAGTCGGGGGAATCAGGGTGGTATGCGGCGTCGATCAGGGTGCGGCGTCCGGTGGCCGGGTCCACGACGAGGCTGCTGGCGTCCCACAGGTAGTGATCGCTGACCGCGAAGGCGAAGTCGGGAACGTAGTCGGCCCTGAAGTGCCACACATTCGTGCCGTTCGAGCCGGCCGTCACCGTGACTGCACCGCTCGCCAGGGTCGCCGAATCGACGATGTGGACGATCTCGTCCGAGGCGAGTGCCGCCTGGTAGCGCTCTGAGATCTCGGGAGCCAACACCTCATCCGGGTTCTGGAGGAGCCCCGTCGCCCACACGACGTATCCCTCCGGCACCTCGATCGTGACGTCATAGTCTCCGAAATCGTTGTAGAACTCCGCCGTCCCTCGGTAGGCCGTGAGGTCCCACCCGTCGATGTCGTCGTACACGGCGATCCGGGGATAGGTATAGGCGTTGAACCAGGTCGTAGTCTCGACGCCGCCCGTGCGGCTGTGGGAGCCGCGGTTCACCGTGTAGTGCCACTCGAGTTCGACCGTGGCCGTCTCCCCTGCCGGAATCGGACCCGGGATCACCAACAGGTTCCCGTTCAGAAAGTGGCTCACCTCTCCGGCCCCTGGAGACGGGTCCAGCGCCTCTCCGTTCATGGTCACCGCGTCCAGGGTGACCCCGTCGCCCACGTCCTCCGGCGACGCGTCCATGTCCCGCGCGCTTCCCTTCCGGTACATGTTCGGGTGGACCTTGAGGACCAGGTTCCGAAGCTCGTCGGGGCTGTTGTTCCGATACGCGATCGTCTCGCGGCCAGCGAGATCACCGGTCAGGGGATCGAAGCGCAGGTGGATCCGGTAGTCGGCCCCGTTCTGCCAGTAGTCCGGTCCCGGATGGCCATCCTCGCCGCGGGTGCCGTTGTCGTAGGCAGCCTGCACTTCCCTCGGCACGTAGATGTTGGAAGCCCCGGACGACCGGGATGACTGGGCGGCGGACTCCGTGGCACCAGACGCGGCGACGGCCGACAGGAACAGGGTGAGGTAGCGTTTCATGGAATCCTCAAGGTCGTGTTGATTGCCGCGTTGAAATGCGCGACTGGTCGTCTGGTGAGAGAGCCTTCCCCTCCCGCTCCGCTTCGAATCCCGCCTCGCACAGCAGCTTGAACCGGTTGAGCACGTTTGTGGTCACCCGGTTGTGAATCGCCTCCCAGGTGCGGCGGACCGGGCGAATGCCTGAAAGGAACCTCCTCCCGTGCGGATTGAACCCGACCGCGAAGAAGAGCTGGGTCGGTTCGACCTCGCCCCTGGCGGCAATCGCCGACCTGGCGAACACCGAGAAGATCCCGATCGGGTACCCGCCCGAGCAGTCCCACAGGAGGTAGCGGGCGTTGTCGACGTCCGCGTCCCCGGGAAACGCCCGCGCGGTCCGAAGGTGCATGCGGAATATCGTGCCCACGCGCCCCGCGGAGACCGACGCCAGCAGGCCGCCAAGGGATTGCCCCAGCAGCACGACGCGGACGTCGTCCGGGTGACCCTCCTCGATCTGCAGCGTGGCCACGTGATTGGGCCAGTAGGGCGAGTCGCCCCTCCACCGGATGATCTCCTCGAACACGTACCGGACCGGCGCGTCGATGCCGATGCGGTGGACGTTGAGGACCGAGTACTGCGACACGTCGATCCCGACACGCTGAGCGATACGCTGCGTGTAGTCTTCCCGGACCTCGTCTGATTGAAAGTCAACGAGCGTGGGGATCGAGCCCCGGTGGGCGAAGTAACTGCGTATGTCGGCAGGCAGACTGCGAGTCACATCGGGCGCGGTCGTTGATCCAGTCACAGAACGGCGGCTCTCGTTCAGGCTTCGGCCCGACATCGGGGGATTCCGGCGAGGGGAATGTGATCCTGCGCGGTTCCCGGGGCAACGAGTCAGGCGGGGTAAGATTGGACAGGGTCCGGGCGGTTCTCCATCGTGGGAGGCGGGCCTGACTCGAATCCGAAAACGGACTCCATGGAAGCTGACACCATATACACACTGATCGGATACGTAGGTTCGGCCCTCGTCGTTGCGTCTCTCGCGATGCGGTCGATCCTCAAGCTCCGGCTGATCGGTCTGGCGGGGGCCGTCACGTTCGTGATCTACGGCTACCTGATCGGCGCCTGGCCGGTCGTGTGGACCAACGTCGTCATCGTCTTCATCCACCTGCATTTCCTGCGGGAAATCCGGAACACGGACGAGTACTTCAAGGTTCTCCCGGTCCGTGCGGTATCGAACTACCTGAGCTACTTCCTGGATCACTTCGCCGCGGACATCGAGCGTGCCTGGCCCGGGTTCGAGTATGAGCCTGAGGAAGACACCCTCACGCTGTTCATCCTTCGCGACCTGGTTCCGGCAGGCCTCTTCGTGGCGAAGGTGGTGGACTCCGACACGCTCGAGCTCGAGCTGGACTACGCGATTCCCGGATACCGGGACTTCAAGATCGGACGATACCTCTACGCGGGACACGTACTGCGTGATCTTGGATACTCTTCGATCGTGGCTTACACGCAGGGCGATCAGGCGGCCGACTATCTTTCGAAGATGGGGTTCGAGCGCGAGTCGGCGGGCGGCGACTCCTGGAGCCGTGCTCTGGGGTAGAGGGTCGGGCGATCGCCCCCTTCTTCCGTGCGCGATTCCCAGAAAAGAGTATACTGGTAACAGAGACGTTTCTGGTGGTGCTCACTGGTCCCTCCTTCCGGTCCCCGCCGTTGCAGAGGTAGATGTCCGTGCGCCCGGCACTGAGTACATCGGGATGATCGCGGACCGGTTGACCGATCGGTCAGCCAACCACACCTCTGCGGTTCCCTCACAAGTTAGTTTTTTCACAATCGAGTCCGCCCCCGCTCGACTGTGTACGCCGTGCAGGCCCGTCGCAGGCGACGTGGCCACGAGAAGGAGCGTCTCATGATCGAGTCCACGCTGTTGGTCCTGCTCAGTATCGTGACGATTCTGACTGTCTGGATCGTATTCGGTGTCCTGGCCTGTATGCTCGCCTGCGGCCTCAGCTGCGGCACACGGGGCATATGCCGGAAGGTGACCCGCACCTGGGCTCACCATCACGGTTGAACTGAGGCGGAACGGCCGGTCTCCTTTGTACGAATCGGGGGGCGCCTGTACTATGTGCCCCCATGATATCAGTCTCAGGTCTCGCCAAATCGTTCGGCGCCCAGCCGCTGTTCACGGACGTCTACCTCGAGCTCAACCGGGGTGAACGCTACGGGCTGGTAGGCGCCAACGGCTCGGGCAAGACCACACTCCTCAACATCATCAGCGGCCACGAGGAACCCTCGGCCGGATCGGTGTCCGTGCCGAAGAACGTGAAGCTGGGGGTCCTGCGCCAGGACCAGTTCATCTACGAGAACGAGGAGATCCTCGGGGTCACGCTGCAGGGGAATCCGGACCTGTGGCAGGCCATGGTAGCGAAGGAGGAGCTCCTCACGGCGACCCACGGCGAGTTCGACGCTGTACGGTTCTCTGAACTCGAGGAGACGATTCAACACCATGACGGGTACGCAGCGGAAGCCCGCGCCGCGGAGATCCTCGAGGGTCTCGGCTTCGCTACGAACGTTCACCGGCAGCCGATGTCCACTCTTTCCGGGGGCTTCAAGCTGAGGGTCCTCCTGGCCCAGGCCCTGGCCGGCTCGCCCGACGCCCTGCTTCTCGACGAGCCCACGAACCACCTGGACATCCTGTCGATCCGCTGGCTGGAGAAGTTCATCCGGGAGTTCACCGGGCCCGTCGTCGTCATTTCTCACGATCACCGGTTCCTGGACAACGTCTCGACCCAGACCCTGGACGTGGATTACCAGACCGTCCTGCAGTACCCCGGCACGTACAGCGACTTCCTCGTATCGAAACAGGAGGAGCGCGAGCGTCGGGAGAAGAGCATCGCCAGCCGTGAGCGCGAGATCGCCCACCATCAGAAGTTCGTCGATCGCTTCCGGGCCAAGGCCAGCAAGGCCCGCCAGGCCCAGAGCAAGCTGCGGCTCATCGAGAAGAAGGCGGAGGGCCTCGAGGAGCTTCCGACCAGTTCGCGTCGCTATCCCAACTTCCGTTTCGTGGAGAAACGTCACAGCGGCCGCGAGGTCCTGACCATCAAGGACATCCGGAAGGCATACGGCGACAACGAGGTGCTTCACGGCGTGGACCTGACCGTGGCCCGGGGTGACCGCCTGGCCATCATGGGGCCGAACGGGATCGGGAAGTCCACCCTGCTCAAGATCATAATGGAAGAGCTCGAGCCGGATGCGGGCAGCGTGAAGTGGGGATACGAGACGCACCCGAGCTACTTCGCGCAGGACCACCAGGAGCAGTTCGAGAACGCGGACCACACCGCCGAGGCCTGGATCACAGGGTTCTGCCCGGGGAAGACTTACGGGTTCGTACGAGGCGAGATGGGCCGCGTGCTGTTCTCCGGCGACGACGGGAAGAAGAAACTGGGCGCACTATCGGGAGGCGAAGCCGCCCGGCTCGTGTTCTGCAAGATCGCGATCGAGCAGCCCAACGTTCTTGTGCTGGACGAGCCCACGAACCACCTGGACCTCGAGTCGATCGAAGCGCTCGTGGAAGCGCTGAGGGGCTTCGAAGGCACGTTGATCCTCGTATCGCACGATCGCTGGTTCGTCTCACGTCTCGCGGATCGGATCGTGGAGATCACTGCGGAGGGAATCAGGGACTACCACGGCACCTACGAGGATTACGTGCACTTCTGCGGTGACGATCACCTGGACGTGGACACGGTCGTCCTGAAGGCCCGTACAAAGAAGAAGGTCGAGAAGACCGAGCGTCGGAAGAAAGGGACTGGCGGGGGAAAATCCGGCGCGGAAGCCCGGCGGGCAGCCGAGCGGCGACTCGATGAGATCACCGGCCAGATCGAAGAGACGGAAAGCCGGGTGGCGGACATCGACGCGAAGTTCGCGGACCCGACCTTCTACGAGATCACCGACCGCGACGATGTGCGAGCTCTCGAAGAAGAGCGCGCGCGGCTCCAGTCCGAGGTCGAGAGCCTCATGGACGAGTGGCAGCGGGTCGAAGAGGAGCTGGAGTAGCCCGCCCTCGAGGAGGCCCGGCTCCTAGTTCTTTCGCTCCGACGCGTACAGAGACGGAATGCGTTGCGCCCGGAAGACGTACAGTTGGTCGATTCCGGTCAACTCCCACCTGCGGTCACCGCTGGCTGAGACCTCGACGACACGACCGGCCCGCCCAAACGACACCAGCGCCCCACCGTCTGGCAGGACATCCGTGCCACCGCCGACTGGGGTGTAGGTTTCCGGCGAATCGATGAACTCGAACAGCAATTCGGCCGTCATCGTCTGCTCGTCGATCCGGTAGCGAACGAGCCGGCTCGGAACTGCGTCGCCGTTGTCCAGCAGCTGGATCACACCCGATTCCACGACCCGCAGGCCGTGCTGCCTCTCAAAACTCCCCTTGGGATCGTTCACGAAGTTGAACTGGTTGCGGAGTCCGCCGCCGAAACGCCAGATCACCTCGCCGGTCTCGGCATCGATCTTCGTCACTTCGTCCAACTCACGGAACGACACGAGCAGGTTCCCGTCTGTATCGAATGCTATCGCGTTGCCGTGCGTGACGTTGATCGCGGAGGCACCGTCGATCGTCTCGGCACCCACGTCGGTGATATCGAAGTGATCGGCGGACCTCCACTCCCACAGCAACGACCCCGTGGCGCTCACGTGCTGCACCACCGTCCAGTCCAACTCCACCTCCGGGAGCCCACCGACGTCCGTGAGATCAGCGACACGCCTGTCGTGACACATCACCCAGTAGCTGCCATTCGCCTCCACCCGGATTTCGTGGAATCGGGTCTCATCCCAGCCAACGCACGCCATGCGTCCCACCTCGTTGCCCAGCTCGTCGAGGACCCCGAACTCCTGCACCTCCGTGTCCCTTCCGAGAAGCGTGTAGGATCCGTCGGGATGCGCCTGGAAGCTGCTCAGTACCGGATCGGGGGCAGTGACGTACCATACCACCCGGCCCGTGTTATCTATGATTACCGGACCGCCGGGCGCCGAGAGAACGAGGAAGCCGGGAGCGGGGTCGGCCCCAACAGGAGCGATCGACGGAAGCCAGTCGGGCAGCGGTCCGGTCGTGTACAAGAGCGTGTCGACTACGTCCGCGATGCCGTCCGCACTCAGTACGATCTCGAGGGAGTACTCGCTGTCCGCGTGGAGCCCGAGAACGGCCGTGCTCGCGGTCGTCTCTCCATCGAACGCTACGGCAGGTGTCTCCAACGGCGCGTCGCCGGCCCTCGACGCGCGCACGACCAGTTCGTCGTAGTCCCTGGCCGAGACGGTAACTTCCGCACTGAGGACGTTAGCCCCAAGACCCCTCACCTGGCCGGAGATGTACACTGGCTCCGCAGGATCGGGGTCGGGATCCGGACCGGGGCCAGGACCGGGATCGGTCGCACCGTCGTCACCGCAGCCCAAAGCCAGGAGCACGACCAGCCCCAGCCATAGGCGTCTTCCAGAGGCTATTTTCACAACAGCTATTCCTGTCGTTTCTGGTTGCACCCGAATCGCGTCCGGGACCCGGGCGAGCACAAGGTACCCGCTCGGGGGCGCGCCGGCTTCAATCCTCGAGGATACCCACCCGGACGGCGGACGGCCGGGTCGCATCGTGGTAGATCCGATGCGTCGCCTTCTGGAAGTCCTCCTCGTCGGCTTCGTAGATGTTCACGAACGTCTGGGGATTCCGGTCTACCAGCGGGAACCAGGAGTTCTGGACCTGAATCATGATCCGGTGTCCCGGCTCGAACGTGTGCAACACGGCCGGGATCTCGAAGCCCACCTGCGTCACCTCGCCGGGTGTGAAGGGCTCCGGGTTCTCGAAGCTGTTCCGGTAGCGTCCGCGCAGCACCTCGCCCCGCACCATGAACTGATAGCCGGCCATGGGGACGTCCTTGTCGTTTTCCGGATAGTCACCGAGATCGTCCGGGAACACGTCGATCAGCTTGATCACGTAGTCCGCGTCCGTTCCCGTCGTGCTCACCAGCAGGTCGACCAGCAGGGGACCGGCAAGCGTGATGGACTCGGTCAGGGGCTCGGATTCGTAGACCATGACATCCGGCCGGCGGGCCGCGAACCGCTGATCGTCCGTCATGTATTCCGGGGTGCGGCGCAGGTGGACGTCCTCCGTGTACGGAACCGGATTGTCCGGATCGGCAACGTACTCTTCGTAGCTCTCACCGGCGGTCGGCGGAGTGAAGGCGAGGCCGCCACCCGGCTGCAGGTAGAGGGCCGCCGGCTCGACGTTCGGCGGAGGCCAGGCCTCGAACTCCCGCCACTCGTTGGCGCCCGTGTCGAACATGGACGCCTCGGCCAGGTTCAACTCGCCCTCGTCCTTCAGGTAGTAGTTGAAGAACTCCAGCTGGGCCGCCTTGTAGAGATCCGACGTGCTCGAACCCCAGTGCACGTTGCCGAGGTTCTCACCGTCGTCCCACGCCCACTGGCCGTGTGACCACGGCCCCATGATGATCCGATTCGAGATGCCCGGGTTTTGCTCCTCGATGGCCGCATAGGTGGCCAGGGCGCCGTACAGGTCCTCGGCGTCGAACCATCCCCCGACGACCATCACCGCCGGCGTCAGGTCCGTCAGGTGTGGCAGGATCACGCGGGCCTTCCACCAGTCATCGTAGTTGGGATGATCCATCACCTCCGACCAGAACTTGATGCTGTCCCCGAAGAACTTCGCCTCGACGTTCTTGATCGGTCCCAGCCGCATGAAGAAGTCGTACGCGTCCCGGTTGGGCCACTGGAACCCGGCGTTCCCTCGCCGCGTCGGCTCCGGCCTCGGCCGGCCGAACGAGGCGTAGAACGAGAAGGCGTCCGCCAGGAAGAACGCTCCGTTGTGGTGAAAATCGTCTCCGATGAACCAGTCCGTGACCGGCGCCTGCGGCGAGACGGCCTTCAGCGCCGGGTGGGCGCCCGGCAGGGACGTCGTAGAGTAGAAGCCCGGGTACGAGACGCCGAAGATGCCGACCCGGCCGTTGTTGTTGGGGACGTTCTCGATCAGCCATTCGATGGTGTCGAACGTGTCGCTGCTTTCGTCGATGTCCTCGGGCCCCCGCTTGTCTGGGTCGTGCGGCCGGACATCGACGAACTCTCCTTCGCTCATGTACCGGCCCCGCACGTCCTGGTAGGCGAGGATGTAGCCGGCATCGATGAAATCGGCGTTGATTCCGACCATGAAGTTGAACCGATCTTCTCCACCTGGCTCCGAGTTGTACGGAGTCCGGCTCAGCAGGATCGGATAGGTCCGGGTGGTGTCCCTGGGGACGTAGAACGATGTGAACAGGCGCGTCCCATCCCGCATCGGAATGTAGACTTCCTTCTTGGTCAGCCGCTCCTGCGCCCACCCGCTGCTCCCTCGCGGCGGGGCCAGCACCTCGCGCCCGAACACCAGGTCGAAGCTCTGCCCGCCCTGGGTGAACGTGCCGGTGATCTTGGTGAACCCGGGGTCGATGGCGCCTTCGTATTTCACCCCGGCCGCGGCGAACCCCCAGGTGACCACTCCATCCGCCACCGCGAAGTCGACCGGCACGCCCATGGCGCCCTGGTCCGGCACGTCCATGGTGGCTGCATAGCCCCCCTCGGCGGCGCTCACGTGCAGGGTGAAGACAAGCCCGGCCGCCCCGACGTCCATGACGCCGTGCCAGTCGCCGGTGGCGTCCTGGGCCAGCGCGACCGCCGGCCAGATGAGAATCAACACGAACAGCGACAGAAGGCGGCCGGCCGAGGGCCGACTGCGAGTCATGCGGGGAACCATTGAGAAACCCTCACTGTTGGGGCGAAAATGTGGAATGTCCGGTCCGGGCGAGAGATGCTCACGCCTCATCCCTGACGTCCATCCAGCCCTCCACGTCGGCCGTAGGCGGCCGGCGACCGTACAGGTAGTCGTCCGCCGCCAGTGCCAGCCGCCTGGCCAGGCCTGAGTTCCGGATCAGGAAGCGAACGGTGTTGTGCATCGCGTTGTCCGGGTGCGAGTACGGACACGCCGACATGCAGCGCGCGCAGTCCGTCCCGATCTTGCTCCAGTACGTGAAGCAGCCCTCCGAGTCGATCTGCCATCTCAGCGCACCGTCGATCTCGGTTCGAAAACCCCGGCTGATCGACTGGCTGGGACAGACGTCCGCGCACTTCTCACAGATCGAGCAGAAGTCGAGCACCGAGTGCTCCGGATCGCGCTCGCTGACTTTCAGGGGCAAATCGGTGGTCACCACGGCCAGTCGCACGCGCGGACCGAGCCGAGGCGTCATGAGAAGGCCCATGCGGCCGATCTCGCCAAGACCGGCGTCGCGAGCGACCAGGGGGCAGACGACCCGGTAGTTGCCGTCGACGTGCGCGCGGGCGGGATACCCCAGGTTCCGGATGAACTGGGCCAATTGCACGGCGATGGCCCCGGAGTCCATGTACTGCTGGGCCGATTCCATCACCGTGGGTCCGAGCGGGGCGCGGTCGATCATCTCCTTTGCCATTTCGACCGTCAGGGCGATGGCGTACCTGTGATCGAGCCGCACGGGCTGGCCGTACTGCTCTCCTCGTCCCACGGTCGTGTACTTGTGGTAGTCCC
>JBATJK010000145.1:0-50514 GCA_049668445.1 Gemmatimonadota bacterium
CCCGTGTTCGCGGCCACACCGACGATTTCGCTCGTGGTCTCTCCGAACACGATCTCCCGACCGATCGGCTCTTCGCCCGGCCAATGTCGCTCGGCGAGCACTTCGTTAATGATGATGACGTCCCGAGCGCCCTCGCGATCCGAATCCTCGAACACCCTGCCCCGCACGAGGCGGACGTCCATCGCATCGAAGTAGCCGGGCGTGATCTCGAGCATGTTCGTGACCTTGCGGTCCTGGTCCGTCTGGATGTCGTCTCCCGGCAGGGTGTAGTAGGTGCTGTTGTTCCCCTGGGACGGGATGATGGATGTCGTGCCGACGGCGCTCACGCCGGGGAGAGACTCCAACCTCTCGATCAGCTCTTCGTGAAACGCCGTTACCGTCACCTCGTCGGGGTATTCCTGCTCCGGCAGGGCGATTCGGAAAGCCAGCAGGTCGCTTTCGTCGAATCCGCGATCGGCCAGGCGAACGTTGTAGAACGCCTGCACGAGCAGGGCCGAGGACACCAGCAGGGCCAGGGCCAGCGCGACCTCGCCGATGACCAGGCCTTTGCGGAGACGTCCGCCGCGCGCCGCCGTCCCACCCCGGCCTCCCTCCTTGAGGGACGCCGCCGTGCTGCCTCGCGCCCCCTGTATCGCCGGCGCCAGGCCGACCAGAACCGCACTCAGGATTACGATCGCCGTCGTGAACAGGAGGGCACGCCCATCGAGCGCGATTTCGTTGGCCCTCGGGAACCAGGAGGGCATGACCGAGACCAGCCAGCGGATTCCGAACACGGAGACCACGATGCCGACGAGTCCCCCGGCAAACGACAGGATCAGGGACTCGGTCAGGAAGTAGCGTATGATGCGAGCGCGGCCGGCGCCCAGAGCCGAACGGACCGCCATCTCGCGCTCACGCCCCACGGCGTGCGTGAGCAGGAGGTTGGCCACGTTCGCGCAGGCGATGAGCAGCAGAAACAGCACGGCGAGACTGGAAATCGACGTGCCGACCCTGAATCCCTCGTTGAAGATGTCGTCCTGCAGAGTCAGGATCCTGGCCCCGTTCCCGGAATTCGTCTCCGGATACTCGTCGGCGAGTTGAGCGGCGATGCGCTCGGTCTCGTCCGCGGCCTGCGCCTGCGTGAATCCGTCCTTCACCCGGGCCAGCACGCTGATGTAGTGGCTGTTGCGGGACTCCTCGCCCGTGATGGCGAAGGGCACCCAGATGTCATCGAAGACGGATTGGAACCAGAAGTCGGGAGGCATGACCCCGATGATCGTGTGGGGCTCTCCGTCAAGCAGGATGTTGGAACCGAGGACGTCCGGATCCGCTCCGAAGCGGCGCTGCCACAAGCCGTGACTGATGAGGGCGACCTGGTCCCGACCCTCGATCTCTTCCTCCTCGTTAAAGCCTCGGCCTAACGCCGGCTGCACACCGAGAACGCGCAGCCAGTTCCAGCTCAGGCGCCGGCCCTGCGCTCGTTCGGGACGGTCCCCCTCGGACAGGTTGAAAGCCGCTCCGCGCGAGACGGCCACCTCCATCGTCTGGCTCCGCTCACGGAAGTCGACGAAGTCGGGAACCGAAAACGAGACCCACATCCACCCCCGGTCCTGGTTCGTCGTGTACATGGACTGGAGTTCGTGAGAGTCCGGGTAGGGAAGCGGCCGGAGCATGAACACATCGACAGCCGTGAAGATGGTGGTTACCGAACCGATGCCGACTCCGAGCGACAGGATGGCAATGACGATCAGGAGCCCTCCGCGACGCAGAGATCGGAAGCTGTACTTGAAGTCCTGCCAGATCCTGTCCATACCGCGGTCCATCGCCGAAGGGAAATACGATGTGCAGTCTCGGGATACTACGGCTGGCGTCCGGAGGTGTTTCAGCTACTCGCGCGCTATCCTGTCCATGAGTGCCTGCCAGCGGGGATCGCCCCGCAGCGGATCGGCCGAGGGATCCGCCCCGATGCCGGCGAGGGTGCCCGGTTCCGTCTCGTATCCTCGCTCCAGATATTCGAACGCCAGATCGAGATCGCCCAGGGCACCGTACACCAGACCGACCTCCTTCAGCGGTACTCCGGCTGCCTCGGCCTGCCCGAGGTACTCGAGCGCCTTCTCCCGATTCCCCGCCCTGGCGTAGGCCCAGGCCAGTCCGGCAGGGTAGTACGGATCGTCCGGGTTCAACTCGATCGCGTTGCTGAACGACTCGATCGCGCTTTCGGACTCGCCCTTGATGGTGTGGGCCATTCCCGCGTAGTAATGAGCATCGGCTTCATTAGGCTCCAGCTCGAGCAGCTTTCGCGATTCCTCGATCGTCCCGTCGTAGTCGCGCACCCAGGCCAGCCGGGCGACCAGGGTTCGGCGCAGGCCCACGGACAGTGGGTCCAGCTGTACCGCACGGCGTGCCTCGAGCACCGACTCCACGGGTCGACCCAGATCGAGGAGGATGGCGCTGTACTGCGCGTGCGCTTGCGCGCTGCCCGGATTCAGCTCCAGGACCCGGAGGACCTCGCGGTTCGACTCTCCGGGGCGCAACTCGAGCCGCAGCAATTGCGCGCGCAGAAGACGCCCTTCGGCCAGGTCGGGGTTCAGCGCCAGCGCCTGTTCCAGGGCGGAACTGGCCGCGGGAAGAGCCTCGTCCTCGGAAAGGTAGCCCAGATTGAACAACTGCACGTACGTATTCGCGAGTCCCGCGTGTGCCAGCGCGTACGTCTCGTCTGCCGCGATCGCTTCGCGGTACAGATCCGCCGCTGACTCGACTCCGGCTCTCGTACTTCCCCGATTGTCGAGGATGAACCTGCCGCGTACGTACAGGTCGTAGGCCTCGAGGCTCTCGGTCGGCCGCTCCTCGAGTCTCTCCGCCACTTCGGGAGTGAGGGTCGCCTCGAGCGCTACGGCGATCTTCTTCGCAAGATCGCTCTGGATCGCGAACACGTTCGCGGCTGTGAGTTCTTCATCGTACGTCTCCGCCCACAGGTGCTGATCCGTGCTCGCATCGATGAGCTGAACGTTGACGCGCACCCGGTCCCCGGACCGCTGCACTCCCCCCTCCACCACTGTCGCCACACCTAGTTCGTCGGCGATCTCCCCAATGTTCCGGTTGACCCCCTTGTACTCCATGACCGACGTTCGCGAGATGACCTTGAGCGAGTCGATCTTGGCGAGCTGCGTCAGAAGATCGTCGTGCATCCCCTCGGCGAAGTACTCGTCCTCCTCCGAGGTCGTTCGGGTCGCGAATGGAAGCACGGCAACGGACCGGAGATCGCGCGTCGCTTCCGATCCGGCACCGGATGACCCCGGCTCGGCTGTTCCAGGTCGCGCTCCGGGACCGACGAGCATCCAGCCCGCGGCCACGACTCCCCAGAGGGCAAACGCACCGACCCCGCCGAGGATCGCGTTCTTCCACGTGAGCAGAGAACCGCCGGACGGCCCGTGCTCGCCGGTAGTCGGCGACTCGTGATGGCCCTCGCTACCGGCTGGCTCCGGCCCGCGGGAACCCTCCTGCACCACCGCCGTCGCCAGGACGATCGGGAGCCCGATCACAAGGAGAGCCAGGGCGAAG
Organism: Gemmatimonadota bacterium; assembly: GCA_049668445.1. Taxonomy (GTDB): domain Bacteria; phylum Gemmatimonadota; class Gemmatimonadetes; order Palauibacterales; family Palauibacteraceae; genus Benthicola. The sequence continues at coordinate 3,541 of JBATJK010000145.1, forward strand.
GCCGGAAACCACTCGGGAAGTCCGAAGTTCTGGGCGAGCACATCGACGACCTGCAAAGCCACCCAGGCGCCAACCGCGTAGATGCCCAGCACCTGCCACAGCGAGCGGCGGTGAATCTCCTGGATCAGCTTCTTCATGCCGTGAGCGCATCCATGCCAGCGAAATCAGCCTGCGCGAGAACGCTCAAAACTGGTCTAAACGGTTGGTTGGGGCAATGAAGGCCCGGATTCGGCCGGATTGCAGACCGGCTCTCGGTGACACCGGGGTGACGACTCTTCACGACTTTGTGAGCAGTCGAACCGGGAGGAGAGGAGTCCCACGATGTTGATCCGGAATCTACAGCTCGCGTTCGCCGTCGCTCTGATCGCGGCCCTCGGCGCATGTGATGGAAGTGCGCTGACAGGGCCCCAGGACTCTGACGAAGCTGTGCAGAAACCACTTGCACGAACGGCCTGCATGGCGGGCGGAGATGTCGCTCAACGCGCCGGTTGCCCGGAAGATACCTGGTCGAACCACGACGATGCCGACGTCTTCAACCCCTGGGTCGAAGACCTGAGCCCTAGAGAGAAGCGACCAACCTAGGCTGACGCAACGACTGTTGGCTGTGAAGCGCGCCCGGGTGTTCACCATGGTCATTTCGGCCGTGGCGATCCGACCGGGCGCTTCAGGTAGCTTCCTTGCTATTTGATCTCCCACAGAACCGCATGCCGGTTCCCCGCCGCGTCAGTGCAGTACCCCACGATCTGTCCGCGATCGTTGATGGCGTGGGCCCTGTCCACGTATCCGTGGAGCGAGGGAAGCTTGGTCCGCACTCCGTCCTCCCACAAAAAAGCTCCTGTCGGGCTGCCCGGTGGGGAGTAGTATTCGAACCCCACGATCTGGCCCCGGTTGTTGATGCTCTTGGCCACACCGTTCGGTACGGCCAGCGTGCCCAGATCTGTTATGCTGCCGTCTTGCCACAGGGTCGGATGATCCAGCAAGTCTCCCGAATCATCGAACAGGCTCGAGCCCACGATCTGCCCTCGGTTATTCATGCCGAAGGCCTGGCTTCCAGGCCACCGTCCGCCCAGAGTTCCGAGGTCACTCATGACGCCATCCTGCCACAGAAACGCGCGAACTTGTCCGGCATTCGATCCGCTGAGGAAACTGTAGCCTGCAACCTGTCCTCGTTCGTTGATCGCGAAAGCAATAGTCGCGTATCCACCGAGAGTGCCGAGGTCGGTCATCTCCCCATCGTCCCAGAGAATAGGGTGGTGTTCGTTGATGCCTAAGCGGCTGTCGCCCACTATCTGTCCGCGGTTGTTGATCGCGAGCGCCTTGCTCTCGTGGTGCCCTGGCATGGCTCCCAGGTCCGTCATTACCCCATTTTGCCATAGGAATGCACGGTTCTCAACGGCACTAATATGGCTCACGCCCACGATCTGTCCGCGGTCGTTGAGCCCATAGGCCGCACTGTAGGATCCCCCCAACGTGCCAAGATCCGTCATCACACCCTTCTCCCAGAGGAACGCGTGCCCCTCCCCCCCGGTTGTGGTGCTGGAGCCAACGATCTGACCCAGCCGGTTGATTGCGTGCGCGTTGCTTTGGCCACCTCCCAGCGTGCCCAATTCGGTGACCGTGATCGAGCGCGTTTGGTCGACCTTGAATGACGGAGCATCCGTCGCTTCGCCGGTTGGCGGCTCGACGGGTCGATCCTGGCACCCGAGAGCCAGGCCGGCGGAGAGTGCAACGAGGATTGGAGCTCGGAAGCGCATATGAGCCTCCTGCGCGCGTGCGGTGAGATAAACACGATCGGGGCGCAGAGGGGGAAGCGTCCGATCCGACTGGGATACTCGCAGGGGGCGCACGAGTACGCCGAAGTCTGCGGTATGAGGACACGAAATGCAAGCGCGGGAGCGATACTTGGCTGGGAGACACCGAGAACCGTAGATTGCAGTCTATCGGTTATCCCCCCCTCCGGCACGACAGTCCCAGAGGAGATAGCCAATGCCTTCCGCCCAATATGCCGTCAGATCCAGTGTTGTTCTTTTCTTTGCGGGATTTGCTCTCTTCGCCTGCGGCGATGACGACACGTCTCCTCCAGACCCGCCGGTCGTGTCGATCGATCTCCTGGCGCCGTTGGGAGGCCAGACCTGGGGAGCTTCATGCACCATCCGGTGGCAAAGCCAGAACGCCACGGACCAAACGGTCAACGTACTCCTCTCCGACGATTCCGGTGCCAGCTACCCTGAGACCCTGGCAAGTGGTCTTCCGCACACCTCGGCGCACGAGTGGACTCTCTGGGCGCGTCCCGATGGCGCCACCTACCGGATTCGTGTGGACCTCGTGGATGAATCCCTGGCGGTGGTGGATTCTGATGCCAGTGCGTCTGACTTCACCATCGAGAATCCGGAGTCCCGCCTTCTCATTGCCGACATTGACTTCGCGGATGCGAACCTGGAAGCCGCGGTCGTCGCCACCGGACACACCTATGCCGATGAGGTGACCCGGGTCGACGGGAGAGAGCAAGGAATCGCTGACCTGTCAGGCATCGAGTTCCTGGTGAACCTGGACACCCTGAGGCTTCTCGGGAATTCCGTCGTGGACCTCACCCCACTCGCTGGACTGACGGAGGTCCTGGAGCTCGATCTCTATCGCAACCTGATCGTAGACCTGACACCGTTGGTGGGCTTGACCGCTCTTCAGACCCTGAGAATCAACGAGAACCCCGTGACCGACCTGTCGCCCCTGGCTGGGCTGACGACACTCACCCACCTGGAGACCTCATATGTGCTGCCGCAAAGCTGGGCGCCCCTGACGAACTTGACCAACCTGGAATGGTATCAGTGTCAATTCTGTGAGCTCACCGATATCAGCCACCTCGCCGGCATGACCAACATGCTGAATCTCAGTCTCCCGAATAACCAGATCACGAGCATCGCGGTGGTGGCAGGGATGACACAGCTGGAGAAGCTGCAACTCTACGGCAGCCAGATAGCCGATATCAGCCCTCTCACGGGGCTGGTCGGGCTTCGCGAACTGACTCTGTCCGGGAGTCCGATCGCTGATTTCAGTCCTCTGCAGAACCTGGTGAACATCGAGTACTTGCGTCTCGGATCAACGGGGTTTAGCGACCTCTCCCTCCTGATGGGAATGACCCAATTAGTGCACCTCAACGTTCACCACAACGCGTTCAGCGACCTGACACCGTTCGCTCAGCTCACCACGCTGGAGCACCTCAACCTGCAGTCCAATCAGATTACGGACATTTCCCCACTGGCCGCTCTCACAAACCTGACGGAGCTCTACTTCCACCAGAACCAAATCCAGGATCTGTCCAGTCTCGCCGTACTCGTTGACCTCGAGTACCTCGATGCCAGGGACAATGTGATCACTACGGGGGTAGCGGCTCTGGTTACGCTGGTAAACACACGGGGAGTCAATCTCGAAGGGAACGACCAGATACCCTGCGCCGATCTCGACGCCCTCGAAACGGCTCTGGGTCCAGGAATCGTGATTCGACCGGCGGCTTGTATCTGAAGGGCGCCCCTCGCAGCCTACTCCTCGAGGGCGTACAGCCGGCCGTCCAGGGCGCCGACGTAGACGATACCGTCAACGATCGCGGGGCGGGAGTACATCCCTCCGGTGATGTAACCCTGGACGGGCTGCGGAGTGAATTCCCAGAGGCTCTCGCCGGTCTTCCGATCGACCGCGAAGAATCCGGGACGCAGGGTGACCCCTTCGAAGTAGTACGGGGAGGCGCTCAGGCCGCCGATGTAGACCACTCCGCTGGCCAGGGTGGGCGTGCTCCAGGACCACCCCCCGGTCCTGAACTTCCAGATCGTCTGCCCTGTCTCCGAGTCGAGAGCGAAGAGTCAGGGCGTCCGAATTGCCGACATAGACGACGCCGTCACTGTACACCGGAGAGGACTCCACCCACGATCCGTCCGCGTTGACATGTTTCCACGCTAGCTCACCTGAACCGGCATCCAGGGCGAAAACGGCGGCACTGCGACTCCCGACGAACACCTTGCCGGCCCCCAGCGCAGGGGACCCCTGCACGATGCCCCCCGTATCGAATTGCCAGACCAGGCTTCCGCCTGCTGCACTGACTGCATAGACGTTTCCGTCCCAGCTCCCGAAGTACACATCTCCTCGGTCCACTACCGGGGTCGAGCGGATCATGCCTCCCGTGTCGAACCTCCAACTGACTTCGCGGCTGCCGATATCGAATGCGCGGAAGGTCCCGTCATCGGCCCCGAAGTAGAGGGTGCCGTCTTCGTGGGCCAGCGGCGCCCACAGCTGCGCCCCTATTTCGTGGCTCCACACGCGGGTACCCGACTGGGCCTGTGCGGGTTGGAACGAGAGGGTGAGAAACCCGGCGATCAGCAATGCGGAAGCGGTCGCGGCGTGGGGACGAAGTCTCATTTGACGGGCCTGATCCTTGACGAGGTGGTGCACTGCGAGAGTCTCAACCCTGTACTCGCGTCGCCCCGCCTTGATCCGTTGGGAGCAGTGTCCGCCCCCCTTCGGCGGCTGATCAGCTCCGCTCAGTAGGCGCGCATGTACTCCGCCACGCAGGCGTCCCAAACCGCCTGGTGGTGGGCGCGGGCCGCAGAATGACGGTCCGGTTCGCCCCACGCCACGACCAACCAGTCGCAGTCGGTGTGGGTCAACAAGTGAAGATGCCGGTAGCCGATCTCCGCATACGGCATCGGCAGTTGCTGCCAGATGGTCTTCGGAATGGATGCGGCCAGGTCGTACCGGGAGCCTGCGCCAATCACGCTGGGAGCGGACAGGAGAAAGTTCGCCTGAGCCGCCGTCACGTACAGTTGCGCCAACAGATCGCTACCGTCGGCGCCATGCCGGGCCGCCGACAATATCATGGCACGGAGTGCCGTAGCCGCCTCGCGAAACGCGGCCGGCAAAGGCAAGTACTTGCGTGCAAGCAGCAAGCGCTTGGTCGGGTTGACTTCCAACTGCTCGAAGTCGTCGACCCAGAATACTCCAGGTGGCACTGTCTGCGGCATTCCGGTGTCCCCACCGAAGCTTCCACATACCCCAAATACCGGGCAGGCGAACCCAATGGCCCGCTCACCCGCCGAACGGAGAGAATTCGCTGCCAGCACCATGCCACGGATGCTCGAGGCACCTGAGTTACGTAACAGTCATGCTGTTATAGAGATACGGCGTTCCTTAACGGCCTGAGCCAACGGGAATTCCGTTGCGGCAATCCGGCAAACTGTTGCATCTCGGCTACAAGCCAGCACCTTCGGCGCGAGCAACTTCTCCCACTACAGGAACATAGGTACATGCGTCTCCGATTGCACCCGATTCTCGAGCCCGACTGGCCGGCACTTGCCTGGATTGCCCGTTGCGAGCGCTCCAACCCGGTGATCACGGTCAGGCACGGCCCGCAGGTCGAAACCAGAGAGAATTGGATGTGCGAGGCGGCCCTCAACAGAATGGCCGGAGAATGGCCGGAGAATGGCCGGAGAATGGCCGGGAACCTGGCTGCTGAGAGGCGTCGACATCGATACGTGATGGTGAGCAACCTCTCGTCCGGGTTCGACGGAGACCGGGTCCGGGGGCCGTGCTGACCGAGACGACCCGGGAAGCGCGCAGTGGAGCACCTCTTTCCATGGGCGGTCGAGGAACTGGCGGCGAGGTACGCGCCCGAAGACGCGGACATCCGTTGAGCAGGGGAGCTCCCAATACCCGATCGAACCGTACAGCACTGCACCACACGCACCTCTGAACTCTCAGGATCGACTCTTGCTCCTCCAGGGGGAAGTTTGCCACCGGCTGTTGAATCGGGAAGTAGCGGTGCCCGGACCAAACGGCTGCAATGGCAGCGGTTGGAGTCCCGGTCCGGCCCGCGTATGGCGGCCGCGTTTCTGCCGTCCATGGGAGCGAGGTGAAGTACATGCATGTCAGCAAGAGCAAAGATTGCAGAGTCGGCTTCCGCATCGACTCCTGGGACTTGGAACGACTCGCCGGACTACTCGGAGGGGACGAACTCGTGACTGGCGTCGCCGTCGAGATGGGGGACGGCTCCAGCTACCAGCTCAAGGATTTGGGCGAACTCCAGAGCGTGGACAACGCTCCAGCACGACCCATCCGCGCCATCACGATGGAGAGCGCGCCCCCGGCGTTCATGTTCCGGGAGGACAATCCGCCGCGACTGGCACTTGTCACGGTCCGTGACGGAGCGTGCGACACAGTGAGGTATCATGTCTCGGGCCCTCTTCGGGCCGTAGACAGCCTCGCGCGGGAACTGGACGAATGGGTGGCGTCGCTTCACCCGTGGTACAGTTCCATCGCCGTGATGGATCGCTCTCGCTTCTTTCTGTGGTCCGCTGCGATCGTCGGAGCCCTGTCGACGCTCGTTCTTGCCCTGTATCTGGCCCTGGCCGGCAGCATCAGCGTCTTTGGAGCGCCGACAGCGGGGCGGCTCGCCTGGCTTCCGACCGCCGGTGGCCTTCTCGCTGTGGCTGCGGTTGCCGTGATTCTGAATCTGCGTCGGCATCGGCTTCTGCCCGTTGCGCAGTTTCGCATCGGGCAGGGAGCGGAGATTTCCGATCGGCTCGATCGGCGACGGACCAGGCTCCTTCGGGCGGGCGTCGGTGCGGCCGCCTTGACCCTTGGCGCCTCGATCTTCGGAGTGTTTCTGGCCTGAGGACCCATCCGGGTCGGCGCTTGGCTGGCGGGTGGGTCACTGGGCAAAGCCGGAGTGAAGCATAGGGTCCCGGCGTTCGTATGATACGCGAACCAGCCGTCCCTGCTGTGGTTGCGGAATCTGACACGACGGGTCGAGCGCGTACTACCAAGGACCTGTTTGGGCGACCGGCTCGCTATAGTTCGCGGGCTGTGGCCTCAACCCATTGGGCTAGCCTACTCGCTACTTCTGTGTCGACGGGCAGCGTCGAGATTCGAGCCAGGAGCTCGTCGGCCGAGATGAGCTCCTCGACCAGAAGCGTGCGTACGAAGTCTCTGTCCTTCTCACGAAAGGCGACGAGCTTGCTGGCTGCCAAGTCATGCGTTTCAAGACAATGGCCCTTGTTGTCTCGAGTAGCGCGATTCTGAACCAGTACCGTTCTTTCTTGCCAACCACCAGGCAACGTCGCTGCGCCGAGAGATAGGGCATGGACGTAGAAGCCATGCGTATTGTGGAATGGTGACAACTCTCCCAGGGCTCCGTCGATCAACTCTGCAGCCCCCGGCTTGTTCTTTGGCGAGACGTCCACTTCGACCGAGTGCCTGAGCGCTGGCGGAGCTTCCGGGTGCTGTCCCAGTATCGATTGCGACCCGAAGATCCAGAGCTCAGTCTCATCTGCAACGTCGCATGCCGCACGGATTGCATGCTCAAGCTCAGCGCGCGTCATCATGCACTCTCTGCAGTATGCTGCTGCGTTCCGACTCGGTGAGCACGTTAACGAATGGCAGTGACTGTCTGAGTCGGATACCCCGTTCTCCAGTATCAAGTAGGAGTTTTCGAATCTGGTTTGTCGACTTGTGCTCCAGTACGTCAAGCCACTCAGTCAGGTCATGCCCCTCGTGCGCTGATGCGGACTTGAGACGTCGTCGAACGTGCTCTGCTGCCTTCCGTACCAGATCCGGATTCTTGGAGATTCGATCGGCGACGGCCTCAGCAAGGGCCAAAGCTGACCGGTCCGCATCTTGGTGCGAAGGCCCCGCAGTGTCGTTGCCAGATGCCTGCAGACTGCTCAGGAGCTGGAACGGGTGAGGTGCGACGAGGAGAATGGCTGTATCGAGTTCCTCCTTTGCCGTACCAGATACGGCCAGGTCCGCCTTGGTCCAGGTCTTTGGCACGACCTGCAAGTCGGGATCAGCAATGTACTCAGGCAGAAGAGAAAGGAGTTGCTCCCGAGTAGCAGCCGCGTGCTTCGCTGTCGTAAGCACTCCCATTGTCACCGGATCACCGGCCTTGTCATCTCCGCGAGCTACGGAGCCCTGGATCCAAGCCGACAGCGGAGGTGGCTGAAGTCGGGTCGTCATTGTCCGCAGGTTCTCGAGGATCCTCTCGAATCTCGCTGTCTCCTCACGGAAGAGGCGTCGAAGTGGCTGGGAAAGCGCGTTAGTTTCGCGCAACCTGACAGGTTGTCGGGGTGTGTTGCCAACTTCATCCACAATGCCGAGCTCGATTAGTTGCCTGAGTGCTCGGCGTACTCCTGAGGGATTGAGGTCTATTTGTCGAGCCAATTCGCTCTTGCCGATAGGCGTTTCCGTGGTTGCAAGGACTCGGAGAATCCTGACAGCGGTCTCGGTTCCAAGCATATGGTTGAGCGGATTTCTCAGGGCGCTTTGTGACTCCGCTGGAGGTCTCATGATCGCCAGGCTCTTCGTCAAGAGGGACTTAGAAAGATCACGCACCATAGTTACTATAGTACCGGCAACGCTACTATAGTGCCGTTAGCGATATTATAATACCGCGTTTTGCCGGTTCGTCAAGGGAGGACGATTCGACCCCTGGTTGGTTGATGGGGTGGCGTGGCTGGATGTCGGTCTGAATGGACGGAAGGGATTCAGGGGGTCAGGTCACCCCGCCCTGGCAGAACAACCTCAGCCGCCATGCCCCGCCTCAGCCACGCCGGCGTCGGAGTAGGAGAGGTCCCGCGCCGCCCATACTCTGGCCGAGCCCCGCCTCGCTTTTCCAGGACGGAAACGGAGAAGGCACCCGACAGCTCCGAGGCGAGCCAGTGTCGGGCTCTCACGCACCAGCTCTACCTGGCAGCCACGCTGCTCGGCGAGCCGCAGCATGGCCTCTCTGACTCTGAGGTATTCCACCGCCTCTGAACCGCACGCTGGACACTTGCTCGGCAACTGCTCAGCTGTCCGGTCAAGGCGGCAACCACGGCACACCCATCCGCGGCTCGGCGAGTACTCCGTCCCCATCACAAGCGTCTCGACCTGACCTAGCTTCAGCGCCCAGTAGGATGCGCGCGTTCCAGCGACAGCGAGACCGCCGGCGCGGAGCTTTCGCTGCAGCTCCTCCACTGTTGCCTTGGACTCCTCGTGCTCCGCATCAACAAAGGACGCGATGCTATCGGCCACGACATCCCAAGCATCGGTTCGTCCTGGTCTTCGGATGACCCCGGCGAGTCGGGCAGCCAGTTGCGGAGGCAGTGCCCTTCTCACCTTCGCTGCTATCTTTGGATCTCCGGCCAGGATCAAGTGATCGTAGCGGCCGGCTGTCATCACTTCGGACAGCGCCTTGACCGCGTCGGCGACGAAATGCCCGGTGCGCGTTGTGCGGTGCCTCTGGAAATGCTCTTTGGTCCATTCCCGCCCCAAGCGCCGTCGCAGCTCGGGTCTCTTGCGGAACAGGTCGAGCGTCACAGCACCCAGATTTACCGAAACGATGCGCAGTGTGTCCTGCGAGCAAACCAGGACGACGAAGCGCCAGTACGTGTCCTTGAGTTCGACGAGGTGGTAGATGTTTGGCAGCGTGTCCGCCGCTACCCAGGTGGGCAGCGGGACGTAGAACTGGAGGGTCAGGAAGAAGGGCTGGCGCCCGGCCCGTGAGAAGACGGCCACGCCCTTCGAGCCTCGATTCACCTCCATGGACAGGAATCGCTCGATCGGCACCAGGGCCTCCTCGAGCAGCTGCGCATCCTCTCCCGCAAAACTCCGCCTGAGTTCCTCGACCCGGTTTGCGAATGCTCTGCGGTGTTTCAGGTGTCCGCCTTCAACCCGCAAGTAGCAGCTGACCAGCGGAGCCCGGGTCTCGGGCAGGGATGCTAATCTTCGGATGTGCCCCTGGAACTCCCTCAGTTCCATAGATTTCCTCTCAGGCGTCGCTTGACCCCGCGATATGCGACATGTATAATACGACATATATAACGTGAATACAATAGCCGCCAACTGGCCAAGATAGGCTTCGCACAAGGAACCCGTCAGGCGGAGTTTCACTCCGACTTCGCCTGCTAGCAGGCAAGGCGAGCCGCAAGGAGGATTGGTCCTATGGCAACCACAGCCAGGAGCCAGGCGCAGTCTCTGTCCCAATGCTGCCTCGAAGCCATTCTGCTCCGCGGACCGGAGAGCCCGACTCCGGGAGATACAGTCCGTTGCGAGTGGTGTGACGAAACGGCGGTCTTCCGTGACGGAAAGTGGAAAGGCACCAAGTACTGCTGGTGAACAAGGCCGGCATCGTAGCCGATGTGGCGGTGCTTGAGCAGCAGCTCCTCGGGGCTGCAGAGAAGGGGGACACCGCCCATTACCAGGACAGCGAAGACAACCACGCTCTTCACGGAGTGGATGCGAGGTTGGCGCGGGTGGCCAGGTCCGTTCAGGTGGGCGCCAGGGCTCTGGGGTGGCGCGACGTAAGCGTTGGCAGGGGACACGATGGCTCAGCCTATAAAGTAGCCATCCGGCCCTTCCTGCCCTACTTGAGGGGTGAGTCGAAACTGACGATCGCCCCGGAGACCAGCCAGGTCACTCTCCACACATGGTGTAAGGTCGCCGGCGGCTGCGAATCTTCGTCGGAGTTTCTCTGCCGGGAACTCGGGACCTGGGACCTGAGAACATCAGGGGCTGGGATGGTTGCGGCGAGTATCCTTGGAGCCGTGGCAAAGCAGGCTGCCCGTGAAGCGATCCAGTACTGTCTTGAGGAGGCAGAATGGTGACCGAGACGACGCCGGGGAGCGACCGTGGCAAACTCCTCAAGTGGGCAAGGACAACAGAGGTAATGGGCAAGAAGCTGCTCGAAGTGGCACTTGTCTACACCATGCTTCTAGGCGTATTGATGTTGTTTGTCGTGGTCGTCGGATCTTGTTGAGATCCTTGGGCCACAGAAGAATGGAGTCAATGACTGAGACTCAATCGGGTCGTCAAGAGCCCAGGCCCTCATTCCATGATGATGCGCCGGGACGACCCAAGATCTTGACCAGGCAAATGACACAGTCACGCACGAATGGAAACTGGACCTTTCTCTCGAACCATAGCCACGTACTGATCTGCATCGTCGGTGATCCCACGATGCGTATGCGCGACCTGGCAACGAGAGTGGGAATCACCGAGCGTGCCGTGCAGCGCATCGTCAGCGACCTGAGGGATGCCGGGTACCTGACACCTGAGCGACGGGGCCGGCGCAATCACTATCACGTCAACCTACGCCTGCCCATGAGGCATCCCGTAGAGGGGCACTGCCTCGTCTCGGAGCTGCTCGAGGCCCTCCAGGACGACTAGCGCAGGCGCCGCAGCTCCCTCTTTCTCTTCCTGGAGAGTAGCCTTGGTTGACCTGGGCGGCTTTCGAATTGACGACCTTCCCCTCTGGGCGAACTGGCTGGTTGCAGCCATCTCGGTCTATCTCATCGGCAAAGGTGCGCATCAGGTTGTGGAAGAAGCGGCGCGGATAGCGAAGCGGCTCCGGGTCTCGGAGTTGATCGTCGGCCTGACGCTCGTGGCGGCGGCGACATCGCTGCCCGAACTCGGTGTCGCTCTGGTCGCCGCTTTCGAGAATCACCCGAACATATCTGTGGGCACCATTGTCGGATCGAACATCTTCAACCTGGGCTTCATCCTCGGAGCCATAGCAGTCGTCAGGCCGATTCCCACCACTCGAATGCTCGTCTGGCGCGATGGCTCGGCCCTGATTCTGGCCACTTCCCTGCTCCTCGTTCTGATCGCATCGGACCTGGCACTCGACCGCGTCGACGGCGCGATTCTCCTGGCAGGCATGGGCCTCTACCTGGCAGTCGTGGTCGCCATCGGTCGCGTTCAGTGGCTGGAGGCTGGACTCGCAGTGGCAGTGCAAAGGGACAGGAGTAGCGGTGACGATTTCCTGGCAGCGTTGAGAGCCCTGGTGGCAGTGGCCTTCGGGGTGGCGCTCCTCGCGGTCGGTTCACACCTCCTGGTGAATTCCGCCATTCCGATTGCACGGAGCTTCGGGGTGAGTCACTGGGTGATCGGGGTGACGGTCGTCGCGGCGGGCACGTCCGCCCCCGAGTTGGCCACATCTCTGGTCGGCGTGCTTCGAGGACGGTACGACATCAGCGTCGGGAACGTGATCGGCAGTGACCTCTTCAATCTTCTCGGCGTCCTCGGTGTCGCCGGTATCCTGCATCCCCAGGCAGTAGAGCCCGGCGCGAGAGCCTCCCTCATTGCCCTGACCGCCATGGTTGTTCTGGTGGTCGTCTTCGCACGTACCGGCTGGCGGTTGTCACGCACGGAAGGGCTGGCCCTCGTTCTCTTTGGACTCACTCGATGGGTCCTCGATTTTGCGGGACGCGGGGCGGTGTGAGCAAGATCGAAGTCGCCGGTTCGCCACGAACTGTATCACCACGCACGAAGAGCCACCGACAGCCATAACTGAGGGTGGCCCTTCGAGTTTCCAACCATGGGCCCGGGTGGATTTGAACCACCGACCTCACGCTTCTCAGGCGTGCGCTCTAACCAAGCTGAGCTACGAGCCCCCGCCACCCGCCGCGCTCTGACAACCCGCGCAGCGGCTCCCCCGAAAAAGAATGCGAGTCGCCGAGGGGCGACTCGCAGCGGGGTGCAAAAGTAGCGATTCGATCGCCGGAGTCAACCTCAACGGCGCTGGCAACCGCACCCGCATCGGCTGCCAGTCGGACCCCGGTTCCTCCTCTTTCAGTCAGACCGCGGGAGACTCTACCAGCCCGCCGCCTCGTCGGAGTCGTCGTCCCCCCAATCACCCGACCGCTCCTCACCGAATTCCAGCTCGTCGGGCCCTTCGTCGTCCCCGTCGTCCTCGAAATCGTCGTCTTCGACCATCGGGTCGTCCGAATCCAGTTCGGACTCGCTCCAGGATGTCATCGATCAGATCCAGTCATCGTCGGAAGGCCGCCGCGGCACGTCGTCCTCATCCTCGTCCTCCCACTCTTCGTCGTCCTCATCCTCGTCTTCCCACTCCTCATCCCAGTCGTCCTCGTCGTCCCAGTCGTCGTCCTCCTCCTCGTCTTCGTCCTGCTGCAGGATCCAAAGGTGCTCGGCATCATGGTCATCCTCGTCGAGCGGCCTTTCGGCCCAGCCACCACCGGTCATCGAAGTTCTCCTGAAACGGGAAATGCAACCGATTTCGCCGCTTATTAAAATAGCGCCGGCCCGGTGTCAAGAGCCGGCGCAAACGGTGCGCCCGGTGGGGCTTACGAAAGGCACAATTGGCAGCGCCGGTCAAGCGGTCAGCCCCCCGTTACCTCCCGGCGATCGCGCTTCCGCTCGTGGCTGGTGAGCATGCGCTTTCGAAGCCGGATCGCGTCGGGGGTCACCTCCACCAACTCGTCGTCCCGGATGAACTCGAGCGCGTGTTCGAGCGTGATTTCTCGGGGCGGCTCCAGGGTGATGGCTTCGTCTGCCCCCGAGGATCGGACGTTGGAGAGCTTCTTCCCCTTGATCACGTTGACCTCGAGATCATTGTCCCGAGAATGCTCGCCCACGATCATGCCGTTGTACACGGCTTCCGTCGGCCGCACGAACATTGTCCCGCGATCCTGCAGATTGAACAGCGAGTAGGCGGTCGCGACCCCCTCCAGCATGGACACCAGGGCACCCGTCTTCCGGACCTCCACCTCGCCGGCCCAGGGACCATACCGCAGGAACTGGCGGTGCAACGTACCCTCGCCACGAGTCTCCGTGAGGAACTCGGATCGGTATCCGGTGAGGGCTCTCGACGGGACGGAGAACCGGAGCCGGACCAGGCCGCCATCCCCCTTCTCCATGTCCACCATGTCGCCCTTCCGCTCGCCGAGGCCGCTCATCACGACCCCGATCATCCCCTCGGGCACGTCGGCCACGACCTCTTCGTACGGTTCCTCGATCCCCCCGTCTTCCCCCAGGTGGGTGATCACGTGCGGCCGCGAGACACTGAACTCGTATCCTTCCCTTCGCATCGTCTCCATCAGGATCGAGAGGTGAAGCTCGCCCCGGCCCGCCACGCGAAACCGGTCCGGCTCGTCGGTCTCCTCGACGCGGAGCGCCACGTTCGTATGCACTTCCCGGAACAGCCTCTCGCGCAGCTGTCTCGAGGTCACGAAACGGCCCGAGCGGCCGGCGAACGGAGACGTGTTGGGCCGAAACTCCACCGACAGGGTCGGCGGCTCGACCGCGATTCCCTCCAGGCGGGCCGGCGCCTCCGGATCACACAGCGTGGAACCGACCTCGGCTTCCTCGATGCCTGCGATCGCCACGATCTGTCCGGCCCGCGCCTCGGGCACTTCCACGCGCGCCATGGCCTCGTACGCGTAGATCTTGGGAATCCGCACGGCCGCGTCGGGGACGTCGGAGTCGAGGCCCCAAACGGCCACCGTCTCCCCTTCCCTCACGACCCCGTTCTCCACTCGTCCGATCGCCATCCGTCCCAGGTAGGGGGAGTAGTCCAGAGTGGAGACCAGAAGCTGGAAAGGGGCGCCCGGTAGGCCGCTCGGGGCCGGAACCGAATCCACGACGGCGCGAAACAGCGGCGCCAGGTCGGTGCCGATCTCGGAGGGGTCCACCGAGGCCCAGCCATCCCTACCGGACGCGTACAGGAACGGAGCGTCGAGCTGCGCGTCCGTGGCCTCGAGCTCCATCAGCAGTTCGAGCACCTCGTCGTGCACGCGCTCCGGGTCGGCGTCCGGCCGGTCGACCTTATTGATGATGATCACCGGATGCAGGCCCAACTCCAGCGCCTTCCGTGTGACGAAACGGGTCTGCGGCATCGGCCCCTCGAAGGCGTCCACCAGGAGGAGGACTCCTTCTACCATGCGCAGAATCCGCTCGACCTCACCCCCGAAATCGGCGTGTCCCGGGGTATCCACGATGTTGATCTTCACCCCGCCACCGCCGGGAGCATCCCAGCGGACGGAAGCGTTCTTGGAGAAGATGGTGATGCCGCGTTCCTTCTCCAGCGGGTTGGAGTCCATCATCCGCTCCTCGATCCGCTGCCCTTCGCGGAATGAGCCCGTCTGGCGCAGCATCTGGTCCACCAGCGTGGTCTTGCCGTGGTCCACGTGAGCGATGATGGCGATATTTCTAATGGAGTCCAATGGACCTCGATTTCCGTCGTTTGTCGTGACCTGAGAACGGCGCGCGAGGGCTTCTGATGCACCTCGCGACCGGCCGCTTACCCTCCGGGTTAGGGAAAGTTCGCGGGCCGAGCCCCACGGCCGTTGCTGTCTGTCCGCGGGCCGGAGTAGTTTGGCAATCCGAACCGCGTCGCACCACTTCCACCGACGGGCGGACGATGATGAACGTATGCCAACTCCCCCGACTCCGGGGCTCCACGATCGCCGTCGGGGCAGTCCTGGTGGGCGTTACGGGCCTCGCGGCATGCGGGCAACCGTCCGCCATGGGAGAGGCCAACTCGCTGATCGTCGTCGCCGATGACGCCCTGTGGCAGCAGGTCGAGGAGCAGACGTACGCGGCCCTCGAGCGCACCGTGTACACGACGCGGAACGAGAAGATCTTCAACGTCACCCAGACCAGCCCCGAGTCTCCGGATATCAGCCAGCTTCTGCTATGGCGGCAGATCCTGGTGTTCGGCACGCCCGACGACCCGGGCATCCAGATGATCGCAGAGAAGGTCGGTCGGGCTTCGGTCGAGCCGGGCGAGGTGGTGCAGGCGGAAAACGTCTGGGCCCGCGGGCAGCTGGCGACGGCCGTCGTGCTGGAGCCCGGACGTGAAGCCGAGTCGTGGCGGGAACACCTGCCGGGTCTGTCCGAGCATCTGGAGCAGCAGTTCCGGGATTACGTTCTCAGGCGGATGTTCGTGAGTGGCGTGGACACGGCCACCAGCAACTTCCTGCGGGCGGAGTTCGGTTTCACGCTCGACGTCCCGCGGGTGTACCAGCGGGTGGATCGGGATGAAGGCGTGGTCCTGATCCGGAACGACAACCCGGACCCGAGCGAGTTGATCCGGTCCATCCTCATCCAGCGCGGCGCGGCGGTCGACTCCATGGCCCCGTCGATGGTCTACGAGTGGCGAACCTCGGTCGACGACGTCCATTACAATGTCCCGCAGGACTTCGACGTGATCGCCGGCACGGGCCGGAGCTTCGACCTCAACGGCTCGGAAGCCGTCGAGGCTCGCGGAACGTGGAAGGACCGGGCGGCCTACCCCGCGGCGGGACCGTTCGTGTCGCGCGCGGTCCGATGTGGAGACGAAGTGATCTACTTCGACGCGTGGCTCTATTCGCCGAATCCGCGTCGCAGCAAATACGAATACATGACGCAGCTGGAGGAGATCCTGAATTCCTTTAACTGCGTCCGCTGAACGAATTGAACCGGAACCCTGGAAGAAAGCGCCGGACCACCTGATGTCTTTCGTTCACCTTCATTGCCACAGTGAGTACTCGCTCCTCGACGGAGCCAATCGGATCGATGACCTGATCGGCAGGGCCGTTTCCTTCGGGATGCCCGCCCTCGCGATCACCGATCACGGCAACCTGCACGGGGCCTGGGAATTCCAGGAAAAGGCGAAAAAGAAGAAGATCAAGCCGATCATCGGCTTCGAGGCTTACGTGGCCTACGGCGATCGGCGTCAGAAGGAGAGGCCGAAGGATGCCCCGGCCGAGTACGCTCACCTCGTGCTCCTGGCCCGCGACCTGGCGGGCTACCGGAACCTCGTGCGCCTCACCTCCCGCGGGTACACCGAAGGGTTCTACCGGAAACCACGGCTGGATCACGAGATCCTCGCCGAGCACTCCGAGGGCGTGATCGTCCTCAGCGCGTGCCTCTCGGGAGAAGTGGCGAAGAACCTGCAGTTCGGGCGGTACGACAGGGCCAGAGAAGCGGCCGAGTTCTACGCCCGTACGTTCCCCGACCGCTACTACCTCGAGGTCCAGGACCATGGAATCAAGGGCCAGGACGAGGTAAACGCCGGCGTATTCCAGCTTGCCGACGAGCTCGGACTCCCGGTCGTCCTCACCAACGACGCGCACTACCTGCGCCGTGAGGACGCCGACATGCACGACACACTGCTGTGCATCGGAACCGGGGTCCTCAAGAGCGACCCGAACCGGCTCTCGTTCGACGGGGAGGAATCCTACTTCAAGTCGGCCGACGAAATGGCCGAGCTGTTCCCGGACCGGCCGGAGCTGATGTCCAACACGGTAGACATCGCCGAAACGTGCGGGATTCAGTTCGAGAAGAAGCACCACTTGCCCGGCTTCCCGGTGCCGCCGGGCTTCGAAGATGACATGGCGCACCTTCGGCACCTGGCTGAGGAGGGTGCACTCGAGCGTTACGGGGACCCGCTTCCCGACGAGGTCCGAGAGCGCCTCGAATACGAACTTGGGGTGATCGCGAAGACGGGCTACGCCGGCTATTTCCTGATTACGTGGGACTTCTGCCGGGCCGCTCGTGAGCGGAACATTCCCGTCGGCCCCGGGCGAGGTTCCGCGGCCGGTTCGATCGTCGCGTACGCGCTCCGGATCACGGACGTGGATCCGCTCGAGTTCGATCTCCTGTTCGAGCGCTTTCTCAACCCCGAGCGGGTGTCGATGCCGGACATCGACATCGACTTCTGCTACGAAGGTCGCGGCCGGATCATCGACTACGTTCGTGAGAAGTACGGATCGGATTCCGTCGGCCAGATCATCACCTTCGGGACCATGCAGGCCAGGGCCGCGGTGCGCGACGTGGGACGCGTGCTGGAGTTCACGCCGGCCGAGCAGGACAAGCTGGCCAAGCTGATCCCCAACACCCCTGGTTTCTCGCTGTCCATCGGTGAGGCGGTGGAAAAGGTCAAGGAGCTCAAGGACCTCTACAAGAGCGACCCTCGGGCCCACCAGCTCCTCGACTACGGCAAGGCCATCGAGGGCCTGTCGCGGCATGCATCGGTGCACGCCGCGGGCGTGGTGATCGCCCCCGGACCCCTCGATGAGTACGTGCCCGTATGCCGGGACACGAAGAACGGCGGCCAGGTCATCACGCAGTACGACATGGTCGCGCTCGAGAAGGTCGGGATGCTCAAGATGGACTTCCTCGGCCTCCGCACCCTCACCGTGATCCACGACGCCGAGGGGGCGATCCACCGGCGGCACGGGGTGGACATCGACTGGGACGAGATCGGGCTCGACGACCCGGACGTGTACGCGATGCTGGCTACGGGCGGCACGCGGGGCGTGTTCCAGTTCGAGTCGTCCCTGGCCACCGAGAAGCTCCGGGCCATGCGGTGCGACCGGTTCGACGACCTGATCGCCGTGAACGCCCTGATCCGTCCGGGCCCTCTGGACTCGGGAATGACCGACGTGTTCATCAGGAGGAAGCGGGGCTTCGAGCCCGTCGAGTATCCCGTCCCCGAGCTGGCGGAGGTGCTGGACACGACCTATGGCGTCATCACCTACCAGGAGCAGGTGATGCGCGTCGCGAACGTTCTGGCCGGTTTCTCGCTCGCCGAAGCGGACGTACTCCGGAAGGCGGTCGGCAAGAAGGATGCGGCCCTGACGAAGAAGGTCCTGAGCGACTTCCAGGCTCGCGCGATCGAGCGGGGCACCCCGAAGAAGAAGGCCGCCGAGATCGCGGACCTGATTCGAACCTTCGGCCGCTACGGGTTCAACAAGGCGCATTCAGTCGCGTACGCGTTGATCTCGTACCGCACGGCCTGGCTCCGGAAGCACTACCCGGCCGAGTTCATGGCCGCGCTTCTGAGCTCGATCATCGACAACACGGACAAGGTCGTTCAATACATCACTACCGCGCGTTCAATGGGGCTGGAAGTCCTTCCGCCGAGCGCTTCGGAATCGCGCTACAAATTCACGGTGGTGGACGACCAACGGATCCGCTTTGGTCTCGGGGCCATCAAGGGCGTCGGGGAATCGGCCATCCGATCCATCATCGAGGCCCGGGAAGAGAAGCCCTTCGAATCGCTGTTCGACTTCTGCCAGCGCATCGACCTCAGGTTGAACAACAAGCGTGTCCTCGAGTGCTTGATTTCGTCGGGGGCGCTGGACGAATTCGGTGAACGCGGGGCCATGAAGACCGGGCTCGAGGCGGTGCTCTCCGAGGCCCAACTTCGGCAACGCGAGCACGACACCGGACAGGAATCGCTGTTCGGCTCGACCGACTCGGTAGAGCGGCCGGAGCCACAGCTGCCCCGGGTCGCGCCCCTCACGGAGGCCGAGCGCCTGAAGGACGAGAAGGCCGTGCTGGGCTTCTACATCTCGGGGCACCCTCTCGAGCGCTACCGCGACCTGGTGGAGATGTTCGCGCTGGAGACCAACACCTCGACGATCTCGCAGCTCAGGGACCGCCGGGTTGAACTGGCGTGCGTCGTGACTTCGATGAGCGTCAACGTCGGTCGAAGCAGCGGGAAGGAATACTGCAAGCTCACGGTAGAGGACTTTCACGGCACGGCGGGGGCCATGGTCTTCGGTGACGTGTGGCAGGATACGAAAGGCCTGTTCGCCGAGGACGCACCGGTTCTGATCGAGGGACAGGTGTCCGGAAACTCGCGAGATGAAGAGAATCCCCCCATCTTTGTAGATTCGGTCCGCCTGCTGAAGAGCGTGGACGCGAGCGGTGGGATCGCGGTGTGCATCGAGCTCCGGGAAGGAGACGAGCCACACCCGGGCGAGTTCAAGAACGTGCGCGAGGTGCTCGCATCGTCCCCGGGAGATGGAGCCCTCTACTTGAAATGGCACCCGGAGGGCAACGGAGTGACGCCCCCGATGCTGGCTTCGAGTTCGCTCAGGGTCGAACCCTCCGCCGCGCTGCTCGCGGACCTCAGGGCTTTGCTGGGCCGGGAGCGGGTACACCTGATTCGCGGGTAGAACGATGAGCGAAGAGGCACAAGACGGACTGTTGGACATGAGGAAGCACCTGGAAGAACTCCGCAGTCTCGCCGCGGAGCGGGGAATCGACGTGACCGGCGAGATGCTCGAACTGGAGAGGCGTATCGATAACTCAGAGCCGGGCGAACCGACGCGCTACGACCGCGTCCAGCTGGCGCGTCACCAGGAGCGTCCGTTCACCCTGGATTACATCCGAATGATGTGTGACGACTTCGTCGAGCTTCACGGCGACCGGACGTTCCGTGATGATCCGGCCATCGTGGGCGGCTGGGCGACACTGGACGGACGGTCCGTCATGATCCTGGGCCACCAGAAGGGTCGTGACATGAAGGAGAACCTGCATCGAAATTTCGGATCGCCTCATCCGGAGGGCTACCGGAAGGCCGAGCGCTTGATGCAGTTGGCCGAGAAGTTCGGACGCCCGGTCATCACGCTGGTGGACACGCAGGGCGCCTATCCGGGAATCGGGGCTGAGGAGAGGGGACAGGCTGAGGCCATCGCCCGGAACCTGTTCGTCATGGCCGGTCTCGAGGTGCCCATCATCTCGTGCATCATCGGAGAAGGCGGCAGCGGCGGAGCTCTAGGTATCGCGGTAGCCGACAGGGTGCTGATGATGGACAACGCGATCTATTCGGTGATCTCTCCCGAGGGCTGTGCGGCGATCCTTTGGAGAAGCCGGGATATGGCGGCGGACGCGGCCGAGGCATTGAAGCTCACCGCACCGGACCTTGCCGATTCAGGAATCATCGACGAGGTGCTGCCGGAACCGCCGGGCGGGGCCCACCAGGATCCAGAGGCCGCAGCGGAAGTGCTGCGAGAGGCTATCCGCCGGCATCTCACCGACCTGGATAAACTGAGCGCCGAGCAGCTCGTCGAGACGCGTCGAGCGAAGTACTACGCCATGGGCGCCTGGGAGGAACCTGGCGCGGATGGCTGACGATCGCAGCAGATCGCGCGGCCGAAGCGGTGGAGACAGGAGCCGATCGGCCCCGCGTCCCATCTCCGACGGACGCAGCGGCAGCAGTCGCCCGGTGCCGTCCCACCCGGCCCCACGTCCCATTTCCGCCTCGGGCCCCTCGGCTGGCGGAAGCGGCCGCGTGTTCCAGATCGCCCAGGTCATGTTCAGGGGTGTCCGCTCGGAGTACTACAGCTATCGGGGTGACGTCCCGCTGGCGGATAACGAATACGTGATCGTGGAGGCCGATCGGGGGCAGGACCTTGGGTGGATCAGGCGCACGGCGGACGGCGAGACCCACAGCTGCGAGGGAGGGTGTGACCACGCACACCACGGGCCCGTCGTTCCCCCGGCCCGAAAGGTCCTGCGCCGGGCCTCGCCCGCCGACGTCGAGCGCAGGCTGAAGCTGGACGAGAGCGAAGTGGAGGTCCGCTCACGCACCCGCGCCCTCGTCGAGCGCCATCGCCTGAAAATGAAGGTGAGCGAGGCCGAGTGGCAGTGGGATCGAAACAAGCTGACCGTCTACTTCACGGCCGAGAAGCGCGTCGACTTCCGGACCCTGGTCAAGGAAATGGCCCGAACGTTCAAGACTCGCATCGAGCTTCGCCAGATCGGCGTCCGCGACGAGGCCAAGCGCCTCGGCGGGATCGGGCGCTGCGGGCGGGAGCTGTGCTGCCGGCTGTGGCTGCCTGAGATCGAGCCCGTCACGCTGCAGCTGGCCAAGGACCAGGGTCTCTCGCTCAACCCGGCACAGATTTCGGGCGCGTGTGGCCGCCTCATGTCCTGCTTGCGCTACGAGCACGAGCAGTATGTGCAGGCCAGGAAGCGTTTTCCGAAGGTCGGCAAGCGACTCGACACCAGCCGCGGCAGCGAAGAGGTCACGAGCTGGGACCTGTTCCGCGAGACCATCACGCTGCGTGGCAAGGACGGCGAGACGCGCACCGTCGAGCTCCAGGACCTCAAGGCCGAGACCGCGACCGCCCGCAAGAGCCGCGGCCGCTCACCATCGGATTCATCCGACTGAACCGTCTTTTCACGGCGGCAACCCGAGGCATCTATTCCGTGTCCCGATACTACCTGACGACGGCCATCGATTACTCCAACGGTGACCCACACATCGGCCACGCCTACGAGAAGGTGGGCGCCGACGTGGTCGCCCGTTTCCGCCGGCGGGCTGGAGAAGACGTGCATTTCGTCATCGGCATGGACGAGCACGGTCAGAAGGTGGCGCAGGAGGCCGCCGCCCAGGGCCGGTCGCCCCAGGAGCTGGTGGACGAGCTGGCCATCCGGTTCGAGGGAGTCTGGGAGCGCCTGCACATCTCGCACGACGACTTCATCCGAACCACGGAGCCTCGCCACACGCAGGCCGTCCAGGCGCTGGTCCGGCGAATCCGGGATACGGGCGACCTGTACCGGGATCGGTACGAAGGCTACTACTGCACGGGCTGCGAGGCCTTCAAGCGCGAGGCGGAGCTGGAGGACGGTCGTTGTCCCGTTCATCCGACCCGCGAGATTGCGTGGACGGACGAGGAGAACTGGTTCTTCCGTCTGTCGGCGTATACCGAGAGGCTGATCACGCACATCGAGCAGCACCCCGAGTTCATTCAGCCGGAGAGCCGGCGAAACGAGATCCTGCGACTCCTCGAGGGGGGGCTGGAGGACATCTCGGCTTCCCGCTCGCGCGTGCCGTGGGGCGTGCCGTTTCCGGACGAGGATGGGCACACCGTCTACGTGTGGTTCGACGCCCTGCCCAACTATATTTCGGCGATCGGGTATCCGGAGGCCGGGTTCAGCGACCGTTGGCCCGCCGCCCTGCACGTGATCGGCAAGGACATCACCCGTTTCCACTGCGTGATATGGCCCGCCATGCTCCTCTCCGCCGGGCTGGAGCTTCCCGCCACGGTTTGGGGCCACGGCTTCGTCAAGATCGGCGGTGGGAAGCTCTCGAAGTCGGAAGCCAGCCTTCTCGACCTCGATCAACTGATCGAACGACACGGCCCGGACGCGTTCCGCTACTTCCTGATGCGCGAGATCCCGTGGGACCGGGATCGGGACTTCGCGTCCGTGGACGCGTTCCTCCAGCAGTTCGACGAGCGGTACAATTCGGACCTCGCCAACGACCTCGGCAACCTGTTGAATCGCTCGGTCGCGATGGCGCTCAAGTACCGGGATGGCGTCGTCGCCGGATCGGCCGCCACTGAACTGGACTCCGTGATCGACTCGGCCCTCGAGAAGTACGAAACGGCGATGCGAGAGCACAGGCTGCACGAGGGCCTGGACACTGCCATGTCGATCGTCAGGGCCGCAAACGGATTCATCGACTCGGAGCAGCCGTGGAAACTGGCGAAGGACCCGGCGCAGCAGGCCCGGTTGGACGACGTTCTGGCGGCGCTCGTTCGCGCCCTCGCCACCACGGCGGTCACCCTCGAACCGTTCATTCCGACGAAGGCGGCCGAGATGTGGAAGCGTCTTGGTGGCGAGGAACTGCCCTCCCTGGAGCACCTTACGGCTGAGCTTCCATCGAACGTTCCGGGGCGGTGGGACACGGTCCTCTTCCCGCGTGTCGAGATGGAGGCGGAAGGCAACTGACGGGCCACGCTTGACACCCGTTCCCGGGCTGGATTAGTGTCCTCTCGTCCCGCTCGGATCCGTCTGTTTCGTCGGAACCGCAGCCAAACAATCAGTTCACATGGACTTACACCGGTTCGGTGTGTCCGTGTGTTCTCGTTCGTCGAGGCCCGCGTCTTGCTCAAGAATGCCGGGCGGCGGTGATCGTGTGGCGGGATGGGCCGGTGAGACCGGTCGATCGGAAACAGATATCAGGGTACGGAAAAATATGTCGTCACACGGATCCACCGGTACCGGGCACGAGGGACCTGCCCACTGGACGGTCCAGATCATGCCCGATCGCGGTGGACGCATCCGCACGGTGCGCGTTTCGCGCCGCGTGGTACGCCTGTCCGTCGTGGCAGCGGCCACGTTCGGGCTGGTCATGGCCGCGTTCGTCGTGAGCCTCGGCCTCGACGGAGCCCGTGAGGCGGAATTGGTTCGACTTCGTCTCGAGAACCGGCACCTGACCCGGAATCTCGGGGTGGTCGAGGACCAGGTTGGCGCGCTGACCAGCACGGTGGACGATCTATCCGAACAGGAGCAGAAGTTCCGCCTCCTGGCCGGACTCCCTGATCTGGGCGACGAAGTCCGTGCAGTCGGTGTCGGCGGCCCCCTCCCGGAGGCCGCCGAGAGAGAAGAGTTTCTCGCCGCATCACCGCAGCTGGCCGAGCGCACGTACGCCACGGCGTACGACGCCGAATTGCTGATGCGCCGACTCGACCTCCTTGGCAGTTCGATCGACGAAGCCATGGACTCGGTCGAAATGCATCGCCAGGTCTTCCTCGCCCGGCCTTCGATCCGGCCCGTGCAGGCCGACGAGTCCTGGATCAGCTCCAGCTTCAGCCAGAGCCGGATGCACCCCGTTCTTCAGTACAACCGCCCCCACCCCGGACTCGACATCTCCGCGTTGGCAGGAACGCCGATCCTCGCTTCAGCGGCAGGTACGGTAACGTACGCGGGCACGAAGTCGGGTTATGGCAAGACGGTCGAGATCGATCACGGGTTCGGCTACAAGACTCGATATGCGCATGCCGGCAGCATCCAGGTGAAGCGTGGGCAGCGTGTAGATCGGGGCGACATTCTAGGCGAGGTCGGAAAGACGGGATTGGCGACGGCACCGCACCTTCACTACGAGGTGTTGATCGACGGCCGCCACGTGAACCCCAGGCAGTACCTGCTCGACGACATCGTATACGAGTGACGCGGTCGGCCCTTCGGGCCCGCGCGCACAAGATCTTGCTGCACCATTGATGAACCGGGGGCCTTCCAGCGGGAGGCCCCTCTCGTCGTCTGGGGAGCGGACGGCGGAAGAACGTGTTTGAAAATCGACGAGGTGGCCGGTAGATTTGCCGGTCGCGATGCGAAGACCAACGCTCATCCAACGTGGAGACACGGATGCGAGGCAAGCGTAGTTTCTTTCTGATCATCGGCACCGCCGTCGCCCTTAGTGCGTGCGGGGGCTCCGACGTCACCGTGCAGGTCCTCGGAGAAGGCGCGGACGGACCCATCCCTCAGGCCAATCTCGAGGTCTTCTTCTACCCGTTCGATCGTGATTCGGTGTTCGACGCTCTCGACACCGAGGCGTCCACGCCGAAGCCGCAGATCCCGGAGGAGATGCTGGCCACGTTCGCGCAGATTCGCGCTCTGCAGGAGGAGTGGCGGGACAAGGAGTCGGAGTGGTCCGAGGCGCGCGACCGGATGCAGACTCTGTCCGAAGAAATGCAGGCGATGGATCCGCGGTCTCGTGGCACGCGCGAGTACATGTCCAAGTACGAAGAATTCGAGCAGCTCGAGGGCGTGGAGGGCCGTCTCGACCGTGAGAAGCAGGCGCTGTTCGACCAGTTCACCGCCATGCAGGACTCTGTCACGACGCGAGTGGACGAGTTCAAGGCCGTACGCGACACGTGGGAAGACGAGGCGTACGAGGGGTACTTCGATATCGAGCAGTCCCTGGTAGCCGAAACGGGACGGCAGGTATTCGCCGACACGACGAGCGCAGACGGCTACGTCACGCGGACGCTTCCGGCGGGAGACTGGTGGGTCAACGCGCGGATTCGTGTTCCGGTCGGTGAGTTCGTCTGGAACCTGAAGATTGATCCGACGCAGGTGGACACGCTTCGCCTCGATGTCTCCAACGGCGACGAGCGCGTTCGCCTCTGACCCGGTGATGATCGTCGGACACGGGTGCGCGTGACCAACGCGCGCGCCCGCGTACCGGCGGACCCTCCGGCGCGCGCCGGACCCGGCCTCGCCGGATTTCATGCCTCTTACCCTGGCGCGGGAATCACTCCATGAACGCCCCGACGTCCGAATCCACGAGCGGTCTCGGCTTCGAGGTCGATCGCGACCACGTCGGCTGGCTGACTTTCGATCGCCCGGACTCGTCAGTGAACACACTGACGCCCCTGTTGATGCAGGAGCTCGACGCGCTGCTGTCGCAGCTCGAGTCGCGCATCGCGAACGGTCAGATCTTCGCCCTGGTCGTTCGAAGCGGGAAGGAGGGCTCCTTCATCGCTGGCGCTGATGTCGAGGCCATCGCGGCCCTGTCCTCCGCTGCGGATGCCCGGGCCGCCAGCGCCGAGGGACAGCGCATCTTCCGCCGGATCGAGCGCCTGCGCGTTCCCACCATCGCCGCGGTGGACGGCGCCTGCATGGGAGGCGGCACCGAACTCATCCTGCACTGCAACTATCGCGTCGCGTCCGACAGGACCTCGACCTCCATCGGCCTCCCGGAGGTTCGGCTCGGCATCCTTCCCGGCTTCGGCGGAACGGTCAAACTGCCACCGCTCGTCGGGATGCAGAACGCGCTGGAGATCATCCTGTCCGGAAAGCCGGTCCGTCCCTCACGCGCGCGGCAGATCGGGCTCGTCGATGAGGTGGTGCCGGCGGCTCGATTCAGGAAGGCGGTAAGTGAGTTCGTAGCCGGAGTCACAGGGAATCGTGTCGAGCGCGCCGCCCCGACGCTCGGATTGGGCCAGCGCCTGCTGGAGGGGACAGGCCCTGGACGCAGGATCATGTTCGGCGCCGCCCGCAAGCGGGCGTCCACAGAGGTCGGGGCGTTTTACCCGGCCCCCCTCAAGGCGATCGACGTCCTGTCGGACGCGGTGGGCATGAAGGCCGACGAAGCGTATGCGTTGGAGGCTGCGGCACTCGGGGAGCTGGCCGTAACGCCCGAGTCCCGAAACCTCGTCCGCGTCTTCCGCCTGTCGCAGGCCGCCAGGAGGGCACTGCCGCCGGACGTCACGCGGCACGGGCGACCGGTCAGGACCATGGGGGTGATCGGTGCCGGAGTGATGGGCGGAGCCATCGCCGAGCTGGCCGCAGCGCACGACATCCCGGTCGTGCTCAAGGACATCGACCAGGACGCACTGGACTCGGGGCTGCGGCATGCTGGAGACCTGCTGCGAAAGGCCGCAGCCGCCCGGGTCTTCAGTGAGGAGGAAGCTTCGCTCAAGTTCGCCCTCATTACGGGCACCCTGAAATACGACGATTTTGAGGGTGCCGACGTCGTGGTCGAGGCGGTCGTCGAGCGGATGGCCGTGAAGCAGCAGGTTCTGAGGGAAGCGGAAGCCTCGGCCGACAGGGCGGTGCTCGCCACCAACACTTCCGCCCTGTCGGTGGACGAGATGGCGAACGGGGTGGATCGACCCGGTTCGGTGCTCGGGCTCCATTTCTTCAACCCGGTGCACAAAATGCCCCTGGTTGAAGTGGTGGCCGGTCCCCGCACTGCCCCCGAGGCCCTCGCAACCGGGTTCGGCCTCGTCCTCGCCCTCGGCAAGACCCCTGTGCTGGTGGCTGACCGTCCCGGGTTCCTGGTCAACCGCCTCCTCGCCCCATACCTGAACGAGGCCGGCTTCCTGCTCCAGGAGGGAGTGGCCGTCGAGGCGATCGACGGTGCCCTGGAGAGCTTCGGCATGCCCATGGGTCCGTTGCGCCTCCTGGACGAGATCGGCTTCGATGTCGCCCGGCACGCCAGCAGGGAGATGACGGCGGCGTTTGGCGAGCGAATGCGACCCTCGGGTGTGCTGGACCGCATGATCGAAGACGCCCGCCTCGGAAAGAAGAACGGACTGGGCTTTCATCGGTATCAGGATGGCAGGGACCGCGGTGCGGATCCGACCGTCCAGGGGCTCCTCTCGAGAGACGGCGCGGCCGTGCCGGGAGAGGCGACGTCCAGCGTCTCCGCGGATGAGATTCGGAGACGATGCCTGTACATCATGGTGAACGAGGCCTCCTACGCGCTGGAAGAGCAAGTGGTCGAGGGACCGGATCCCGTGGATCTGGCCATGGTGATGGGAACGGGCTTCCCTCCGTTCCGCGGCGGACTCCTCAGATGGGCCGATTCCGAGGGCATCCAGAAGATCCACGACGCGTTGTCGAAGTACGCCGGCACGCTCGGAAACCGCTTCGCTCCCGCGCCGTTGCTGGTGGGGATGGCCGAGCAGAATCGGACGTTTGCCGATCTTAACTAAGCGCCTGATCAACCGTAGATCGCGCACCCGGGGGGTGCCGGCTCGCGGCGATGCCGGAACTCCTACGGTCGCCATCGTCTACCGGCGACCGCCCGATGATGTGCAGCATTTCTCCCAGGAGCTTCTGCACGACGGCGCGGCCTGCAAGATCACCCTGCTCGTATTGGAGCCCGACGACCCTCCCCTGCCGGTCGGGGAAGTCGCTGTTCCGCCAGGCGGGGCCATTCTGTGGTTCATGTTTCCGGGCCGATCGTACGAGGTCGGAGCGCTGTACGATGAAGACGCGACCTTCCTCGGCTACTACACGAACTTCGTACAACCCCCAAGTCCCGAGACGGCGGTCTGGCACCTTACCGACCTCTTCCTGGATGTGTGGCAGGCTCCGGACGGTCCCCCAAGACTCCTGGACGAGAGCGAGTTGACGGAGGCGGCGGACCGAGGCTGGGTTGGAGCGGAAGATGTCGCTCGCACCAGGGCCGAGGCCGCCGCGGTGCTGCGGGCCGCACGGGCCGACCGCTGGCCCCCCGGGGTGGTTTCACGCCATCCCCTGGATTCGGTGCCGTCGCTCCGGTTCCGGCGTGATGCCCCCGGGTCGTTCTTCGCCAACCTGGTGGTCGGCCGCCTGATCGCGTTTGGTATCTACGCGTTGGGCGCGATCTCCATCACGTCCGTCGTGTTCTCCGCATTCACCAACGCCCTTCAACCGGGTGCCGGCTTCACGGCGGCCAGAGTCGGGTGGCTCGGAATGATCGGTCTGGAGCTCGTGGCACTCCTGGGGCTCGCCCTGGCTGGCAAGCTGCCGGCCACGCAGAGGCCACGCCCCGAGGAAGCGCTCACCGAACGGTTGCTGTTCTTCGGGACCCTGGTGTCGGGCGCAGCCGTAATGCTCTATCCGGACAGCCAGTTGTGGAAGGGAGCGCTGACCGGACTATACGCCACGCTGGCCGTGTTCCTGTCGATCTTCGCGGTGAGCCGGGCCGTGTTCGACCGCCGGTTTCCGGTCCTTGCCGTGAGCGGACTCGTGGTGTGCGTCGTGGCCCTACTGGTGCTGCTTCTGTAGGGCGATTCCCCGTCCGAGCCCCCGCTAGATCGGGCGGGTTCGTCCGCGCGGAATCGCGATGAGGTCTCCCTCGATCCTCGCTCCATCCCGGTGCTCCGCCGCGTCCGCCGCGATCACTTCGCCAGGTTGCACGAAGTTGTAGCGGTCGACGATGCCACGGTGGATGCGGGTGTTGTGACCGATCCGGCAGTGATCCATAACGATCGAGTCGACGATTTCCGCCCCTTTTTCGATCCAGGTGTTACGCCCGATGATGGAGCGGACGATTCGAGCATCGTCCACCACCGTACCGACGCCCAGGGAAGCGTCTTCGATTGTCCCCGACAGTACGCGCGGGCTGGCCCGGTGATAGGCCTGTGAGTGGATGGGCCACATCCGGTTGTTGAGGTCGAAGCGGGGTTGAGGACCCAGCAGGTCCATGTGGGCGGACCAGTACGCCTGCAGGTTGCCGACGTCGCGCCAGTACCCCCGCTCCTCGTAGGACTTCACTCCGGGAACCTCGTTTCGGTGGAAGTCGTACGCGGCGACCCGGTAGTCAGGATCCTCCACCATCATCGGTACGATCGTTCTCCCGAAGTCCGGCTCCAGGTCCTCCTCCATCACTCGCTGGAGCACCTTCAGCAACGCACCCGGTTCGAAGATGTAGTTGCCCATCGACGAGTACGCCCAGCCGGGCCGGCCCGGCATCTCGGCCGGGTCGGCTGGCTTTTCCTCCCACGCTACGATCGTGTCGTCGTCCCGGGCGTGGGCGACCCCGAATCCCGAAGCTTCCTGCACCGGCACCGGGAGCATGGCCACGCTCAGGTCAGCCTTCTTCTTCCGGTGGAAGTGGATCATGTGACCGATGTGCATCCGGTAGATGTGGTCGGCTCCGAAGACGGCGATCAGGTCCGGACGGTAGTCATAGATGAGATTGAAGTTCTGGTACACGGCGTCCGCCGTCCCGCGGTACCATTCCCTACCCACGCGCATCTGGGGCGGAACCACGGTTAGGAAGTCGTCCGGGTGGGGCGTGCTGAGTCGCCACCCTTCGCGCAGGTGATGGATCAGTGACTGCGACCGATACTGGACGAGCACGAAGTTGGAGTAGATGCCCGAGTTGAGAAGGTTCGACAGCACGAAGTCCACGATCCGATAGCTGCCGCCGAACGGGACCGAGGGTTTGCTCCGCTCTTCGGTCAGCGGCATGAGCCGTCTGCCCTCACCACCGGCCATAACCAGCCCGAGGACCCTCAGGTCGCCACGCATTACGTCACTCCGTTCGTGTCTTCGATCGTCTGGCGATACAGCCGCTCGTAGTCGAGACCGCTGCGGCGCCAGGAGAAGTCGGTTTCCATTCCCACCCGGCGAACTCCGGAAAGCAGGGCAGGCTTCGCATACAGGTCACGGGCGAAATCCACCGCCCACGAAAGAGCCGGCGCATCGAAGTGATCGAACACCACTCCTGTCGCCACACCCGCCTCCAGGGCCGCGGGCGAAGCGTGCGTGACGCTGTCGGCCAGCCCGCCGGTGCGGTGAACGACGGGCGGCGTGCCGTACCGCTGGCTGATCATCTGGTTGAGCCCGCAAGGCTCGAACTCCGAGGGCATGAGAAAGAAATCGGCCCCCGCCTCGATTCGGTGCGCCAGCGATTCGGAGAACTCCAGGCGAGCGGCGACGTTGGGGTGACGGGCCGCCAGCTCGCTGACCAGGAGCTCATACCGGGGTTCACCGGCACCGAGAAAGACGAACTGCGCGTCCCGGTCGACCAGGTCATCTCCCAGCTGGTCGATCAGAGACAGACCTTTCTGGCCGACAAGTCGGGAGACCATCCCGAACAAGGGAGTGTCCGGGCGAGCGGGCAGGCCGACCTCCGCCTGGAGAGCCGCCTTGCAGACCTGCTTCCCGCTCATGTCGGAAAGGTCATAGTTCTCGGCCAGGTAAGGGTCCGATTCGGGATTCCATATGTCCGTATCGATCCCGTTCAGGATTCCCGCGACGGGTGGATCCAGGGCGGCGATCCACCGGTCGAGGCCGAACCCGAACCGGGGCATGCCGATCTCGCGGGCGTACCGGGGGCTCACGGTCGTAACCCGATCTGCCGACAGGATGCCACCCTTCAGAAGGCTCACCCCTGTACCCTGGACCAGGGCGTCCGAGTCCGGCAGACCCGCCGCCGCAGCCGCGATCGATGTGAACGACCCCTGGTACGCCATGTTGTGGACCGTGAGCACCGTTGCCGGAGCCGGAACCCACTGATCCGCGAGGCCACCACGCACGAACACGGGCGCGAGTGCCGCCTGCCAGTCGTGCGCGTGGATCACCTCGGGTCGCCAATCGAGCTCTCTCGCGGCGGCGAGGGCGCCGCGAACCAGTGTCGCGAAGCGAAGCGCATTGTCCGGGTAGTCCCCGTCGGCCGTGCCGTACAGGCCGGGGCGATCGAACAGGTCCGGCGCATCCACCCACCACACCACGAACCCCGCCGCGGCCGTGGAGGGCCTTACGGCGAACGACCGACCCGGACCCGCCGACACTTCGACGGCGGGTGCGTCCGCCTCCGGTCCAGGAGCGTTCAGGTCACGATAGCGTGGCAGGGCGAGGACCACATCGTGGCCCGCAGCTGCCAGGTGGGAGCACAGCGCACCCACCACATCCGCCAGGCCCCCGGACTTCGCCCAGGGAACGGCCTCGCTCGCGACCTGAAGAATCCTCATAGTGTGGTCTCTCGTATCGATCTAGTAGGCGTTTGTGGCCATAATACCCCTCGTCGGTCGCTGCCGCGACGGAGCCAGCGGCCGGGTACCGGAGATCTTCTCGAAAGGCGCGGAGAATAGAGTGGCGAATCGAGGCCGTAAGGGGCGAATAGAGAAGCCGGCGAAGACGAAGATTCGGTTCGTAGCCGGGTTTCTGGCCTTCTTCGCCGCCCTGTGGTTCCTGTGGGACACTTGGCTGGTCACGCCACTCAAGCTTTTCGTCGTCCTGCTGCACGAGATCAGCCACGGTCTCATGGCGGTGGCCACCGGGGGCGCGATCGAGAAGATCGTGGTGACGCCGGACATCGGGGGCGCCTGCTACTGCGGTGGGGGAGACGCCTTCCTCACGTTGTCCGCGGGGTACCTGGGCAGCCTGCTCTGGGGCGCGGCCCTGGTGCTCCTCGCCGCGCGACTGTCGCGGGGATCCTCCTGGATCACCGGGGCCATTGGTGTGTTCATCGGCCTGGTGACCGTGCTGTACGTTCGCAACCCGTTCGGGCTGGTGTTCGGGCTGGGCTTCGGGGCCGCCCTGGTCGCCGCGGCTCGTTACCTGACGCCGGTGGCGAATCGTCGCGTGCTGTGGGCCCTCGGCCTCACGAGCTGTCTGTACGCGGTTCTGGACATCAAGAGTGACGTGCTGGACCGGCCGGAGTTGCGCTCCGATGCCCGCATGCTGGCGGAGATGACGGGGGT
This sequence comes from Gemmatimonadota bacterium, assembly GCA_049668445.1. Taxonomy (GTDB): domain Bacteria; phylum Gemmatimonadota; class Gemmatimonadetes; order Palauibacterales; family Palauibacteraceae; genus Benthicola. The sequence goes on from JBATJK010000145.1 coordinate 35,793, forward strand.
TCCGACTGTCGTATGGGGAGGGTTGTGGATCGCGGCGGCGCTGTTCGTCTGTTGGATGCTGCTGAGGAAGATCCTCAGACAGGCTTGACCCGCGTCAGGGCCTTCGATCGCCCTGAGCTCTGACTGCTCGGAGATCCGCCAGGCCCCTTCACCTGGTCCCGTCCCGCGAGCTTGGCCTCGTACAGCCGGTTGTCCGCCCTCTCGAGCAGTCGGGTGATCTCCTCACCGTGCTCGGGCCAGGACGCCACGCCGATGCTGATCGTCACGCTTGCCATGCCCCGCTGGCCGTTGATGCGGATCGGATTCTCGGCGATGGCTCGACGGAGTTGCTCCGCCATCTCCACCGCGTTCACCGAGTTCGTCTCCGGGAGCGCGACCACGAACTCCTCGCCTCCCATGCGGGCGGCGAAGTCGCCGGCCCTGATGCGGCTTCGGAGCACGCGACCCACTGACTGCAGGGCGGTGTCACCAGCCGCGTGGCCGTACGTGTCGTTGAACTGTTTGAAGTAGTCGATGTCGATCGCCGCGATCGAGATCGGCCGTCCGTATCGACGGGAGCGGGCCACCTCGCCCTGCCACCGATCCTCGAACGTGCGGCGATTCATCATGCCCGTCAGCGAGTCGGCCGCAGAGAGGACGTGGGGTTTCTGCATGCGCAGATTCACGAGCGTCCCGAGAGCCCCCGCAGCACCGAGGATGAGGACCCGCCCGAGCTGGGCCTCGTGATCGAATATCCCGTGCGTGAACGGTGCGAATTCCGGTGCGTTCAGGTCCCACATGAGGAACGCCGCCAGAACGATGACTGCGTACTGACCGACGGCTACCAGACCACCAACCGCGCACGCCCGATGATCGAGACGAATCGTGGTCGCCGATAGGGCGAGCAGGTACAGGGGATAGGCCGTCAGATTGTTCACTGCGGCGTGCGGATTTCCAGCGAGCAGGAACGCGACCAGGGCCCCGCTCACCATGGTCACGTCGAACAGGGTGGTCGTGATGCCCATCCACCACCGATAGTGCGCTCGCCGGATCAACAGGAAGAGCAGGACACTGATAGGAGCGCCGAGCAGACCGCCAGCCAGGTGGATGCGGGACGCGGCCGACGAAGGATGCTGAAGGTAGGAAAGAGCAGCGAGGATGAGAAGAACCAAGGTCACACCGACGCGAGCGCCGGAGATGATGAGTTCGCCGGCTCCCCCGGCCTGGAGGAGCGAATCTTCGGGCGCCCTTAGAAAGATTCGACGCAGCGCGTCAACGGGTTTCACTGGTAGCGCAGCCTTCCTCACTCGTGTTCTCGGGTCCTCTCGGCCCGCTCAACGAGCAATCGCCGTGCCGTTTTCCCGGCGGGAAGGCGCTTCAGCGCTGCGTGGGGTCCGGAAAGAAGGCTCCGGCCGGCCCCGGAAACACCACAGGACTCTCAAAGCCGCCATTTGACACGCTCGACACCCCGAACAACCAGTTGTCAATGATCACGTTATCGAGCGTGGCAGCGGCAGTATCGCCGACGAATAGTGAATAATTCCATTCAGGCTCCGTGGTGAGACGCCAGTAGATGCGGTATCCCGCAAGATCCGGCGCGACCGCCCGATCCACGGGATTCCAGGACAGGGTCGTGCTGGGAGACACGGCGCCGGCGATTCGCACTCCCGAGGGAGCGGGGGGCGCCGAGGCGATAGAGGCGAGAACCGTCACGTTGAGGGCGGTCAGTTTGGCGGCGTAGTCGAAGTCCACTCCGTCGATCACATCCCCGTATGCGACCCCATCCTCGATCCTGAGGTCCTGGTGCTGCCGGTTGTAGTTCTCGTTCGTCTCCATGATTCGGACTCCGGCGAAACCCGCGTCGTTGAAGGGCCGGTGGTGACCGCCGCGACCGAAACGGTCCAACCGGTAAATCATCATGACATCCAGGTTGGGGATGTACCGGTCAACCATCACTTTCACGTACCGGGCAAGATTGCGGGAGGGCGAGTCCACCTCGCCGCCGCTGAAGCGCCTCACCCGTGCCTCACGCTCGGTCTCCACGGCGCGCGTTCCCTCGGAGAAGACACGCGCCGACGTGTTGTCCACCACCCCCGTAATGCCTTCGACGTTGCCGATCATGTCGTTGTTGAGGACCCCGGCGATTCTCCAGCCCTCGTCGAGCGCGCGCGCCGCGAGGTGTCGCCCCCCGTACAGGCCCTGCTCCTCACCCGAGAGTGCGGCGTATACGATCGATGCGGAGAACCGACGGGCGCTCAGAACGCGAGCCGCCTCGAGCACCCCGGCCACGCCCGATGCGTTATCGTTGGCGCCCGGAGAATCGGAGGTGAAGTCGAGCGGATCCGAGACACGTGAATCGATGTCTCCCGACATGATGACATAGCGGTCCGGGTCGTGAACTCCCCGCTGGACAGCGATCACGTTGACGATTTCGACGGAGCCCGGGATTCGGTCTCCCCCTTCGACGAGCGTGCGTTGGTAGGAGACTTCCAGGCAGCCACCACACGCCGCCGAGATCTCGTCGAACTCGGCCTTGATCCAACGCCGCGCGGCCCCGATGCCCCGGGTCTCCGATAGGGTGTCGGACAGCGTATGTCTGGTGCCGAACGAGACGAGGCTCCTGATGTCTGCCTCGATCCGGCCTGGCGACACGGCCGCCGCCAGCTCGCGCAGAACGGGTTGCTCCTGGGGTGGCGCGACCGTGGGAGGGTTCGGCCCTGGCGAGCCCCTCTCCTGTCCATTCAGCGCATCAGCTCCGATCGCGAGCGCCGCGAGGCTGGCCGCCGCCGCGAGAATCGTCCTGAGAGTCGTCGTCATGGCCTCTTCTCCGTCGGGTTCGTGCGCCGTCCGCCGGGCGGTACGTAGAGGGTGAACGCGCGGTCCACACGTTCCAACACATCCGTTACGGCAATTCGATCCATACGACCCGACCTGGCCACGGTCTCGGTCGGATCGGGAGCCTCTTCGGGATCATGGTACGCGTCCACCACGAGATCGTGGAACCGGGAGTAGGGGCCGACTCTCGCCGGGTTGGTATGGCCGTACAGCCCGACCACGGGGACACCGAGCGCGTGGGCCAGATGGAGAGGGCCCGAGTCCGGGCTGACCAGGAGGTCGCACCCGCCGACGGTCCACATCATCCGGCGGACGTCGTCCGCCAGGGTCGAAACCGGCTGGGCCTTCGTGCGGGCAACGATGAGGTCCGCCGCCGCCCTCTCCCGCTCGGCCGGCCCCCCGACGAGCAGCACCGTGGCTCCGTGCCGGTCGGCGATCGCATCCGACAGGTCGGCGTAGCGCTCCGCCGGCCAGTCCTTGCGGACCACGTTGGAGCCCAGGACCAGGCCGACGACCGGCCCCTGCGGCAGACCGTCAAAGAACAGCGCCTGGTCAGCCAGTTCCGCCTCACTGAACGTGATCCTCCACTCCAGGGGATCGGGGCGCGGAATTCCGAGCGGGTCCAGGAATCGCAGCAACATGTCCTGCGTGTGAGCCCACGGACCCGGCTCGATGTGATGGTTGCTGAACCGCCACACGCCCTCGCGGACCTTGTCCCGATCGAGGCCGAGCCTTGTCGGCGCGCCCGAAAAGACCGTCGGGAACACCCCCTTGAAATGGCGCTGCATGTTCAAGGTGAGGTCGAACCGGAGGTCGCTGAAGTCATCCCGCAGGCGGATGAGCCCTCCCAGACCGTCATTCTTGTGGAAGGCGATCACGTGGTCCACGCTCGGGTGTTCCCTGAGAACCGCCGCGGGAGCGGGCTCGGCCACCCAGGTGATCCGCCGGGTGCGGTCATGGTCCTTGATGGCGTTGGCAACGGGAAGGCCGTGCACCACGTCACCGATCCCCGTGAGAAGGACGATGCAGATGTCGGTGACGCGTTCGTCGAGGATCATACGGGAAGGTATCCGCCATCGGCTTCGCCGTCAGGGCCACCATCTATGGGTTTGCGAGTCAGGCCGGGGCAGCCGAGAATGTGTGCTTCCACGTTCCGCACGGGAGAGCGCCGCATGCCCATCATCGTTCGTGAAGCCGACAGCGAGGACGCCGCGCGCATCGTCCTCTTCAACCAGGCGATGGCCCGGGAGACCGAAGGTCGGGAACTGGACCGGAAGGTGTTGACGAGGGGTGTGGAGGCGTTGCTCAAGGACCCGGCGCGGGGTCGCTACTTCGTCGCCGTGAAAGGCGATGAAGTCGTGGGCCAGGTGATGATCACGACCGAGTGGAGCGACTGGCGTAACGGCCTCGTCTGGTGGCTGCAGAGCGTCTACGTATCGAAGCTCCATCGCCGCGAGGGCGTGTATCGCCTGCTGCATGACCATGTGCGCGAGACGGCGCTCTCGGAGAAGGTCCTGGGGATTCGCCTGTACGTGGAACGAGACAACCTCGCCGCCCAGGAGACCTATCGGGCGATGGGAATGCTGGCCTCACAATACCTGATGTATGAGGAGATGTGGGCGTGATGCCGGACCTGGAACCTCTGCCGATAGTCAGCTTGCCGCCTTTCGTCATCCCGGAATAAGCGAACGGGGGAGACCGATGCCTCCCCCGTCCAGCTTCGTTTCTACGCTCCCGCGTCGACGACCTTCCGGCCCACCAGATCAGCGGTACGCGATCCCGATGTTGAAGCCCCAGTACTTCTGGTCGCCGGTTCCGCCGGCGCTGAACGCCCAGTTGTACCGGATCGTCGTGAGGAGCGCGAACTCCGGCCGCCCCAGCGGGACGACGAGGCCCACCTCGGGCGCCCAGCCGAAATGCCAGTTGTCCTCCACGATTCCGACCACCCCGATGTCCACCCGACGCTCGATGTAGTAGGTCCCCGCGTTCAATCCGACATACGGCCGAATGCCGCCCCGACTACCGAAGTAGTAGGAAGCGTTGGCCATCAGGGGCACGGAATTGAGGTACCTGAGCTGGGTACCCGTGACGTCGGCGTTCTCCAGGCTGATCGTATTCCGCTCCGAGCCGAAGTCGTTCTTCTCGTTGAGTACGTTCCAGCCCACGTTAAACCCGATCGAGTACTTCGCATCCCTGGAAGCCACGTAACGCGCGTCAATCCCGAAGCCCCGGAAGCTGTAGTCCTCGATGAAGTTGACGTCCGAGTCCGAATTGGTCGGCAGACTGGAAGCGGCCGACATCTGGTACGTGATGCCCCACCACCAGTCCTGCGCCTTTGCCTCTCCGCTGAACACCAGAATGAGCGCCAGCGAGGCGATGATTCCCTTGACTGCTTTCATCATGTAACTCCGATTCTCGCTGTTTGCTCAGTTGGTGTTCAGATAGGTCGACTGGTCGAACGCCTGCTGGATGCCACGGTCGATGCGATTGGTGTCGATCGGCGCGTTCGCGCTGCTCAGCACCCCGCTCAGCGTCGCGTCCCACTGGACGTTGAAGATCTGCTGATCCGGATCGGTATCGGTTGGATCGATCATGGTGACCTGGAGCGTGCCCTGGTTCCAGCGGGTCACCGAGACCGCCGGGTAGCCGGGACCCCAGCCGGGGCCCCAACCGGGCCACCAGCCGCCCCAACCCCACCACGGATACCAGACCGTGGTCGACGTACGCTCGGTAGCCGACACGGACACGATCACGAACACGTCGGGCAGGTTGTTCTCGTCGACCTCGTTGATCGGAACTCGCTGGTAGCCGTAGCCCTGCATGCGAGCCGCGATCTGTGCCAGGATCTGCTGGTCGTAGCTGTGATCGATGTCGAGGGCATTCTCGCACTCGGGATCATCGACGTTCTCGCACACGTCGACGACCGTATCCGGCATGGCGTACGTGTTGTAAACGGAAAAGTCGTTCCCGCTGTGTACCGTCAGAACGACGTCCGTCTCGGCAAGGCCGCTGATGTCGCCCGGGTAGCACGCCCCGAGAGCCACGATCAACGCGACTGCGGCGAACACGCTGCCAGGTCCGGCCAGCACGCGCGGTCCGCTAAACCACTTCTGCATCAGGTGTCCTCCTGTAATTGCGGCGTCCACGCGCCGTCCGGAAGAATGGTGACCGGCAACCGCGCCAGCCCCAGCTTCCACGTCAGTGAATCCCCTGCACCGCTCTTCCCCAAGCGTTCATGGCAAATGGGGAGCGCAGAATGTATGGGGCGGTGGATTGGCGAACAACGACCGTGGACGAGGGTGACGGGCGCACGCCACGAACGGTGCGCTCGCTGTGTGGCGGCTCCGCAACGACGACCGGATACGAAGGCGGCTGTGATGGGAGAAACGATCCGGCCGCGGTGCCGGGGGCAGCATGAAGCGACGACCGACTCGGGACTACCGTGGAACAGTACAAGCGATTTGTTTACAGTGTGTTGCACAATTATCAACGGTGCGTTTCGGTCGCCGCAGACCTCCGGAAGTCCGGCTCCGAAGTCAGAATTCGTAGAGTAACGGTCGGCGAGCCCGGTAACCGAACGGAACTTGCACCTCGGAGAGCGGAGAGCGGTCCGAGCGACAGGTTCGGATCGAAAGCTCGATCGTCGGGCATGGAGCATCCGAAAGGCGAACATATGATCCTGGCTGTCCTGCTTCTGCTGCTGGTCACGGACGTGCTGATCCTGGTGCACGAGCTGGGACACCTGATTGCGGCGAAGTGGGCCGGCATGCCGGTCACCTCGTTCTCCGTCGGTTTCGGACCCGCGCTTTTCCGGTTCCGAATCGGCGAGACCCGATATCAGCTCGCACTCATTCCGCTTGGCGGTTTCGTGCGCATCATGGGGATGCAGGGCACCGAAGAGGACCGCCGACTGTGGCCCAACGGATTCGCCTTCCAGAGGGTCCACCGCCGGATGATCGTGGTGGTGGCGGGGGTGGCGGCCAACGCGGCTCTCGCACTGGTCATCTACGCGGTCCTGGGTTCGACGGGGGGGGCGACCCCCCCCACCCCCGCACGGGTCAGCGCCGTATTCGAGGAGGAGCTGCCGGCCGGGGCCACCGGTTGGCTGTCGATGCGCTCGGACGTCGACGTGGTCCAGGTAGCGGGACGGGACGTCAGCGATTGGGGCGACTTCGCCATGGCCCTCCTCTCGGTCGATGCGGGACCGCAAACCCTGGTCTTCGCAGGCGGTGACACGCTGCGGGTGATGATCCCTGACCTGGAAGGGGAGCGCATCCAGCTCCTCGGTTCGCTGCTGCCGCCATTGCCTCCCGTGCTCGGCACCGTGCAACCGGGCTCCCCTGCGGACCGTGCCGGACTCGTGACCGGCGACCGTATCGTGGCCGTGGAAGGGACCCCGACCCCGACCTTCATCGCGTGGCTGGGCGCCATGCCTTCGTCCCCGACGAGCCCGGTCTCGCTGCGAATCATGCGGAATGGGGTTGGAATGAGCGTGTACGTTCCCCAGCCCGATCCCGGCTTCGCGCCCGTGGGGAGCTTCGGGTGGCTGGGGGCACACCTGGGAACCGAGTTCCTCGACCAGGACGTGAGCGGCGCCATCGCGTACAGCGCGGCTGAAGTAGGGCGGCACACGCGCCTGATCACCGAGAGCGGAAAGCTGCTCGTCACCGGCGCCGTCGGACTCCGGGAGGTCAGCGGTCCGGTCGAAATCGCGCGCATGAGCGAGCGTGCCTATCGGATGAACTGGCCCCAGTTCTTCGCGTTCGTCGCGTTTCTGTCGCTGAACCTCGCAATACTGAATTCCCTGCCGATTCCGGTTTTGGACGGGGGACACTTCATGCTCCTGGCCATCGAAGGCGTGATTCGCAGGCCCCTCCACCCGCGGCTCGTGCGATACACGAGCATCGCTGGCGCGACCGTCGTGGTGTTCTTCATGAGCTTCGCCTTCCTCAACGACGTCCTGAGGCTGCTCGGGCGCTGAGCCTCGCGAAGCGCGCGCGAAACCAATCCACTCGATAGCTTGTGTCGGAGCCGCACCATGGTGGTGGTGGCTTCAGCGCCCTCGGTCCATCGTGTGGAGGGCGACCCCGGCAATCCACGAGGTATTTCGATGCGATCTGTGACGCGAGGCGCCTGGAACGCCGCGATCCTGCTGTTCGTCGTCTCCCTGCTCCTGGCGCCGGCAGGCGTGGCCCAGGACACCGACCCCTCTGCCGTCACGCTGGACCGGATCTATGGTTCGGCGGACTTCCGGGGGGACTTCTTCGGACAGGCCCGGTGGCTCGAAGATGGCACCTTCTACACCACGCTGGAGCCGTCAGGGGCGGTGACCGGCGGACGTGACCTGGTTCGCTACGAGACGGAGTCGGCGGTCCGCACGATCCTGGTCTCGGCCTCCCTTCTCATGCCGGAGGGAGCCGAGCGACCCATGTCGATCCAGGGCTATGAGTGGTCCCCGGACGGAACCCGGCTCCTCGTGTTCACCAACTCGCGCCGTGTCTGGCGACAGAACACGCGCGGCGACTACTGGGTCCTCGACCTGGAGACGTACGAGCTGCGGCAGATCGGCGCCGACCGACCCGAGTCCAGTCTGATGTTCGCCAAGTTCGACCCGGCGGGTGAGCGCGTGGCTTACGTCAGCGAGCACGACCTGTTCGTTGAGAACATCGCCTCGGGCGAGGTGGTACGCCTCACAGACGACGGCTCCACGACGCTCATCAACGGAACGTTCGACTGGGTGTATGAAGAGGAGTTCTTCGCTCGCGACGGGTTCCGCTGGAGCCCCGACGGAGCGTCCATCGCCTTCTGGCAACTCGACGCCGAGGGCGTTCGCCACTTCCTGATGATCAACAACACCGACTCCGTCTACTCGTACACGATCCCGGTCGAGTATCCCAAGGCCGGCGACACGAACTCGGCCGCCCGCGTGGGCGTGATCTCGAGCGCCGGTGGCGAAACCACGTGGTGTGACGTGCCTGGCGACTTGCGGAACAACTACATCCCGCGGATGGAGTGGTCCGGCAATTCGGACGAGATCGTCCTCCAGCGCATGAACCGGCACCAGAACACGAACCAGGTGATGCTGTGCGCCGCAGCGACAGGAGCGACCCGAACGATCCTGACGGAGACCGACCCGGCCTATCTCGACGCGGTCGATGACTGGGAGTGGCTCGACGGCGACAAGGAGTTCACCTGGGTCAGCGAGCGGTCCGGCTGGCGGCACCTGTATCGCGTGTCGCGAGACGGCGAGAAGGTCAGGGCCGTCACCGACGACGAGGATGATTGGGAGATCATCAGCATCATGCGGATCGAAGAGGATGGCGGGCGGGTGTACTTCACCGCGTCACCCGAGACCGCCACGCAGCGCTACCTGTACCGGGCGCGCCTCAACGGGCGTGGAGACGCCGAGAGGCTGACCCCGGAAGACCAGCCGGGAACGCACGGATACAACATCTCGCCTGACGGCCGGTTCGCCCTTCACACCTGGTCGAGCTTCGGTTCGCCGTCGGTCACCGAGCTCATACGGTTGCCCGACCACGAGGTGATCCGGACGCTGGTGGACAACAACCAGCTCAGGGCAACGGTGGACGCGCTGCATCGCGGCGAATTCGAGTTCTTCCAGGTGGACATCGGCGACGCGTTGCTCGACGCCTGGATCATGTACCCACCCGACTTCGACCCGTCGAAGAAGTATCCGATCCTGTTCTACGGGTACAGTGAGCCGTGGGGCCAGACCGTTCAGGATTCGTGGGGTGGTGGGAACTACCTGTGGCACCTGATGCTCACGCAGCAGGGATACATCGTGGCCAGCGTCGACAACCGCGGAACTCCGGGCCCCCGGGGACGGGATTGGCGGAAGGCGCTGTATCGCAACATCGGCCAGTTGAACGTGGCCGACCTGAGTGCCGCGGCCCGAGTCATCATCTCCCGTCCGTACGTGGACGCCGAGCGGGTGGGAACGTGGGGCTGGAGTGGTGGCGGCGAGATGGCCCTGAACCTGCTCTTCCAGTATCCGGACGTCTACGGCACCGCGATCGCCGTCGCGGCCGTCTCGCACCAGAAGTACTACGACACGATCTACACCGAGCGTTACATGGGCCTCCCGGATGAAGCGGCTGAGGACTACGAAGCCGGGGCTCCCATCACGCATGCGAAGAACCTGGAGGGGAACCTTCTCCTGGTGCACGGGACGGCGGACGACAACGTGCACTACCAGAACTTCGAGGCCCTGGTGAACGAGCTCGTGGCTCACAACAAGCACTTCACGATGCTCTCGTACCCGAACCGCTCGCACGGGATCTTCGAGGGACAGGGCACGCGCCGGCACCTGTACACGGAGATGACCCGATACCTGAACGAGAACATGGCCCCGGGCGGGATTCCGCTGGAGCCGACCTCGGACTGACGGAGCGTATCCGCAGGCAGCGACCCGCGGTCAGGGACCGCGAGAGGCCCGTCTCGGAAACACACCGGGGCGGGCCTCCGTACGTGAGGTCGGGAACAGATAAACGCCCTGACCTCCCCATCTGTCAGTAGAGCGTGGGGCACGCGATTCCCGTATCTTGTTCGACCGCGGCACGAGCCCGCGCCAAACCAACGACAGTACCGCAGAGCAAGGGTAATTCGATGACATTTCTGAAACGCATGACGACCGGTTTGCCGATCCTCCTGGCCGTCTTCGCTTTCCTGGCGATCGCGCCGGCGAGTGAAGCCCAGGAACCGACGGACGCCAGCATGGTGACGCTGGACCGCCTGTTCGGATCGGGCGACTTCTTCCCCGACTTCCCCAGCCGCTCGAGATGGCTGGAGGACGGATCCGCGTACACATCGCTGGAGCGCAGCGAGTCCGGCCCGGGACGCGACCTGGTCCGCATCGACGCCGCGACCGGCGAGCGCGAAGTCCTGGTCTCGGCGGCGCAACTCGTGCCCGAAGGCGAGACCCGGCCGTTGGGCATTCAGAACTACGAGTGGTCCCCGGACGGCAGCAAACTGCTGATCTACACCAACTCGCAGCGGGTGTGGCGGTTCAATTCGCGCGGAGACTACTGGGTGATGGACCTGGAAACGGGCGCCCTGCGACAGATGGGCGCGGATCGACCCGAGTCCAGCCTCATGTACGGAAAATTCGACCCCTCGGGCGAGCGGTTCGGCTACGTGAGCAAGAACGACCTGTTCGTGGAGGACATCGCGACGGGCGAGGTCACGCAGCTGACAGACGACGGCTCTGAGACGATCATCAACGGAAACTTCGACTGGGTGTACGAGGAGGAGTTCTTCATGCCGTTGCCGGCCGACGGCTGGCGCTGGGCGCCGAGCGGCGAGTCGATCGCCTACTGGCAGCTCGACGCCGAAGGGATCGGCGTCTTCGACATGATCAACAACACCGACTCCGTCTACTCCTACACCATTCCGGTGCAGTACCCCAAGGTCGGCACGCAGAACTCCGCTGCCCGCGTGGGGGTCGTGAGCGCCGGCGGCGGCTCCACCGTGTGGTGTGACGTGCCGGGCGACCAGCGAGACAACTACATCCCACGCGTGGAGTGGTCCGGCAACGGGGACGAGGTGGCGATTCAGCGCATGAACCGTCACCAGAACATCAACCACGTCATGCTGTGTGACGCCGAGGACGGCTCGGTCCGCACGCTGCTTACCGAGACCGACGACGCGTACCTGGACGCGATCGACGACTGGATCTGGCTGGACGGCGACGAGCGCATGACTTGGCTCAGCGAGCGCTCTGGTTGGAAGCACATCTATTCCGTGGACCGGATGACGGGTGAGCTATCTGCAATCACCTCCGGCGACTGGGAGGTCGTCAGCGTCGAGTTGATCGACGAGGACGGCGGCTGGGTCTATTTCATGGCCTCGCCGGACAACGCCACCCAGCGGTACCTGTACCGGGTGCCCCTCGCGGGCGGCGATCCCGTGCGGCTGTCCCCCGCGGACCAGGCGGGAACGCACACCTACAGCCTCTCGCCGGACGCTGCATTCGCCATTCACACGTACTCGACGTTCGCCACACCTCCCGTGGTGAGCCTGATCAGCCTTCCGGACCACGAGGTCCAGCGGGTGCTCGTGGACAACGCCCGGCTGAACGCCACGCTGGCGGAGCTGGACCGCGGCCGGACGGAGCTGTTCCAGGTCGATGTCGGCGACGCGATGCTGGATGCGTGGATCATGTATCCGCCCGACTTCGATCCGAGCCTCAAGTACCCGGTGTTCTTCTACGCCTACAGCGGTCCCTTTGCCCAGACCGTGCTCGACCGGTGGGACACCGGGAATTTCGGGTGGCATACGTTGCTGACCCAGCAGGGCTACATCGTGGCCAGCGTGGACAACCGGGGCACGCCGGGCCCGCGCGGACGGGACTGGCGCAAGGCCCAGTATCGGAAGGTCGGCCAGGTCAACAGTGCCGACCAGGCGGCCGCGGCCCGTGTGATCGCGGAGCGCCCATACGTGGACGCTTCCCGCATCGGAATGTGGGGCTGGAGCGGCGGTGGCGGCGCGACCCTCAACGCCCTGTTCCGCTACCCGGAGATCTACAGCACCGGGATCGCGGTAGCCGCGGTGACGAACCTGCGGAACTACGATACGATCTACATGGAACGGTACATGGGTCTCATCGATGAGAACCCGGAAGACTACGAGGAAGGCTCGGTCCTGAAGCACGCGGGCGGACTCGAGGGTAACCTGCTCCTGGTTCACGGTACGGGCGACGACAACGTGCACTACCAGAACGCCGAGCAGTTGATCAACGAACTGATCAGGCACAACAAGTACTTCACGATGCTGGCATATCCGAACCGCTCGCATGGGATCTTCGAGGGGCCGGGTACGCGCAAGCACCTGTTCAGCTACATGACGCGCTACCTGAACGAGAACATGCCTCCGGGCGGGGTTCCGCAGGACGCGACGGGCGACTGAGGCTCGACAGTTCCTTTTCGGGGAGATGATGAGAAAGGCATGCCGGCGGTCTCGGGAGAGGCCGCCGGCTTTCTGTTCTCGTCACCCGATTCCGGTCGGCTGAACCCCGGGCGCAAAGGCCAGCAGATCGCACTGCTCTTCCGTGCGGGCACCATCCGCTGCGAAGCGAGTGCCGTCAGGCAGGCGCAGATCGAAACCGAGCTTCTGGAGGAAGGTCGTAACGCCCCGCTCGTCCACGTCCCGTCGACGGTAGAACTCGGGGCTGTACTCGAAGACGACCCGTTGAATCGCGCCCGAAGAGAGGCCTGCCGCCGCACCTCGGAGCACTTCGGGTTCGAATCCTTCGACGTCGACTTTGAGGAGCGCAACCGACTCAATCCCCTCACTGCTCATCACAGTGTCAACGGTCGTACACGGAACCTCTATCGTGTCCATCGTGGGGGATGCGCCGACATCCGACAGGGCGTGATGTCCCCCCCTTTCTTTGCGATGAAGTCGAGCGTAGCCAACCGTCTCACCGACTGCAGTCGCCAGAACGTCGACGTTGGTCAGCCCCCGGATCCTGATCTGCTCTCGGAGGATCTCCAGGTTCGTCGGGTCCGGCTCGAACGCGTACACGCGGTCGGCCAACGTCGAGAACCAGGCCGCCGTGTAGCCTGTATTCGCGCCCACGTCGAAGATGATGCCGCCGCGGAGCTCGAGATCGCACAGTGAACGCCACCAGCGGTCGGAATCGAGCTCGCCGGTGCTCAAGAACCGGTAGGTCCGCCAGTCAAACGTACGGATGGGAAAGAGGCGGTCCATCTCGGCTGAATAGTGGTACAGGTGGTCGCCGCGGTCGCCTATCAGTCGATTCAGGAGGGGAAACGCCACCTTCTTCGTGAGCTTCTTCCTGATCTCGTCACCCAGTCCGCCCACGCTCAATTGCCCCCGCCCTGCGCGATCGCCTGTTCCAACGCGGCCTTCATGTCGTGCCCGACCTGCGCTCCGGGATTGGCGGCGATCATCTGGTCGGCCACGGCGAGGGCGGCGCGGAGATCTCCGCGCCGCGCGAGGTGATCGGCCAGGGCATACAGGTAGTCCAGGTTGCCAGACTCGGCTTCGATCGCCGCCCGTAGACTTGCTTCCGCTTCCGGCAACAAGCCCATCTGTTGCTGCAGCAGCCCCAGGTTGTACCGGATTCGGGTTCGCTCGGGCATTCCGACAGCCGCCCGCTGCAGCCACGAGAGAGCCTCTTCCGCCCGATCCGTCTCGACCAGCAGGAGCGCCAGCGAATATTCGGCATCGTGATTGTCGGGATAGTCCTCGAGGACTCCGCGCAGCAGGACCTCCGCCTCCTCGTTCCTACCCTGGGAGTTGTACAGCACGGCCAGGTTCATCTTGGCCGGGACGAACAGGGCGTCGATCTCGATGGCGCGGCGGTAGTACTCTTCGGCCCGGGCCACGTCCCCGCGGGCCACGTACAGGTTGGCCAGGTTGTGGCCCGCGAACGGGAAGTCGAGCGAGTAGCGCATCGTCTCCTCGTATTCCGACGTGGCCTCGTCGAGGGCCTCGAGCTGGTAGGGCTTCAACAGATCGCGTGACACGGGGGCCAGGCGCACGGCCGCCTGGCCGCGCACCGCCTTCGTGGGGTCGAACAGCAGGGGCGCCACCAGGTCCACCAGCTCCGCCGGGTCGGTCCCGTTCAGAGCGGTGGCGGCCGTATACCGGATCAGGGCCTCCTCGTCCTGCAGGGCCGCGTTGATGGCCCGCGTGGCTTCCGCGCCGGGATACCTCTGCAGCAAGCCGAGGGCGGTGGCCCTCACCAGCGTCGGGTACAACGGGTCGCCGGCCAGTCGGATCAACTCCGCGCCCGCGCCCGGTGCACCGTCGCGGCCAGCGGCCAGCGTCGTACCGTAGTGAGACCGCTTGGCTTTGCCATACCACTCGGTGTAGTAGTCAGCCGACCACTGATCGGTCTCGTCTTCGTGGCATCCGGACGCCG
>JBATJK010000146.1:0-10610 GCA_049668445.1 Gemmatimonadota bacterium
GTTCGGAAAGAAGGAGGAGTTGGACCCGGTCTACTGGATGCTGGGCGCGGCACTCGGCTGGGGCGGGCTGCCGGCAGATGCTGCAACGTACGTGAATGTCTTTCCCGAACAGAACGATGGCACGACCCCGTACACACTCACCGTGACGGATGTGCCGGTGTATGGCTTCTGGTCCGTGACCCTCTACGACGACAAGGGCTGGATGCCGGTCAACGAATACAACGCCTACTCGTTCAATAACGTCACGGCCAAGAAGAACGACGACGGCAGCATCACCATCCACTTCGGGGGTGATCCCGAGGCAGACAACTTTCTGCCGATCGTACCGGGATGGAATTACATCGTCAGGTTGTATCAGCCGGGGCCGGAGATCCTGAACGGAACCTGGACGTTCCCGAGTCCGCAAGTCGTGAAGTAGGCGTTGCGCCCTCACTCGGATCGGAAAGGTCAAAATGAACAGAGTACTCCCGCTGGTGATTGTGACGGCCGTAGCCTACTCGGTTCGCTGAACCAGGTGCACGCACAGGAACACGGCGCAGCCGTGGGTACCGGCGACCACGAGTACCACAAGAACCACGGCGCGACCTATTTGGGGCCGCGCAGCTGAAACACAAATCCGTTAGGCCACGGGAAGGTGCGTGACAGCCCACCCCTTCAACCAAGGGAGGAATGCCATGGTAGCCGCGGCGAGGTGTTCGATCCTGCTTGCTCTGTTCGTCCTGGTGTGTCCCAGTGGACCACTAGCTCAGGAACCGTATCCCGTCAGGCAGCTTACCGATGACCCGGCCCAGGATGGCTTCCCTTGCTGGTCGCCAGACGGCCAGAGCATCGTCTTCTCGCGCTATGGGGCCGAGGAAGCGCCTGAGAAGACGGGTCTCTGGATGATGTCGTCTGATGGCAGCGGACTTCGCCGGCTCACCACGGTGATCGGCGAGCACCCCGACTGGTCGCCAGACGGCCAATACATCGCCTTCGACGGAGACTACGGGAACAGCATCCAACTGGTGGCGGCATCCGGAGGACAGCCGATCCGGATCGTGCCGGAGTCCATCCCTGTTTCACTTGGTGGTCAGCCAAAGTGGTCGCCAGATGGCTCGCTCATTGCCTTCAAGGAAGAATCTAATCTCTGGTTGCTCGAGGTGTCGACGGGAAAACTCGATCGGGTTCTCAGCACGCCAGGCAAGAAGCCGATACCCACTTGCTGGTCGAACGATGGGTCAGAGATCTACCTGTTCCTGTTCGAAACCGACTCCCCGACTGCTGCCGTCGCGGCGGTTTCACGCACCGGGGAAGGTTTGCGCCAGGTGGCACGCGAGGAGGGGATCAAGTACCGGTACTCCGCGCTCTCGCCGGATGGCACCCTGCTTGCCGTTGTGCGGTGTGAAGGTCGTGACTGCAATATCCTCGTGACGTCCCCGGGGGGTAGAGGTCGCGTGCAGGTGACGGCGCATCCCGGGTACGACGATGGGCCGTGTTGGTCGCCTGATGGGACAAAGCTCGCGTTCGTCAGTACGCGTTCTGGGCACTTCGATATCTGGGTGGTGGAAGTCGATCCGGAGCGTCTTCGCCACGAGCTGTCGTCGCTCGATGATAGGGAGTAGAGATTGCGTTCGCCTTCACTGACGCCCAGAGATGGGCGCAGGAGGACATGGGCGCCACTTGCCTCGCTCCTACCCTTGTCGTGGCGTAGGGAGTCACCCAGGATAGCGTCTACTCCCCGGCGCCGCATGTCCGGCATCCGTCTGCTAATTGCTCAAGAAGTGAAGCACGGTGCGTTTGTGCCTATCTCCACTTTCTGTTTCTGCCTTGCAGTGATTTCGGTTTCCGCCTGCGAGACCAACCAGCGCAGTGTTAAGGAACTCAGCGTACAGACTCCAGACGTTACACTGTTTGCCCGCGCCTCGGGGCATCTGGAGTCGGGCAACGTGCTCATCGCAGTCAACGGTGGGCCCGGTTTGTCCAGCCACTATATGCTCAGCTTAGAGCGCTTGGCGAACACTGAGCTCGCTGTGGTCACCTATGATCAACGAGGGGTGAGCCGATCGACGGACGTACGCCGGATTCCTGATAATTTCACGCTGCAAAAATATGTGGAGGACCTTGAGTATGTGCGGGCAGCGAGTGGAGCGGAGACCGTTCACTTGTTGGGTCATTCATGGGGTGGCCTCGTGGCGTTGAGCTATGCTGTAACCCATCCGGAAAGGATACGTTCGATAGTGCTAGTAGGCTGCGGCCCGCCCACATGGGATGGGATACGGACATGCTTTGGGAAGATCCAGCAAAGATTCGCAGAATTGCAGGCTTCGGGCCTGGTCCCCAACGATTTGACACCGGGGACACAGGAGTTCGGGGAAGCGATCCTCGCCGCGTACTTCTCTGACCCGACCTTCTGGTTTTCGTCGGACGACGAAGGAAGTGCGCCGGTACAAGATCACCAAGTGAACCAGCTGACGTGGACCGCTGTTCAGGGGTACGATTTGACTTCCGAACTCTCCAGGCTGGAGCATCGAGTATTAGTGATCCGAGGCGAGGGTGATCCATGCGAACCGTCTATGGGCCAGTCTGTTGAAGAAGCACTGTCGTCAGCCGAAATCCGGTCCGTTACGCTGAAGGATTGCGGACACTTCTGGCACGAGTGTCCTGAGGACTTCTTCGCAGCGGTTAGACCGTTCCTTTACGTACCGGCATCCAGATTCTGAGAGGTTCCAGTTGGGGTAACACTACAGCTACTGTCAGTTGCCCATTGGGAACTCCGTGGAAGGCCAGATTCCGCTCTCTTTCTCCGGACTCTCCATCAGGCGTTCTCGTCCGCGACAACGGTTTTCGTGGAAGCCACGTCCATGGCGCGCGACGTAGAGGACTTGCTGATGAGCGCTGCTGAGACTGGTCCGTACATACCGATGCGACAAACACTCTGGCCACGCTCAGCACGACTACGTAGTCGATTCAGCACAACACTGCTCTCTGAGCTGTCGCAGTTGGCGGAGCATCATGCAGAGCCCGAGCTCTTCGATCATCTGTTCCTGTATGCAGACAGATCACCGCTCCTCGAGTATCCGGATGCCTTTCTGCGAGGTTCAGTAGTGTACGTCGCTTCCTCTATCGCGCAGGAGGAACTCTGCACCTGGGCAAGCGGACTCCAACTAGAAGCTCAGTGGTGTGCGGCCTAACACGCGCCTGGCGCAGATGCGTCGAAGTACATAAACAAACGAACTTGGCCGGCGCGCAGTTCAGGCACCGACCGTCAGGGGGCGGGACGAAGTGAAACAGTTTCTTCTTGTCTGTGTTACGGTCGGACTGTTGGCTTGTAGCAGCAGCAGGGGCGGCGTTGACTACAGCTTGTTGTTCGGAACATGGAGCGAATCGGGAAGCTGTTCGTCTTCGCTTCGCATCCTCACTCCTGAGGGATGGTACTTCTGGCTTCGCGGGGAGGACGATGCGTGGGAGGTCCACTACGACGGGGTGTATGTAACGGACTCAGTCGCGACAAAGACCCTTGGAGTCCCGGGAGCCATCATCATTGCTGAACGGCCAAACTCGGATGCCGGTTTAGCCCTGCTGGCAATAACAGAACTCAGCCGGAATCGGATCGTGTTTGAGGTGTTCGACACGAACGGGGACCAAGACAGTGCAGTGACCCACTCATGGGTTCGATGCTCTCCGCCCGAGTTGACCCCGAACCTACCAGAGTAGCGCCGGCGGCCAGAGCCGCTTACCGGCGAATGCCCCTGCGGAGCGATCCGGCTCCCAGAGACCACCGACATTCGCGACCGAGTCCCCATGCGTGGCTCTTAGCGGAATTCTCCTGACTCCAGACTTGCGGGACATGAGCCTTCCGAACAACGTCTCGGGGTCCGTCATTGAGCCGTTGACAATCAAGGCTCGTCCTTTGCCGACCTGTTTACGGAGCCGCCTGGCATGCTGGAACCTCACGGAACCGGTCGGCGCACGCGCGTCGGGAGCGTGGCCGTCGGGTACTTGGGAGCCTCGTGGCTGATCTTGCAGGTAGTGGACGTCGTGGGAGATATCCTGCCGCTGCCCTCCTGGGTCGGTCCCGGTGTCCTCGTCCTACTCGGCATTGGCCTGCTGTTGGTGACCGCGACCGCTTGGGTCCAGGCGGATCCTGACACAACGCGACGGGAGGAGGCCGGTGAACTCCCGGGTGACTGGGAGGTCGCGCCGAAACAGGCATTCACTGCCCTTCTCCACGGGCGGCTCCCTCACCTTACCTGGGGACGCACGCTGCTTGGCGGCCTCGTCGCTCTGTCGCTGCTGTTCGGCTCGGCGGGCCTCTACGTTCTGATCAGCGACCGGCCCATGGACGACACCGACGAGGCATCCGGGCCTGCAAACGGTGTGCGGATCGCCTCGATGCCGTTCGCGACCACGGGTCCGGACCTCGAGGTCTACCGTGAGGGCATGGTCGAGTTGCTGGCCACGAACCTCGATGGTCTCGGTGACATCCGCGCCATTGCAAGTCGCACCGTACTGGCCCGCTGGGATGAAATGGTCGGATCTGATTCAAGGCCGGACCTGGATGCCGTCCTCGAGGCCGCCCGTTCCACTGGTGCGACCCACGCGTTGGTCGGCAGCCTGGTTGCCGCGGCTGGCGACATCCGAATCAACGCGGAGCTCTACGATCTGCAATCGAGGGCCGAGCTCAGCGTCCCGGGCGTCCAAGGATCGGATGACGAGATCTTGGACCTCGTGGATCGTCTCTCCGTCTCCGTCGCTCGGAGCCTGATGGGTGCCGAGAGCATCGAGGCTGCGGGTTCGCGGCTGGCCAGTCTCACAACCCCATCCGTGCCGGCGCTTCGATTCTACCTTCAGGGCGAGGCTCTCTACCGGCGCGCTGAATTCCTGGCTGCCCTGCCGTTTCTGGAGCGTGCCATCGAAGCCGACCCCACCTTCGGTCTTGCCGTAATGCGGCGGGCCCAAGCGATGGGGTGGTTGCCGGGGCTTGTCGCTCCTGACACGCTCGAGGCTGCCCGCCTCGCGATCGGATCCCTGCTCGATGGTATGTCGCAGCGCGACGCCACCCTCGCCGAGGCGGGAATCATCGACTACGCGGAGCGGGATGCGGATGGGCCCCGCCGGCTACGCGAGTTCGTCGCCCGTTACCCGGACGACGCCGAGGGGTGGTATCAGCTCTCGGACTTCCTCTTCCATCTGAACAACATTCGCGGAGGCACGCGCGATGAAGTGCTCCTCGGGTTCGACCGGGCGGTCGACCTGGGACCCCAATTCGCGCCCTACTACATCCACGGGATTCAGGGAGCCCTGTTCCGGGGGGACACCACACGCACACGCCAACTCCTCGAAGAGTACCGCGGCGTTGCCGGGGAGGATGACCGATGGGCCGCTGCAAGCCTACTCCGAATACTTCTGCTCGACCCCGAGGCCGAGATCCCCGCCGAATTGGCAGAGCGCGTACCCGACCCCTTCACGGCAGAAACAGGGCGGATCCTCGCTATGTCGGCTCAACCGGGCACCCTGTCGGACATCGCGATCCGCTACCTGCCGCCTGGCGACTTCCGCCGCGTGACCGCGATGCTCCGAGCTGGGCGGTGGGAGGCGGTTCGCACCGCCGCGGAGGAGTTTCCCCCTGCGATTCAGTCTCAGCTCCAGGCCACCGCGTTGGCGTGGATAGGTGCGTTCGGCCTCGACCGCAGCAGCGCTTCGCTGATTTGGGACGGCCCCCTGAGCGTCCCCGTTCCGGACTACTGGACTGACGATCCCCTCAGGCAGATGAACCGCCTTCTCGCCGCCCGTGACGATGGCACCGGGGCCGATCCGGTTCTCCTGGCCCACCTCGCGGATCGGGCCGGTGACATTGAACGGGCCGAGCGCTTCTTGACCGAGGAATCCTGGCGCGAGTTCGGCCCCGCCATGCTGTATCGCCTGGGGAATCTCTACCGGGCCACAGATCGACCTGCCGAGGCCGGGGAAGCTTACACCCGGTTCCTCGAGATGTGGATTGGGGCTGACCCCGAGCTGCCCCCCGTCGTGATCGCTCGAGATTTTCTCGAAGGACTCCGGCGTTGAGGAAGCTGAAACCTATCCATGACAGGTCGCCCCGGTGAGCGAATTCGAGTTCATCTCCGTCCTGATTTCGATCGTCGTGGGCCTCGGGATCGCTCAGCTCCTGAGCGGTGTGGCCCAGGCGGTGCACGAGCGAAGGCAGGCGCCGATCGACTCGGTCCATATGGTGTGGACCGCTGCAGTCTTCCTCAATCTGGTCCTGAACTGGTGGGTGCTGTTCTCCTGGCGCGGCCATGAAGTATGGAGCTTCACCCTGTTCCTGTCGCTCATCCTATGGTCGGTGGCCCTGTACCTGCCCGTGGTGTTCCTGTATCCACCCCACAAGTCCCCGAACGAGGGTTGGGCGGCTGTCTACACAAGCAACCGTCAGTGGTTTCTGGGCTCATTTGCTGCTTTCGCCGTTGCGGATGTGTGGGTCACGGCGCTCCGCGGAGGCTTGTTCGACCCTCCGTTCTACATCCCGTTCGTCGGGCACTATTTCATTCTCTGGACTGTGGGGGTGTTCGTCGCCTCGCCGCGGTACCAGAAGTTCCTGGGCTGGTACACGCTCGTCAGCATCGCCGCGTGGTCCCTGGTTGTACGGAGGTTCCTCGCGTGAGCGTTGACGCCTCGGGTGGACGCTTGGGAGATCACAGATGAACGCACAGGACCCAGATGCGAACAAGTCCGTGTCCTGGGGCGCCGTCATGGTCGTTCTGGCGTTAGTGTTGTTCCTCGTGGCCGCCGGGGTCATACCAACAGGAGGCGAGGTACCTGTCGCCCCTCCCATGGTGGTAACCATGGCGGGCCTGGTGCTGGCGGCAGGGGGAGTTGCGCTCATGCTTCCTCCTAACAGCCGCCTCCGCCTGGCACTGGTGGCCGTGTTGGTTGCCGGCTTCGTAGCGATAGGTGGTTGGATAGCCTTCTATGGCACCCCGGTCACGATTTCGGGGGGGCTGAGTTTCCTTCCAAGGGAGACCAATGCTCTGCTGGGCAGGCTCGTCTTCGGAATCGGCGCCCTCATCAGCATCGCCATCCTGTTCGTTGTCCTTCGTCAGCTACACGGTAGACCCGATGCGTGAGACCCGTCTGGCCGCAGAGGCCCAGGTCCGGGACCACGGGGAGCACGCTCAGTCGCATCGGTAGGTGGCGGACTTCGATCCGCGAGCCAGGTCGGCGCGCAGCTCAGCGCGGACCGCTGGACGGTGGAAGGAAGAACGTTGGCCAGGTCACAGCGAACCACAATCATCGCCATCTTGCTGGCGACCACGTGCCTCGGTTGCGACAAGCCGGGAGTGCGGGGAACGGGCGTCGCGAGGGCTACGGTCGGTACCGGCACCGAATGGACAGGCTCGTGCGAGTATTCGGTGCAGACGCGCTGGTCGGCTCAGCTGCGGCACATCCTGGAGCTGAAGGCGAAGGAGGGGTCGGCGTCGATCGTGCTCCAGAGCCGACGGGCCTGGAGCACGGGGCGCCGGTCCTTCGCGGACGAGGCGAATCGCACGCTGCTCGGTCTCGTCCTGGTCGGGGCTACGGTAGAAGGGGGCATCATCGGTACGCTTCGGGTGAAGGAGACCACTGACTCGCTCATCGTCGATGTGAGCGGGCAGATGGCCGGACGCGACACGGTGCCGCTGGTAGCCCAGTGTCGGGTCGGGCTTGAGAACGGATGACCGATGAATCTCTTCAAGCGTGTCTTCGGAGATCGCGAGCCTCCCCCCACGCTCGACGATTCTACGTTCGGTCGCATCGTCTTTCTGCGGCGAGATGGCTGCTGGGAGAACACCACCTTCTCCTTCTGGGGTGCGAGCGACGTCCAACTTCTAGTGGATGGAGGACCGGATGGCCCCACGGAGGCGCAGAGGGTCGCCTTCGCCGAGCTTCGCGATTCAAGAGATGCGCTCCTGCCCAGGTGTTTGGATGCCCTGTCCACGCTGCGGAGCGAGATGGCCATGCCCGAGGGCGAGTTCGTCGTCCGCGGACTGACCATCCCCAGTCTCGAACCGTCGAGCGATGGTCAACTCTGGACGCTATGGTTCGACTGCGTCGGCGAGGACCACTTCTGGTTTGGAGTCCAGAGTGACGACGAATGGAAGACGATCTACCCGTTCGCTGACGACTAGCCGCCGTCCGAGGAGGACGTGTGCAACCCTTTGACAAGCGCCGAAACGGTCGACGAACAGGGACGGTCCAAGAGAGAGCGGAAGTAGACCACGGCGAGTGGAGGCCGGGCTGAAATGATTCTTCTCCTTGTGTTCATCTTGTACGCGATAGCGCTTTCCGCAGGCCTCGCTCGTGCTGGGTACCGGTCGAAGACCGCCGCCTCGGACGAGGCACCTCGACCCGATCTCGCACGGGTCCTGATCGTGGGAGCGACGGGCGGAACCGGCCGCCAGCTTGTCGCGCAGGCCTTGGCGCGCGGCTACGCGGTTACCGCGTTTGTGCGAGACGCGTCACGGCTTGCGATCGACCATCCGCAGTTGACCGTCCGTCAGGGTGATGTCCTCGATGCCGCTTCCGTTGAGGCGGCGATGCGCGGTCAGGAGGCGGTGCTTTGTGCCCTTGGTCACAGACGATTCTTCTATCCAACGCGTATCCTTTCCGAAGGGACCAGAAACATCTTGCGCGCCATGGAAAAGCACAGCGTCCAGCGCCTCGTCTGCGAGACCTCTCTCGGCATCGGGGACAGTGCCGGGCGCATGGGCCTGTACTACACGCTCTTCGTCATCCCACTGATTCTGCCCCTCTACTTCTGGGACAAAACGCGGCAGGAACGGATAGTCGCGGAGAGTGAGGCGGAGTGGGTGATCGTTCGACCCGGAGTGCTGACCAACGGCGAGAAACGAGGCTGCGCTCGTCGTGGTAATCGGGTCGGCAGCTTCTTTCGGACCGTGCGCATTTCCCGCGCTGACGTGGCGGACTTCATGCTGAGCCAGCTGACGTCCAACGCATACGTTCGCGCTGCACCGGGCATCTCCTGGTAGGGCGGCTCGCAGCTCGAGCGCCGCCCGTCAGCGAGCAACGCAAAGGTCGTCAGGCAGGCCGGGTTCGATAGGGAGCAGAAAGAGCCACTACCAGTCGAGTTCAGCACGCAGGAACGAGAGCATCGCCTGCCAACCTTGCTAGCGGGCATAAGCGGTTCCCCTGACCGGCGAACTCACCAGGCCGTGAGGCTCACCCCGGCTTTGCCGGACCGGCCGGTGATCTTCAAGGCCGCTTGGGCACGAGCGGTTCCGGCCCACCCTTGTCAATAATGTAGCGAGCTATCAACATTCTGCCCCAATTCACCGTCTCCCCAGGAGGCAGCCATGCGAAGGGTTTTCAACGCTGCGGCGTTGGCCACAGTCACCATCTTGGCCGGGTGTGTCTCGCTTCCCATCTCGGCGACCGTCGTAACGCAACCCGGAACACGCGTCACGGCCTAAGCCTCCAAGCTCAACCCGTTCTGGTTCGCCCCGTTGCCGGAGGAGACAGCGGGCGAGCTGCTCGATGACCTGCTCCAGCAGTGCGGTGGCGAGGGCCTTACCGGTGTCACCATCGCGACGCAGACCGCATTTGTGATCATCGGCCAGCAGGAGAAGATCGTTGCCACGGGGTACTGCGTAGAATCGAGCTAGTCGGTCGTTGGGAGAATCTCGCCGCCCCGCCGCTCGACCACTCCGGCCAGGTGCCCAGCCGGGACGCCATCCGTCCGGCGTCCGCGTTGCGCGGCGTGTCTCTCCCCGGTTGAGAGAGATCGCCTCGACACGCACCTCGGCCTCCGAGGGCAGCGGAACCAGCGGCGCCACTTCCGGCTCAGCCGCCCAGGCGATCCACGGCGTCAGCGGCTTTGCGCACCACCGGCTGCAACTCGGGATCCGCTAGAGCCCACACCCTCGTCACGAATCGATAGTCACGAAGAGCGAGCTCGGGCGGCCCCAGTCGCTCCTCGAGCCGGGCACGCTCCATGATCCAGAGCACGCGTGACGCCAGGGGCGATCGCACCGTTCGCCAGCGGTAGCGCCACCCAGAGCATTCCCTCGGAGTCGAGCTCGAGGTTGTCCGGCTCGACTCCTCTTACGAGCACCTAGGGGTCGCTAGGCTCCCCCGTGTCAAAGTCCGATGCCGCGGTTTATCAAGCGGCAAGCCCGAGACAGCGCCGGGTGGCCCGTTCGCAGGGCTGCCCGGTGCTCTGATTGTGGCCGGCTCCCCAGGGTGACTCTTCAGCTGTAACAAGAGCGCGGCGGTGGTGCGCGCCGGCCATTGAGTCGCCCCAGGCGCTCGATCTTGGACTGTAACCGTAGCTGTAACGAAATGAGGCGCCCCGATTGAGTAAGAAACGGTCCTGTCGGCAGTTGCGGCAGGGCCGTCTGCTTCGCAGTGCGCCACAGTGTCGCCCGCCCAAACGAGCGCCACCGGTGCGTATGAGCGCATGGATCCGGCGTGGGGCGGGCCGCTGGCGTCCTCGTCGGCCAGACGGCGACCCAATCCGGAAGCCGTTTTCCCACCCCCGTTCGACGGCTATCTTGGGTCAGTAAACCAAGACCACTAATCAAGTTGTGATATATGGCCCCGGCGCCGGCTGCACAGACGTACCTCGGACTCTCGGG
>JBATJK010000147.1:0-4153 GCA_049668445.1 Gemmatimonadota bacterium
GCGGCTTGTAGCGGCAGTGCGACAGTTGACACAGACTCATGCGCTTCCTCTAATGAACAGTCCCGATGGACCCAGCCCCACACGTTCTGGAGGTATTGCATGAGACGACTCGTTCTTTCCGTCGCCCTATTCGCCCTGGTCACCGCGGCCTGCCACGAGGCCACGACCGACCCCACACCTGTGGCGGTCTCTGATGCAACCTCCGAAGCGATGTTCAAGAAGTCTGCGGCCAAAGGACCGAATGCTCCGAGGGCGAGCGCGTTCTTGCAGGGAGTCAACGATCGGCTAACCGCCGCTGGGGCGGGCTTCGCCGTGGCCCGCGCGGAACTCGCGCTGAGTCCGGAGGCGGGCCCCGACCAGGCTCTGATCGTGTTCGCCAACGATCGCATGCTCCGACTGACCAGCCGATGGGTTCCGGGTGATGCTAGACGCGACGCGGACGGAGCAAACCTGACCCATCTCTTCTACCAGGACTTAGCTCTGGCCAACGGCTCGATCGACAGTGAGCCGGCTATCGACGCCTCGTTCGAGACGTGGGCGGCCGCGCAGTGCGGCAATGTCCCTCTCGTGAAGAGAACCGATCAAGGTATATTCCCGAGCGCCATCTTCGAGGGAGGCGACCCGTTCGTGGCGGACATCGTCACGCTCGGCTTCCTTCCAGGCTTCTTCTTCGACCTCGTGCTGGGCTACGGAGCGGCCGATAACGTGCTCGGCGTGACCTTCACCTCCGTCTTTGGGAGCTTCGACTCCGACGGTAACTTCACGCCTTCCGATATCGACAACAACGGGCTTGCAGACACGGCCTTCAAGGAAGTCTGGTACAACGACGCGTTCGCGTGGAACACGGCAGGCGTCACCGACATCGACAACACCGACATCGAGACTGTCGCCTTCCACGAAAACGGTCATGCGCTGGAGCTCGGCCACTTCGGAAAGATCGCGATCAACGCGAGTTCCGGTAGACTGGTGGTCAGCCCGCGGGCGGCGATGAACGCGATCATACTTGGAACGCTCCGGTCGCCTCTCGGGACCGACAACGCTTCGTTTTGCGGCAACTGGGCACAGTGGCCCAACAACTGAGCTGCAGGCCTCACGTATGAGAGCGGAGGGCGCCCTACCGGGTGCCCTCTGCTCATCCCGGACGGCCACCCCGACATCTCACCGCAGCACGTACCCCTTCGCCAACTCCGTGTACTCCGCCACCTGGCCCTCCTCCCACGCCGTGCCCCGATCCAGTTCCTCCGCCATCAAACGGGCCACTCTCGGCGCCATCTCCACGCTGGCCCTCGCGTCCAGCAGCAGGGCGCGCAGGCGCCTGGACAGTACGTCCTCCACGGTGCGGGCCATTTCGAACCGGGCTGCCCACACGACCTCGGAGGCGCGGTAGGGCAGGGCGGCGTGCAGGCGCTCGGCCAGCTCGGGCCGCGCGCGCTCGAGGGCTTCCAGCTCCAGCCAGTCCGAGCCGTACACGCTCCACGGTTCGGTGGGATCGACCTGGTCGGTCCAGCCGTGCAGGCGCAGTTCCTCGGTCACGCTCGGCTTCTCCGGGAGGCCCGCGACGAGCGCCGCCTGCGTGACCGTGTCCGCTCCCATGCGCCGGTAGGTCGTCCACTTGCCCCCGGTGATCGTCACAAGGCCGGACGGCGATACCAGCAGGGTGTGATCCCTGGAGATGGCCTTGGTTTCCGAGTCGGGGCTGCCGACCAGGGGGCGCAGGCCGGCGAACACGCTGAGGACGTCTGATGCCACCGGGTCCCGCGTCAGGTAGCGGATCGCGTGGGTGAGCAGGAACTCGACCTCGTCGTTGAGGGCGCGTGGTTCGAGCGAGGCCTCGGGCACCGGCGTATCGGTCGTTCCCACGATCACGCGCCCGTGCCACGGGACCGCGAAGAGTACGCGCCCGTCCGAGGTGTGAGGCACCATGATGGCGGTGTCTCCGGGCAGGAACGAGCGGTCGAGTACGATGTGCACGCCCTGGCTGGCAGTCACCATCGAACCGGCGTCGGGGTCGTCCATTCGGCGGATCTCGTCGGTGAACACACCGGTGGCATTCACGACGACCCGGGCCCGGATCTCCATCTCCTGGCCTGACTCTTCGTCTACCGCCCGGACGCCTTCGACAGACCCGCCCACGCCCTCCGATCTCAGCAACCCGGTGACGCGCATGTAGTTCAGAGGGACTCCACCCACGTCGGCCAGCGTCCGCACGAGGGTGACCGCCAACCGGGAGTCGTCGAACTGCCCGTCGTAGTAGACCACGCCACCCCGGAGGCCGTCGGGCTCGACGGTCGGGATCCGCTCCAGTGTCTCCTCCCGCGAGAGGTTCTTCGAGGGACCCAGGCCGAGCTTGCCGGCGAGCGCGTCGTAGAGCTTGAGTCCGATCCCGTAGAACGGGCCTTCCCACCAGTCGTAGACCGGCACGACGAAGGCCAGGTGGTGCACCAGGTGGGGAGCGTTCTGGATCAGGAGGCCTCGTTCGTGGAGCGCCTCGAGTACGAGGGATACGTCTCCCTGCTGCAGGTAGCGCACGCCGCCGTGAATCAGCTTGGTACTCCGGCTGGACGTGCCCTTCGCGAAGTCGGCCTGCTCCAGCAGCAGCGTGGCGTATCCTCGCGAGGCGGCCTCGACGGCGACGCCGAGTCCCGTCGCTCCGCCACCGATCACGACGACGTCCCACGCGCCGGCGGAGGCTTCGGACACGAAATCGGCCCGGTTCATTGTGTCTCTGGCATGTGCAGGCCCCACCATTCCCGTGCCCGCTCGCCGTTCCAGGGGCGCTCGAATTCCAGTGAATCGAGCGCCCGCATCAACTCGTCCATACCCTGGAATCGGTCACCCGCAGACTTTGCAAGGCACTTTAGGACAATATCGTCAAGTGATTTATCTATAGCTATTTCACTGGCTTCTGACGGCGGCATCGGATCAGTCCTCAGGTGCTTCGCGATCACGTCGAACGGTGTCGCTCCCGTGAACGGTGGTCTTCCGGTCAGCATCCAGTAGGCCACACAGCCGATGCTGTACTGGTCTGACCTGTGATCGACATGGTCTTCCGCCGCGGTCTCGGGGGCCATGAACAGCGGTGTCCCGAACACCTGGCCGACCTGCGTGACCTGTACGTCGTCGGGAGCCGGGTGCATCTGCTTGGCAAGTCCGAAGTCGAGCACCTTCACGAAGTCATACAGGCCACCCAGTTCGGTGAGGAAGATGTTGGAGGGCTTCAGGTCGCGGTGGATGATGCCGCGTGAGTGCGCCTCGGCCAGCGATCCACACACTTGCCCGAGAATGAAGGCAGTCCGTTCCGGGGGGAGCGGACCGAATTTCTCTACGAGCCGCTGCAGGTCCATCCCCTCCAGGTACTCCATGACGTAGTAGAACGTCGCGTCCTCGCTGCGTCCGAAATCGTAGATCGTGATGGTGTTCGGGTGGCTCAACGTGGCCGAGAGCTGCACTTCACGCTCGAAGCGCGCCAACGCCTCGAGAGTGCGGTCCGCCTGCGATTCCATGACCTTCAGGGCGGTGGGTCTTCGGATCATGGAGTGCTGGGCCCGGTAGACCGTGCCCATGCCTCCCTTTCCGATCTCTCCCTCGATCACGTAGTTGCCGATGCGCGAAGCGGCGTGGAGCTGGCGGCGCATGGTGTAAAGGGTTCGCGTGACCAGAACCGAGACCCCCGCCAGGACGGCCATCGAGATGGTTCCGTCCACGTGCAGGCGCCAGAACTGGTCCTCTCCCGCCGCCTCCCAGAATGCCGCGACCTCGGGCACCCTCGCCGACGCGATGAGCGCGAAGATCGGATACGAGAGGGTCACGATCGTTCCGAGGGCCACCTGGTAAGCCAGCGGCCAGGGCACCAGGGCGGCGGTGAGGAACAGGAAGAGCGCTGCGCCCAGGAAGTTCTCCTGGGCCGGATACAGAACGGCAGACGTGGCCGCGTCCATCAGGTTCGAAAGGGCGAGAGCACCGAGCACGATGAACGCGACCTGCCGGCTTGTCCACCGGTCCTTCCAGACCAGTGTCAGCCCGAGGGCGAACGGGATCACCAACGCCAGGTAGACGTTGGGAATCAGCACCGCGTAAGGACTTACAAGAGGCTCCGGCAGCCGGAAGACCCAGCGCCCGAGCAGGTTGAACAGGACCGTCAGGGCGAGCCCCA
>JBATJK010000148.1:0-1691 GCA_049668445.1 Gemmatimonadota bacterium
GACCAGTCGACTTCGGCCGCGCTGACCCAGGCGCCGCTCTCATTCTGTACCGCCAGCCCGAGGCCCGCCCCCGCAACGGCCGGACCGATGCGCTGAATCCACCGGGCTCGAAGTTCGTCGGGGCCCGCATCGGACATACCGGCGGTGTGGAGTCTCGTGATCAGCCCGCCGTCGGGAGTGCCGAACCATCGCAGGCAGGACTGCCAGGCTGGGGACATGGCCTCTTCGAGAGCCGTCTTTCCCGCAGGCGTCTGTCCCATCCGGGCCAGCCAGCCGCGGCCGTGCTCGAAGTGGAAGCGCTCCTCATCGAGGACCTTGCGGACCTTGTAGTGGAGGGGCTCGAAGCGGCTGTCCTTCAACGACTCGACCTGGACCGACAGCGCCGTGTCGAGCAGGGCGTTCAGGGCCACCACGCCGGTCCACGTCTGGGGCGGGTCGTCGAGCAGCTCGCAGTTCAAGTATTCGGCGGCCTCCCGCTCGTGCTCCAGGTGGCCCGGGTCCTGACCGAAGTCCTTGAGCATCGCGTACAGGATTCGCGAGTGTCCCCACTCGTCCTGCGCCATCGCGGAGCAGGCGATTCCCGCTTCGAGCGTGGGCGCGCCGAGAAGCCACTCGGAGTAGCGCATTCCCAGGAGGCGCTTGTTGTCGGCCAGAGACAGGAGAAGGGCCGCGAGACCGTCGCGAACTTCCTCCGGAACGTCGTCTGCGGTGCGGAAGCCCGCTGTTTCGGGTGCACTCATCGGGTCGCCGCCGGGCTGAGGGTGAAGGGCTCTTCGTCCCGGTTCACGGGCTCGAACGCCTCGCGCGGAGCCACCACCATCTCGAACCACTTCTGTTCGTCGTAGGTCTGCCAGGCGTAGGCCCGGGCCAGCGCCGCATTCGGCGCCGACACGGTTCCGACGTGTTCCAGGCGATCCTCACGCTTCTGGCGCGCGAAGATCTCGTACAGGTACTCGCCGCTCAGATGACCCATGGCTTCCCGCTTTCCTTGCACCTCGCCGGCCGGCGAGGCGTCTCCTCGGTTCTCAGATCGAAACTCCGGCTCGCCTGAGGGCTTCGCGGCCCCGGTCCGTGATGCGATCCGTCGTCCAGGGCGGATCCCAGGTGATGCGAACGTCCACCTCAGACACACCTTCTTCCTGGAGCAACCGATCGCGCACGTCCCACTTGATGAACTCGACGCATGGACAGGCCGTCGCGGTCAGCGTGATCGCAGCCGTCACGCGTGCGCCACCTCTCGCGTCCGACTCGTCGACCTCGACGCCGTACACCAGTCCCAGGTCCACGAGCGAGATCGGAAACTCGGGGTCCGGCACCTCGTACAGAGCGCGCCACACTCGTTCCTCGAGATCGGCCGCGGGCGTGTCCCACTCCGGGACCTCGAGCACGAGATCCGGGTTTTGGCCCATGGCGTCGGCGAAGACGGCCGAGAAATCGACGTTCCGGTCGATGGCCGACTGGTAGCCCGCGTCCGCCGTCGGATCCGCAGCCGGGCCAGGCACGGGCAGGCCCGTCCCCGATCGCCTGATCTGAACTAGTCGTGAACTCATCCTCGCGGGTCCTCAGGCTGCCAGCAGGTCTTCGACCTGGAAGCGACTGCGCCGGACCGACTCGACGAATTCCTCGTTCATCGGGCCCCGGGCGCGCCACCGGTCCCACACCGCGTCCCAGGTGATGGTCTCATCCAGGAG
>JBATJK010000149.1:0-1566 GCA_049668445.1 Gemmatimonadota bacterium
CCCTGATCGACGCCTCCGCCGAGGTCAGCGGGCCGGGCCTGCAGCGGCAGCTCGATCGCGGGATCTTCGAGCTGGCGGCCAGCATCACGGACGGTCTGCTGTACGGCTCGATCGTGGGACGGCAGGACCTGACGCCCGAGCAGCAGGTGGACGTCGTGCTCCGCGACCTCGAGGTCTACGCCGCGGACGCCACCGGAAGCTCTGCCGAGGAATGGGAGCTTCGCCTCGGAGCACTCGCCGCCAAGCCTCGCATCCGCCGTGCGGTCGAGCTCGAGGGAAGCGACTTCGACGCTGCCGGCGAGCTGTACGAGCTGATCCTGAGGGAGACCCCGTTCCTTCTCCAGGAGGACGAGATCCGGGTGCGTGGCCGGCTCGGCGCCCTGGCCCTGGCCGAGGGCAGGGAAGACGACGCCCGCGAGGCATTCGGACAGGTACTGCAGATCTCGTCCAACTGGATTCCCTCCGAGGAGGACTTCAGCCCCAGCGTTCGGTCCTTTGTCGAGGAGATGCGGGCCGAGGCCGATGCGGCCGCGGCCGAAGGTGAGGGGCAAGGTGAGGGCCCGAACGATTCCACGCCCGATTCGGAAGACAGCGCTCCATGAACGAACCCGTATTCACGGCCTCGAGGCGAGCCCAGGCAAAAGGACCGGGTCGCGGACCGCTGCTCGGCAGCATCATCGCCCTGGTGCTGATCGCAGCGTCGGTCGGGGCGTGGCTGCAATGGGGTGGTCGGAGCGAACCGCCCGCCGAGCCCGTGGCGGAGGCTGAAGCTCCCCTCGATTCCGTTCCCGCGGAGGTCGAGGCCGAGGTGGAGCCTGCGCCCGAGGCGATGCCCGCCGATACGACGCCGCCGCCTCCCTCTCCGGTTCGCCTGGTTGTCACAGTTCAGCCGGCGTCGGCTACGGTTACGGTGGACGACTCGCTCACCGCGAGCCCGGACGAGGGCCTCATGCTCGAGGCGGGCTCGCACAGGGTTCAAGCGGAGGCTGCCGGGTATTTCCCCCTCGATACGGTGGTCGAACTGGTATCCGACATGTCTCTCAGCCTGGCTCTCCGCCGGGCGACCGGCACGGTCGAGGTGCGCGCCAACCTGCCCGGCCAGGTGCTCATCGACGGCCGTGACCGTGGAGCCGCGCCGATCAGCGGGCTCCGGCTGCGCCCCGGCACGTACACCGTGCGCTTCGTACCGGCAGGGGCCGACGGACTGGCCCAGGAGCAGCGGCTCACCGTGCGGGCGGGGCAGGCGTCCAGCGCCGCGTTCGAGATCACGGACGCCCTGATTTCCGTCGGGGTGCGGAGTCCCCGGTGGGCGACGGTCTACAGGGGCGACGACAAGATCGGTGACACGCCGCTCATCCAGCATCGACTGCCGGCCCGCGTATACACGCTGCGCGTGGCGCGGCCCGGGTACATCGAGCAGGAGCGCCTGGTGCAGCTGGCTCCCGGTCAGCACTTCCAGTGGGTGGACGTGGTGCTCGAGGCCGACGGCGGCTGAACGCTCACGTGTTGCGAGACCAGGTGCGCCGGCCGGTACGGACGACCGGTCCCCGGCGCGCTTTCCTGCTG
>JBATJK010000150.1:0-6550 GCA_049668445.1 Gemmatimonadota bacterium
CGAGATGTCTGCCACCGTTCGGACGACCGGGCAGGCTCTGCCTGCCGCGCCTGCCTCTCGACACCCGAGACATCCGACTGGAGGTCGGGGAAGACCAGCTTGGCCTGCAGGTAGCTATCTCTCTTCACGACCGGTACGGTCGCGGCTTCTGTCAGCAGGGCGTTCGGCTTCAGGATCTTGTTGACGTAGATCTCGCGGGCCGTGTTGGCAGCCATCTCTTCGATGAACACCCGATCCTGGTCGTCATACGGACCCCGGAAGACGATCTCCCGGCACAGCAGCCCATAGTTGAGCGCTACCTGGGCGGCGACCATCGAGGCCAGGTTGAGTGCCCCGGGATCCGCCGGATCGAAGACGTCCTCCTCGTAGCGATAGGCGAGAACCGTCTCGTCCGGCTCACCGTTCACCCAGACGCGGTACCGGGCCTGCAGGCCACGCGTCGTGATCTCCACCGGTCCCACCTCGAGTCGATCCAGCACGAGCAACGACTCGAGCGGGTTCGCGTCCGCCTTCCGGGCGCTCATGATTCCCGGGTGCGCATGTGTTCGGCCACGATCGCCGCCAGCCCGGCGCCTCCCTCGAGAAGCACGTCCATCGCTGGCAGGCCCGTGCGTTCTTCGATATCGGCCGCCGCGAGAGCGACACCGACCGGATCGAGATTCTCGTGGTTGATCGTGATCGCGATCACCGGGCGTCCCGACACGAGCTCGATGGCCTGGATCTGCTTCTCGAGCGGATCCAGTGGAAAGCCTGGAAACCCGTCGTATTCGAGGCGCGCCGGAGCGTGTTGAAGGACCACGGCGTGAGGGCGGGCGGCGGCGAGGATTTCGTATCCACCCGGGTAGGCTGGATTCATCAGACTGCCCTGTCCCTCGAGCACCAGCACATCGGGTCTTTGCTCGCTCCACGCGAGCCACGTCGCGTGCTCGATCTCGCCGGCCATGAAGTCGCTCACCAGCGAATCCAGGAGGGTACCGTAGCGGGCGCCCTGCATCCAGGCCGTCTGACCGGTCCCGACCAGCTCCGCGCTGAGGCCGGCCTCCTCGAGCGCCTCCACCAGCACCCACGCCGTGGTACGCTTGCCGATCGCCGAGTCCGTTCCCAGGATCGCCACCCGGTACGATTCGACTTCACCGATCTTCCCCGTCCACGCGTGGAGTTCGCCTCGTGGCGGTGTGGCCCTGACGTCTCGCAGACCCACTCCCCGCTCGACCGCCAGCTGAGATATCGCACGATCGTCGTTGAGGAAGTCGTGCAGCCCGGCGTCGATGTTGAGGCCAGCGGTGATCGCCTCTTCGATCGCGGCGCGTATCGGCGGCGAGAGGCGCCCCCCGTCGGGGGCGATGCCGATCACGAAATACGCAGGCGGCGTTCCCGCGTCGCGTGATACCGCGAGCGCGGTCGCCAGATCGGCCACCAGCGGAATGCCGTTGGGCTTTCCGTCGAGCACCTCGCCGGCGTCTCGCCCCGCAACGGTCGAGTCGATCACGGCTGTAATGCGGTAGCGGCGGGTGCGCCGCACGAGTCCGTGCGCCGTCTTGCCGTAAGTGCTGGTGAACGCGCCGTCGCAGAATACGATGGCGTTGCCGTCGATCGGGACACTGCCAGGCAGGGACATGACATCTCCATGGGGTCGTGAGCGCGTGGATTCGACGTGCGACCGTCGATCCGCCGCCAGCAGCACAAATTACCGGTCGCTTATCGGCTCAGCCACCGCTCCGAACGCGCGTTTCGCTTGCGATACCGCCGCCGACCCGACCTCTTGAATCTGTCCGTCCACCAACAACCGAGGCGAGGCGCTCCAGAGTGCTCTCCTTCCTGATGCTGACAACCGGACTCGCCGGGCTCGTGGGCGGGGGCTACCTCGTGGTCGAGGGGGCCTCGTCCCTGGCGCGCCGACTGGGCGTCTCGCAGCTCATGGTGGGGCTCACGGTGGTGGCCTTCGGCACCAGCATGCCCGAGCTGGCGGTGAACCTCAGCGCCGCCGTCAACGGAGACGCCGAGATCGCCTTCGGGAACATCATCGGCTCCAACATCGCGAACATCGGGCTGATTCTCGGCCTGGCCGCCATCATCGGCACTCTCGCCATTCACAGCCAGCTCATAACGCGTGACCTCCCGCTGCTGCTGCTGGCCACCGCCGGCCCGGCGATCATGGCCCTCGATCCGCTGCTCAGGGGCGGGCAGGCTATGTTCGACCGGACCGATGGACTGCTCCTCCTGCTGCTCTTCGCGGTCTTCATGTATGGAGTCGTGCGTGACGTCCTCCCGAGGCGGGATACCGACTCCCTGATCCAGGCCTCCGGCGACACCCGTCCGCCCGCCGCGCGTTGGACGATGCCAGCCAGTGTCGGATTCACGGCCCTCGGAATGGGACTGCTCGTCTGGGGCGGTAGCTTCACGGTGAAAGGAGCCGAGGGGGTGGCCCTGTCCCTGGGCATGCCGGCCTCCGTGATCGGCCTTACGATCGTGGCCGTCGGGACCAGCCTTCCCGAGCTCGTGACCTCGCTCGTGGCGGCGGCGCGTCAGGAAGCGGACATCGCGGTCGGCAACATCGTTGGGTCCAACATCTTCAACCTGCTGTTCATCCTCGGAATCACGGCGACGGTGCGGCCGATCCCCGTGCCGGCCTCCGGCAACATCGACATCATCGCACTGGCGCTCTTCACGGCCATTCTGGTGCCGTTTTCCCTCACCAACGGCCGCTGCATCGTGCGGACCGAGGGCGTGGTGCTGCTCGTCCTGTGGATCGCCTACATCACCCTTCGCGTAGGCCTGTCCGGCCAGATCTGAGTCCTTCCACCGCTGCAATCTCGACACCGCGCACGCCGAGCGCCGCGCTCGAGCGGCGGGCCGTTCCGCTCAGCGGCGACCCGTCAGGATGGCCACGTACCTATCGCCTGGAAACGGGCTCTGGGCCTGGCGCTCCAGCAGTACGGACAGACCCGCGGTGGACGCCGGCAGGACGCTCAGGCCCTCCCGTTCCCGCAGTACGCGGGCTTGCCGGAGCATTTCCTTGTCCGTCGCGTTCTCGGCAAACCCGCCGGATCTCCGGATCGCGTCCAGCGCCCAGTCCCCGTCGAACGAGTGCCAGTTGATCAGGGGCTCGTTGACCTCGGTCTCCTTGACCGTGGACGGATCCAGGTCCTGACACTCATCGAAGCCTTTGAGAAACGAGTGCACGATCGGGTTCTTGCCGTGCGACGATCCGGCGATGATCCGGGGAATGCGGGAGGTCTTGCCCCGACGGTACAGCGTGGCAAAGCCCCGGTGGATCCCGGCCAGGGTGGTACCGTTGGACACCGAGACGGCCACGGCGGCGGGAGCATCCCGAAGCTCGTCGTAGATCTCGTTGGCGATCTCGCCGTACGCCACCAGCTGCATGATCGTGTTGGCACCGCCCGGGTTTGCGTCGTACAGCTCCCCCTTCGCTGCGGCCTCCTTCGAAGCCTCCACTGCCGCCTCGTAGTCCCCTCGAACACGGCAGATATCGGCTCCGGCCTTTTCCATTTCCTCCAGCCGCCGGGTCCGATACGAGTCGGGGATGTGGATCACGCACCGCATGCCCGCGAGAGCGGCGGCGAACGCCACCGCCGCTCCGTAATTGCCGCACGTGGCTACGGTCATCGTAGCGAATCCTCGCCGCATCGCGTCGTGCACCTGGGCGAAGGCAATTCGGTCCTTCTGCGTACCGGTGGGGTTCCCGCCTTCGAACTTCAGGAAGAGCTGCCGGATGCCGTGCTCGCGCTCGAGGTTCCGTGCACGCACGAGCCGGGTGTCACCGACCTCGGAGGCGATTAGGTCTTCGTAAGCTTCGAGACGCTCGTCCAGAGACCGTGCCGGATCACCGGCGATCCGCCGGCAGCCCTCCAGGTCCTCTGTTACGGCTTCGAGGGAACCTACCGCACCATCGAGTAGACTCGGGAACGTGGGGTCGTCCTGCATGCGAAAGCCGCCTTATGAGTACGTGTGCCGGGACCTGAAGATGCAGCGCGCGCTCAACCGGCGGAAGGTGCCGGACAGCCGCGGTCAGAGACCTCCCCCCCAGCGATACTGGTACACCAGGACGAGACTGTCGAAGTCGGCCCCGAGACGGGTGGAAAGACCACTCACCCAGGCCAGCTTCAACGCGGCACGCCGCGTCAGAGGATACGCGCCGGTTACGCCGAATCGAGCGTTCTCCTGCTTGGTGGAACCGCTGACTCCGTCGACGTTTGCCCGCGCACCGGTACCCCAGCCGCCATCCACGGACAGCCAGGCCCCGTTGCCGAACACGTAGGTCACGCCCCCCTGGATGGTCCACAGGGGATCCTGCTGCAGGCGTCGGCCCTGGACGTCCGGATTCGCCGTGAACAGCCAGACCGAGGTGTAGGCCTCCAGGTTCCAGTGGCCCAGTCGCTGTGAGGCGCCGACTCGCGGAATGAACGTCCACCGGTTCGTGCCGAGATTGATGAGCTTCGTATTGTCGTACTGGCCGAGCGGGGCGATCACCCTGATGCTCGCCCCCACCACCGTCTTCTGCCGATAGGTCATGAACCGGGGAATCTCGAGGGCCGGCGCCCCGATGAAGTTGACCGACAGGCGAGCGGACGGGTCACCGAAACCCGTCGCCGATCGGGTCGAGTCCCGGCCGGACACCTTCCCCTCCCAATCGCCGAACGCGAACGGCACGAGCGCGTCGGCCTTGGCGGACATTCCGAAGAAGCTGAACGTGCGCACGTAGGCACCGAGCAACGTGTGCACCGTTCCCGTGCCGTCCTCCAGGGGAATCGACGGGTCGAGCAAGATGTTGCCGAACGAGTAGCCATACCCGAGGCCGGCGAAGTTGACGCTAACCGGCACCGGCGAGAAGGCTCGCGGCTCCAGGTTCTGGGCGTTGAGAGCCGAAAGCGGCCAGGCGGCCAGCACGACCGCGACCGTGAGGGCGCGAAGGCCTCCTCTGAGCTTCGGGTCACCTGCTCGCATTGCCATCGCTCACGCTCAAACCTGATATCGCATGGAGACTCCCCCTACAGGAGGTGGACACGAAGGACCCGGCAAGGTACCACGCCCGGCGGCACCCGGGCAAAGCCGCGAGAGCGGTGATTGGCGAGTGGTTACGACCCTTGCGTCGGCAGCGCGCACCGAATTGGAAAAGCCAGGCCACCCAGCAGGCACAGCACCAAAACGAATGCAGAGTGAATCCAGCTCCCGGCAGCGTGCGCCGCGCCCGAGAGGACGGCTCTTTGCGCCCCCCGCACTCGATCGGGCGGCGCCGTACCCTCCGGCACCCTCCAGGCTCCCTCCCCGGGCGAGAGCACGTGCGCGAAGCGGTCACCGGAAAGCAGGTCCACCCGCACCACCGTGGTGAGCGACAGATCCGGGAACGGATACAGGATCCCGAGCTCGTGTCCGGCCAGTCCGCCTTCGCACCGCCAGTCTCGCGACAGCAGCCAGGCACCCGGTTGATCCACGACAGAGCGTTCGCCGGCCGGCCGGCACGTCTCCGGCAGCAGAGGAGCGGGGACGGCTCGAGCAGGCAGAGCCTTGGGAACCCGCCACTGAACGGTGTACTGTCCGGGCGACTTCTCGGTGACCTGCATGTGGGCGGGAGGGCCTACGTCCGCCCGCACCGCCAGGGGCACGAGCACGGCGCCGCCGATGCCGAGCGCCGCGATGACGAGCCACGGAGTGAAGGGCCGGCCCGACCTTTCGGACCGGCCCTCTATACCTGAAACGGAACGACCGAGCCTACGCTTCAGGAGCGTTCTCGCCAGCGTCGTCGGCTTCGTCGGTCTTCGCCTTCTCGACCACGCTGCCGAACTTCTCTCTCAGTGAACCGCCCAGCACGCCCAGGTGCTCACGAATCTCACCCATCTGCTCGCCGAGCTTCTGGCCCAGGTCCTCCATCGAGTCGCCCATACCCGTCTTCATGAACGGATACTTGAAGTCGGTGGGCGGAACGAAAGTCTCCTTGATCGACCGCGGTGAAACCCAGCGCACGAGGTTCAGGAAGGAGCCGGCCTTGTCGTTGGTTCCGCTCGCACGTGCCCCACCGAACGGCTGCTGCCCGACCACGGCGCCCGTCGGCTTGTCGTTGATGTAGAAGTTCCCGGCCGCCCCACGGAGCGTGGCCATGGCCTCCCGCGTCGCGCCGCGCTCGCGCGAGAACACGGCGCCCGTGAGCGCGTAAGGCGATGTGGAGTCCACCAGGTCCAGCGTCTCGGACCACTGGTCGTCCGCGTACACATGGACGGTCAGCACCGGCCCGAAGATCTCTTCGCACATCGTCTTGAACTTGGGATCCGATGCGAGCACTACGGTGGGCTCGATGAAGTAGCCTTTCTCGTCCGAGTAGCCGCCACCGAACAGGATTTCCGCACCCGGAGCGGACTTCGCGTGCTCGATGTAGCCCGTGATATCCCGGTACGCGGACGCGTCGATCACCGCGCACACGAAGTTCTCGAAATCCCTCGGATCGCCCATCTTGATCTCTGCAAGCTGGGAGCCGACCGTTTCCTTCACGCGAGGCCACAGCGACTCCGGCACGTAGGCGCTGGACGCGGCGCTG
>JBATJK010000151.1:0-11822 GCA_049668445.1 Gemmatimonadota bacterium
AGGGCCTTGTCGTAGCTCTCCATGGCAGCCACCGCGTCGATATGTGACGGGTCGAGTGCCTCAGTCGGTGCCGTTGCCTGGCGTACACCCCACCCGACGGCAAGCGTAACCAAAACGAGCACCAGCACGCCCATTCCGATCCTGGCTAGACTCCGCCCCGATCCCCGGCTGCGCGCCCCGGCGCCCGTCGACGGTCCGGCCGGAGTCAGGGCCAGTGCCGCCACGAGGTCCTCGTCGGTCGCTCCCACGACCACGTTCAAGGCTCTCGCGAACTGATCGGCCGTTTCGAAACGGTCCGCGGGAATCG
The DNA here is from genome assembly GCA_049668445.1 of Gemmatimonadota bacterium. Classification (GTDB taxonomy): domain Bacteria; phylum Gemmatimonadota; class Gemmatimonadetes; order Palauibacterales; family Palauibacteraceae; genus Benthicola. The sequence goes on from JBATJK010000151.1 coordinate 308, forward strand.
GTGCAAGCGCCTTTGCGATCACATGGTCCAGCACGGGCGGAATAGTCGCGCGAACCCCGTGAAGCGGGCTGGGCGTCTCCGCTATACGACGCTGCTGCATGGCCTGGGGCGTGGAGGCCGCGAGCGGCACCTCGCCCGACAGCATCTCGTACAGCACGCACCCCAGCGAGTAGATGTCGGATCGGCCGTCCAGTGTGTCCGTCCCCATCGCCTGCTCGGGACTGGCGTAGCGCGGGGTGCCAAGCGTGAGTCCGGTGCCGGTCAGTCGCTCGTCCCGCGCCTCGGTGAGGGCTCGGGCGATGCCGAAGTCCATGATCACCGCATGCTTTTGCGACAGCATGATGTTGCCGGGCTTCACGTCCCGGTGGATGACGCCCTGGCGGTGGGCGTAGTCCAGGCCGTCGGCGACCTCGGCTGCGATCCGGACCGCCTCCGGCACCGGGATGGGACCCTCTCGTTCGAGCCGTTCCCGCAGGGACTCGCCTTCGACGAACGGCATCACGTAGTACAGGAGGCCTTCTACCTCTCCCGAATCATGGAGGGGGAGGATGTGCGGGTGCTGCAGGCCGGCGACGATCTCGATCTCGAAGAGGAAGCGCTCTCCACCCACGGCGGTGGTGAGTTCGGGGTGCAGCACCTTGATGGCGACTTTGCGGTGGTGCCGAACGTCCTCGGCGAGGAACACCATTGCCATGCCGCCGCGGTCGATTTCGCGTTCGACGGCATAGCGATCCACGAGGGCTTCTTGCAGGCGTTGCAGCACGTCCGGCATGCGACGACTCCGCCCGGAGGAGCTTGAGAGTGCCTGAACCTAGCAGGCGGCTACTGGGCCGGCACCTTCAACTCCTCCCGCCCTCCAGCACTCTACTGGCGCGCCCGCCTGGCACGCCTCCATCCGACCCACATGAAGAGCACTCCCAGCACAAGCTGCGAAATGGGGATGCCGAGGGTATCAAACGGAGCTGAGCCCGAATAGTACGCCCAGAACGCCAGGGCCGAGAGCAGCAACCAGGCGATTCCGGCCAGATAGAACCAGTTCGTGCCTCTTCGGGACGGGTCTTCTTCATGAGTCATAGAACCTTCCTATGCTTGCGAAGCCGAGTCCACCCCGGCGAAAGCGAGTTTCTTCAATACCGAATACGCCCACACGAACAGGATCAGGAAGGCCAAATCGGCGACGGCGAACGGCTTCCAGATGAACGGCACGCCGGCCGTGAGCCAGTGATAGAACACCACGGCGCAGTAGGAGACCTTGAGCAGGATTCCATACGGTATGAGGCCGAGGTTGGCCACCGGGTTCCGGGCGATCGCCAGGAACATCAGGGCGAATACGATCAGCAGGGCCGCCGGAAAGTGTACGTACCCAAAGTGGTTGGGTGGTGTGACGCCGACCCACTCGAACAGGGCAGGGGCGGCGAACAGGAACGCGATGCCGAGGACGCCGTCATACAGTGCGGACACCGCGAACAGGCTTCGAATCGAGCGCGTACTCATCAGGACACTCTCTCCTTGCGGCGAAGTTCCTTCGGAAGGGACTCCTTGAACCTGCTTCGTCTCAACTGCGTGAACTCTTCGCTGTACAGCCTGACGCTGAGCTGCTTGAATCCGTCGACCAGCTCGTCCCGGGTCATGTTCTGCGGTCGATAGTTGACGTCGAACAGCGTACAGCGGTCCCAGGCTTGGGGCTCGAGGATCCGCCCTTCCTCCACCAGTCGATCATACAGCGGAGTGCCCGGGAACGGCGTGAGAATCGTGATCTGCACCTCGTACAGGCCCGAGTCGCGCACGAACTCGAACACCTGGTCGAAAATGTCCGGCGTGTGTCCGTCGAGGCCGATCACGAAGCAACCGTTTACGGTAATGCCACGCGACTGGATCTCACGGATCGCGTCCCGGTAGTCCGGGAATCTCTTGCGCTTCCAGTCGCTCGCGAGCTCCAGGCCCGCGAGGCCCTCCTCGACCGGGCTCTCCAGGCCGATCAGCACCTGCGCACAGCCGCTTTCACGCATCAGGTCGAGTAGCTCGGGATCCCGGGCCACGGAAAGGTCGGTCTCGGCGAACCAACGGAGTCTCTTCGCACGGACTCGGGTCAGCAGCTCTTTCCAGTACGACCGGTTGACCAGCGCGTTGTCGTCGGCGAACTCGATGAACGGCCGGTCCCAGATCTCCAGGATGCGATCGATCTCGCGCACGACGTTGTCCACCGGCTTCTGCTTGTAGCGGTTCGTCAGCAGAACCGAGCTGGCGCAGAACTCGCACCGGTGCGGGCACCCCCGGCTCGCCTGTACCGTGAGCCGATTGTAGTGCTCGATGTCGAGCAGCTCGAACGCGGGAACGGGTGACTCGGCCAGGTCGTAGTCGTAGGGTCGCGCGTCGTAGAGACTCTTCAGCTGGTGGCTCGAAGCGTCAGACAGGACCCGGTTCCAGCACGGTTCTCCCTCGCCCACGACAACAGCGTCACAGTGCTGCCCGGCTTCGTCGGGGAGCGCCGTCACGTGCGGTCCACCCATGACTACCAGCACGCCGGCCTCCCGGTAACGATCCGCCAGGTCGTACGCCTCGAAGATTTGGGCGCTGTAGGACGAGATGGCCACCAGATCGAATCCATTCGGAAGCTCGTCCAGCGACCTGGGATCGGGAACCTCCAGGTACTCGACCTCGTGCTCGGGCGGAGTGAGTGCTGCCAGGGTCAGGAGGCCGAGGCTCGGAAGCGATGCGATCGTCTTGCTGCGCTCTACGAAGCCGGGGAGCGTGAGCCCGAGGCGGAGCAGTTCCTTGTCCACCACGCGGATTCCACTCAGCGCCAGCAGGCCGATTCTCACAGGACCGCGAGCCTCCACACGAACAGAGCGAGAGCGAGCGTGACCGCACCTGCGGGAACGAAGAACAGGTGCCGGAAGCCCTTCCGGTAGGCAGACAGATAGCACACCAGGGGCATCGTGACCGCCCCGACGACCAGGAGATATCCGGGTAGCCGGACTCCTGCCGGCATGCCGAGCGATTCGACCGTGAGGAAGAAGCCCAGGTTGAGCAGTCCGATGCCGAACAAGGCTATGTGCCCCAGGCGAACCATGCGGCGACGCCAGTCCGCGTATCCTCCGAGCCAAGTTTCAGCGTCGAAGAACAGACCGGTGATGGCACCGGCGATGGCTCCAAGCAGGAACCCGATCCATGCGGCGTACAGGTTGATCGTCACGGCGGCTCCCAGGAGGAGCGAAGGAGGTACCCGCAATCTAATGGTCGAGGCAGGCTCACGCCCACACCGCGCTCTCGGTCACTCCAGCGGCACTTCCAGCACCTCCCGCAGACGATCGAGCTCGGCCTCCAGCTCCAACCTGATTCCGGCGTAGGCGGGTTCAGCCGCCCGGCTCTGCAGTTCGCGCGGATCCGTCTCGAGGTCGAACAGCTCCCATTCGTCGGTGGCTGGATAGCGGATCAGCTTGTAGCGGTCGGTGGCCACACCGTAGTGCTCGGCCACTGCGTGGGGTCCGTCGGCCTCGTAGTAGTGATAGTAGAAGCTGGCTCTCCAGTCGGCGGGGGTCTGTCCCGCGAGGAGCGGAACCAGGCTGTGGCCCTGCATGAGCGGTGGAGCTTCCAGACCCGCCATCTCGAGGAACGTGGGGGCGAAGTCCAGGTTGGAAACGATCGCCCCGGATGAGCTTCCCGGCGCGGCCGTGCCCGGCCAGCGCACGATGAGCGGCGTGCGGAACGACTCCTCGTACATCCAGCGCTTGTCGTACCAGCCATGCTCGCCCAGGTAGAAGCCCTGGTCCGACGAATAGACCACCACGGTGTTCTCCGAGAGCCCGCTTTCATCGAGCCAGTCCAGGATCCGCCCCAGGTTGTCGTCGATCGAAGCGATGGTGCGCAGATAGTCCTTGATGTAGCGCTGGTACTTCCAGCGGGTGAGTTCATCCCCGTCGAGGTTGGCGGCCCGGAAGGCTTCGTTTCGCGGGTCGTAGGCGGCGTCCCAGGCGGCCTTCTGCTCCTCGGACAGGCGCTTGAACGCGGACGCCTGCCACTCGGGAAGATCGGTCCCTGGAAGCAGCCCGAGCTTCAGGTCGTAGACGTCGAACATGTGCCCGGCGATCGTCATTTCCTGGTTGGCGGCCGGGGACGCGCGGCCAGAGTAGTCGTCGAACAGGGTCTCCGGCTCGGGGATGGTCACGTTCTCGAACGTCGCCAGGTGATCCGGACCGGGCATCCAGTTCCGATGCGGAGCCTTGTGCTGGACCATCAGGAGGAACGGACTCTCGGGGTCGCGTCCGTCACGAAGCCAGTCCAGGGCCAGGTCCGTGATGATGTCGGTGACGTATCCTTCCCGCCGGTGTCGGGCCGTGGTATCGGCATCGGCAATCAGCAGGTCCGGGTTGTAGTAGGCGCCCTGCCCGGGGAGCACCTCCCAGTGATCGAACCCGGTGGGCGCGCTCTTCAGGTGCCACTTCCCGACCATCGCCGTCTGGTAGCCGCTCTCCCTGAGCAGTTTCGGGAACGTGACCTGGTCGCTGTCGAACACGTCGGAGTTGTCGCGCACTCCGTTGAGGTGGCTGTACCGACCGGTCTGGATCACGGCCCGCGCCGGGGCGCAGATCGAGTTGGTGACCACGGCCCGATCGAATCGCATCCCGCCCTCGGCCAGGCGATCGATGTTCGGCGTTCGGTTGATGGCCGACCCGTACGCGCCGATGGCCTGGTAGGCGTGGTCGTCCGCGAACACGAAGAGGATGTTCGGGCGTTCGGACCGCGCGGGAGGCTCCCCCGGCGCGCACGACGACGTCGCGCCGGAGAGAGAGACGAGCAGCAGGACACCAGGACCGCCGAGATTCCGACGCACGTTCATGGTTGCCTCGAAGCTCAGGTCAGACTGTCGAAGAACTCCTCCATCTTCGCACGCATGGCCGCGTCCGGCAGCCGTCCCATGGCCGCCCCCATGTTGTCGGTGGCGTAGTGCGGCTTGGCGGTTCCGGGGATGACGCACGTGACCGCCGGGTGCCCGACGATGTACTTCAGGAAGAACTGCCCCCAGCTCTCGCAGTCGAATTCCCCGGCCCAGTCCGGCAGGGGCCGTTCACCCACCGCGTCGAACAACCGGCCCCGTCCGAACGGCACGTTGACCAGCACGGCCATTCCCCGGTCGGCGGCAAGCGGAAGAATGACGTCGGCCGCGTCACGCGAGGCGAGCGAGTAGTTGACCTGGATGAAGTCCAGCTCCTCCCGACGCATCACGTCGGCGAACTGTGCGTACTGCCGTCCGGAAGAGGTGGTGATCCCGAGGTAGCGGATTGTGCCCGCGTCCTTCATCTCGCGGAGGGTCGCGAGCTGAGTCTCGGTGTCTACCAGATTGTGCACCTGCAGCAGGTCGAAGCGGTCGGTGCGCAGCCGCTCGAACGAGCGGGCGATTTCAGCGTTACCCTCTTCCCGTCCTTCCGTTCGCACCTTGGTGGCGAAGAACAGGTCGTCCCGGAACCCGAGCTCGGACACCAGGTCGCCCACAACCACCTCGGCGTTTCCGTACGACGGAGCCGTATCGATCAGGGTGCCGCCGAGCTCCCGGAACACCGACAGGGTCTCACGCAGGGGGTCTCGTTCGGCGGCCGATGCGCCGACGTCATACCGTCGCGAGGTCCCGATCCCCACGACGGGGATCTTCTCCCCGGTGGACGGGATCGGACGAAGGATAAGGTCGAGCGGGACGCTCGGTCCTCGGCCGAATCCCGGCCGTACCCCGAGGGCCACGGCCGCCGAAGCTCCGGCGCCGATCTTCAGCAGGTCACGTCTTGAGAGTGTCATCGCTTGCTCCCTCAGTTGTGGCCGCGAGGGCCTCCTGGCGTCGTCCAAGCTGCAATCCGATCAGGGCCCACAGGCCGGCGACCGGCGCCGCGACCAGGGCGATCGCCCCGACCGTCATGCCCAGCGCCGCCAGGCCCGCGTAGATCCACCCGTTGATCAGATCGCCTCCACGGTACACGGCGGCGTCGATAAAGGCCTTCGACTTGTACTTCTCCTCGCGGTCGACGACGGTGAACAGCACCTCGCGCGTCGGCTTGGCGACCGCGTAGCGCAGGGACCGGTACAGGACCTGGACCACCACCAGCACCGTGAGGGTCGGGAACACCCCCAGCGCGACGAAGCCGAACATCGAGATGATCGGAACGAGCGCGAGGCTCCACCCCATCCCGAGCCGGCGGATGACGTGCGCCACGATGAAGCCCTGGCCCACCAGCGTGATCACGTTCACCGCGAGGTCGATCTTCGCGAACAGAGCGGTACGGACGGCCCGATCGCTGATCTCGTCATACAGCAGGTTCGCCTGCTGAAAGTACAGGACGGTCGAAGCGAAGGTCATGAGGAAGATGAACAGGGCGATCCGCGCCAGGTACGGCGAGCTGAACACGACCTTGATCCCGCTCCACACGCTGCCCGACACCGGGGCATTGTCACTGCGAAGCGTGCTTCCGGCACGGTCCGAGTGTCGTTGCAGCCGGCGGGCCGCCTGGGCCGCCATCTCGAGGGGGACGCAGGCCACGAGCAGAAGCGAGAACGCCGGCAACACATCGACCAGGCCGGCGGTCACCGTCGATCCGATGATCGAGCCCAGCGAACCCCCGACCGCGATCGGTCCGAAGAGCCGCTTGCCCTGTTCGCTCGTGAACAGGTCGGCCATGAAGCCCCAGAACACGGTGACCACGAACAGGGCGAACACACTGGCCCACACGTAGAACACTCGATCGATCCAGGGGCGGGCGCCGAGCGGGAGCGAGACGAGCGCGATGTAGAACCCGATCAGGCAAGAGATGAAGAACCGGTTCACCCAGGGAACGAACTTCCCGCGTGGCCAGCGGGCGACGACCCAGGAATAGGCGGGTACCGCGATGAGCATGACGATGAACACCGCCGTCCACAGGATCTGCAGGTTGCCCCGGTCGGCGGAGCTGATCTCGTCCCTGACGGGCCGCAAAATGTAGTAGGCGAGGAAGATGCAGAACCCGTAGACCAGGGCCCATAACAGCGCCCCTGTCTCGTCCCGGCGCACGTTGGTCAATCGCTCGAGTAGCTTTGTCATGGCCGGCAATTGACTCCGCTCCCGGGCCGCCTGTCAAACGCCGATGCGCCGCACGGGGGTGCGATCATCGGACGGTTGGTGCAGATTATGTGATTGCCTTTCTGCAGGGGCACCGCTGGTCACCCCCAGTCCGAGGCAGCATGAGCGTCAGTCTGGTACCCCACGGCGAACGCGAATCGCAGGGCGCACGGCGCGCCCTCGTCCTGGTGGTCGCGCTGCACCTGGTCCTGCTTCTGTTGATGCTCCGGGACTATTTCGCCGACAACGATCTCGGGTACCACATTTCGCTGGCCCGGCAGTACGCGGAGAATGGCGTGTACTGGTGGGACTACCTGAACTGGGCACCCACCGGAAGACCGAATCTGCAGGGGCCTGCCCTTCACTACGCCATCGGGTTTCTGGGTCGTCTCATGGGGGGCGACGGCTGGGCCTACATCCACGCGTTCTCCATCCTCGCCGTGGTGCAGTGGGCCGCGGCGGTGTTCACGGCCGCGTACTTCGCCCGCCGGTTCGGCGGCGACCGCGCCGCGCTGTTCGCCGTGGCGCTGCTTACCGGCAGCGTCATGTCGGCCGCGCCTTTCTTCGTCGGCGTGCCGTCGGGCTGGATCTTCATCCTGTCGGCGTGGGCAATCCACTTCTTCCTCGAGAAGCGTTACGTGCGGGCCATCCTGTTCGGGACCCTGACGACGTACGTGCACCTCGGGGGCGCTCCCGTGATCGGGCTCGGCATCCTGCTGGCCGGCCTGGCCACGCGCCGCTGGAAGGGACTGATTCTCACCGGTGCTCTCACGATTCTCCTGAGCTCGCCCTACATCCTGCATTTCCTGCGGCACCTCGAATGGTACAACGGCCAGCGCGGTCACGTGGCCGGCTCGGTGGCGCTGTTCACTTACGCCCTGGCGGCGCCGGGAGTGCTCTGGCTGGCGTGGATGCTGTGGCGGCGACAGAAGGGCCTGTTCCTCCTCCTGTGGGCGGTGGCTCCCCTCGCGTGGCTGTTCCAGGACAGTCTGCGGTTCTTCCTGCAATCCACGGTCGCGGCCTCGGCGATCGCCGGCGTGTTCTTCGCCTGGTTCATCGCACGATTTACCGGCGAGGAGGCGCAGCACTGGCTGACCGGGGCACTGGTGCTGGTGGCCACCCTGTACCCGTTCACGATCCCCAGCCTGCCGGTCGAGACGGCGTGGGCGGCGGGGCAGGGGTTCCCGCGCGAGCTGGACTGGAACGAGGCGGAGGCCCTGGCGCTGGTCGTCCAGGAGGACAGCCTCGAGGACCGGATCTTCGACCCGTACTACGATTCTCTCAATGGAGCCCTGTCGGTGTTCGTCCCGGTGCGTCAGCGATACGGCCACTGGGGAGAGGTGAGACCCGTCGAGGACCCGGCGGAGATGATCTCCACGGGCGAATTCGTCTACATGATCCCCGTGCCGCCGGACGACAGCCTCCTGGTGGAGTTCGATGCCAGCGGCCTGGTCACCAACCACGGCGGGGGACGCGAGACGTCGCTGATCACGCTGCCCGCGCCCGCGGGCACGGCGGCCGTGAACCCGCTGCTGGTGGACGTCATCCAGCAGGAAGCCGCCTGGCTGCTGGAGAACGCGGTGCCCAACCTGTTCCCGCCGGCCTCGATGCTGTTCAACGTGGCCGAGATCCGGGCGCACCGTGAGCGAATGGCCGTGCAGAAGGCGCACGTCGGACGGATTCAACTGGCGGTGTTGGTCTATGCCTTCGCGGTCGAAGGGGACAATCCGGAGCTGGCGGCCGGCGTGAGGCGATCGGCACGCGGCTGGGGCAGCGTCGCGAACTTCATCGGCGACGAGACGGCCCTGGATTACATCGACGAGGTCCGCTTCGAGCGCTTCCGGCAGAACCTCCGGGCATTCGCGCGCGAGGCTGAAGTGCTCAGGACTCAGGCGCTGCCGTCTCCGGAGCTGGACGAGGCTACGGACCGATTGTTCAGGGAGTTCTTCTGATACGTTCCTCACACGGGAGATCCAGATGAGTCAGGCCGCTCCCCTCACTCGCAGGTCGTTCGCGCGTTTCCTCGCAGGCAGTCCGCTTCTCCCCCTCCTGGGTTTCTCGGCCTGCGCTCCCGGCGAGTCGGACGACACGACCGCACGGACTACGGTCCGCGAATTGTCAGACCTCATCGAATCTCCGGATGACGCGATCAACGTGTTCGATTTCCGGGATGTCGCCCGGCAGGCCCTTCCCCCGGCTCACTACGGATACCTGGCGACGGGGGTGGACGGCGACGAAACGCTGCGCGCCAATCGGGAGGGTTTCGGGCACTTCGATCTCCGAGCACGCCGATTGGTAGACGTGAGCGCCGTCGACACGGGCGTGGAGATGCTGGGAGAGCGCTGGGAGACTCCGATCGTCCTGGCTCCGGCGGGAAGTCAGAAGGCCTTCCATCCCGAGGGAGAACTGGCCGCGGCGCGGGCTTCGACGGCCCTGGGCCACCACCAGATTCTCTCGACGGTCACGACGACGTCCGTGGAGGACGTGAACGAGGTGCGAAGCCGGCCCGTGTGGTATCAACTCTATCCGACCTCCAGCTGGAGCGTTACGCAGGCCCTTCTGCGACGGGCCGAGGAGGCAGGTTGTCCGGCGCTGGTGTTGACGGTGGACCTTCCGGTCAACAGCAACAGGGAGACGTTGAAGCGATCCGTGAAGGCAGATGCCCGCGACTGCTCGACGTGCCACGACCCGGGACCGACGGGTTGGCTCAGTCGAAAGCGCATGTTCGATGGCCTCGAGATGCAGGGGGTCGCATTCGACACGCCGTGGATGACGTGGGACTTCATCGGTCGACTCCGGGACGAGACGGACATGCGCATCCTGGTGAAAGGGGTCGTTCGCGGTGACGACGCGCTCCGCTGCGTGCAGTACGGGGCCGACGGCATCATCGTGTCGAATCACGGCGGAAGGGCGGAGGCGAGCGGGAGGAGTTCGATCGAGAGTCTTCCTGAAGTGGTGGCCGCCGCGAACGGACGGGTTCCGGTGCTGGTAGACGGAGGCTTCCGCCGGGGTACCGACATTCTGAAGGCCCTGGCCCTGGGCGCGGACGCCATATGCATCGGCCGCCCCTACCTGTGGGGCATGGCGGCCTTCGGACAGGCGGGGGTGGAAAAGGTCCTGGAGATTCTGCGCGCGGAACTGCAGGTGGCGATGCAGCTTCACGGAGTTCAGTCGCTGGCCGACCTGGACGGCTCTTTCGTCGTCTCCGGCCAGTGAGCTTCATCCGAACGAGAGGTAACGGCATGCGTTTCCCGACGTCTTCTTCTGCGTCCACCGTTCTTCTGGCCACGCTCATCGGCGCGTGCGCTCCGGCCGATGGCGGTGACGACGCCACCAGTCCGCTCAGCTTCGCCGTTCAATACGACGGCGACGCGCGAAGTGGCCCGCTCGACGGCCGCGTCATCCTGTTGATCGCACCTGCCGACACCGAGGCCGAGCCCCGTTTTCAGCTTCGCTCCGAGCCGGCGCGCAGCGCGCAGGGTTTCGGGATCGACGTCGAGGCCTGGCAGCCGGGCGAGGCGGCGGTGATCGACGGCGTCACGTTCGGCCACCCGATCGAAGCGCTCGCCGACCTCCCTGCCGGTGAGTACTCGGTCCAGGCGGTGCTGAACGTGTACGAGACGTTCGAGCTGGCCACGGGGCACAAGGTCAGCCTGCCGCCCGACCGGGGCGAAGGGCAGCAGTGGAACCGGAAACCGGGCAATCTCTACTCGACGCCGAAGACGGTTCATGTCGATCCTTCGCGGGCCGAGACGATCGAGATCGTGCTGGACCAGGTCATTCCGGAGATCGAGCCGCCCGAGGACACCAAGTACATCAGGCACATTCGCATGCGCAGCGAACTGCTCTCGGAGTTCTGGGGCCGCGACATGTACGTCGGAGCGCACGTGCTCGTGCCCGAGGGTTTCGACGACCACCCCGAGGCCCGATACCCGCTGATGGTGTTTCACGGGCACTTCCCGCGGGACTTCGGCGGCTTCCGCACCGAGCCGCCGGATCCGGACCTCGAGTGCGAGTACAGCGAGCGCTTCAGCCTCGACTGCTACAACCGCATCCAGCAGCAGGAGGAGTACGACCTGTATCAGCGCTGGATCTCTCCCGACTTCCCGCGCTTCCTGGCGATCGAGATCCAGCATCCCACGCCGTACTACGACGACTCGTACGCCGTGAATTCGGCCAGCCAGGGTCCGTGGGGCGATGCCCTGACGTATGAGTTGATTCCGTATATCGAGGAGCAGTTCCAAGGGATCGGCGAGGGTTGGGCCCGTTTCACCTACGGAGGATCGACCGGCGGCTGGGAAGCTCTCGCCGTGCAGGTGTTCTATCCGGACGAGTACAACGGCGCGTTCGCGGCCTGCCCCGACCCGATCGACTTCAGGGCCTACGAGCTGGTGAACATCTACGAGCACGAGAACGCCTATTTCGACATTGGAC